>NZ_JBJIAM010000004.1:0-463736 GCF_045310815.1 Mycobacterium sp. SMC-19 | reverse complement strand
GATACCCCGGCCCAACGCCTAGCCGCCCTCCTCGATCAAGCCGCCTAGCGGCGTTGCACTAGCCACTTGACTTTGAGAGCCCGAACGTGCAACTACCTTCACGCTCGACGGAGCTGCGACGTCGACGCGTTCACCGCCAGCTGAGGTGGTGCAGCCGAGCGCGGCGATCCCGGTGTGTGGTGCATTCGCTGGCATAATGAGATCAGCGTCACAAGGAGGCTCACATGGGCCAGCTGCCAGGTATTACCGGTCCGCAGGTCGCCCTGGAGCCTGTGCAGTTGATCGGGCCGGACGGGGCGCCGACCGCCGAGAATCGCTATAGCCGGGACCTGCCCGAAGAAACCCTCTGCTGGCTCTACGAGCTGATGGTGCTCACCCGAGAAGTCGACACCGAACTGGTCAACCTGCAACGCCAGGGCGAGTTGGGGCTCTACGCGTCGTGTCGCGGACAGGAGGCCGCCCAGGTCGGCGCCGCCGCGTGCCTACGCAAGACCGACTGGCTGTTCCCGCAGTACCGCGAGCTGGGCGTCTTCGTCACCCGGGGAATCCCGCCGTGGCACGTCGCGGCCGCCTGGCGCGGAACCTGGAACGGCGGGCTGGAGTTCACCGAGAAGAACTGCGCACCGATCTCGGTTCCGATCGGTACCCAGGCACTGCACGGGGTGGGCGCGGCGATGGCCGCCCAACGCCTGGCCGAGGATTCCGTCACCGTCGCCTTTGTCGGCGACGGCGCCACCAGCGAGGGCGACGTACACGAGGCACTCAATTTCGCCGCGGTGTTCAGTGCCCCGTGCGTGTTCTACGTGCAGAACAACCAATGGGCCATCTCCGTGCCGCTGAGCAAGCAGACCGCCGCTGTCTCGCTGGCGCACAAGGCGATCGGCTACGGCATGCCGGGTATCCGGGTGGACGGCAACGACCCGCTGGCCTGCTACGCGGTGATGGCCGAAGCCGCCGAGCGGGCGCGACACGGTGGTGGACCGAGTTTGATCGAGGCCGTCACCTACCGGCTCGGACCGCACACCACCTCCGATGATCCGACCCGCTACCGCAGCGACGCCGAAGTCGAGCAGTGGACGGCGCTCGACCCGATCCCGCGTTTCCGCACCCACCTACGCAATATCGGCGTGTGGTCGCAGCGGTTAGAGGACCGGGTCGAGGCTCGGGCCAAGCGCGTACGCAACGAGCTGCGAGACGCCACCGTCGGGGCTGCCGACGCCGACATCGACGAGGTGTTCACCGCCGTCTTCACCGACATCACCCCGGAGCTGCAGCAGCAGCGCGCCGCGCTGCGCGCCGAATTGAGCAGGGGGCGCTGATGACCCAGATCCTCGAACCGCCGACCCGCTCGGCGACCCCGACTCCGGCGGCCGGATCCAGCACCCGCACCGAAGAGCTGACCATGGTGGCGGCGCTCAACCGGGCACTGCGCGATGCGATGGACGCCGAGCCCAAGGTTCTGGTGTTCGGCACCGACGTCGGCGTGCAGGGCGGGGTTTTCCGGGTGACCGAGGGCCTGGCCGAAACCTTCGGTGAGCAACGCTGTTTCGACACTCCGCTGGCGGAATCGGGGGTGATCGGCATCGCCATCGGGTTGGCCATTCGGGGCTTCGTGCCGGTTCCGGAGATCCAGTTCGACGGATTCAGCTACCCGGCCTTGGACCAGGTGGTCAGCCACCTGGCCAAGTACCGGACCCGGACTCGCGGCGCGGTGTCGATGCCGGTCACCGTGCGCATCCCGTCGTTCGGTGGAATCGGTGCGGCCGAGCATCATTCGGAATCCACCGAAACCTATTGGGCGCATACCGCCGGACTGAAAGTGGTGGTGCCCGCCGACCCGTCGGACGCCTACTGGCTGCTGCGCCACGCGATCGCCGACCCCGACCCGGTCATGTTCCTCGAGCCCAAGCGGCGGTACTGGGCCCGCGGACCCGTCGACACCGAACACCCGGCGCCGGGTATCGGGTGCGCTGCCGTGCGCCGGTCCGGCACCGACGTCACGGTGCTCACCTACGGCGGTGGCGTGGCCACCGCGCTGTCCGCCGCCGATATCGGTGCGCAGCACCATGGTTGGAGCCTAGAAGTGGTCGACCTGCGCTCGCTGGTCCCGCTCGACTTCGACACCGTCGCGGCGTCGGTGCGGCGCACCGGGCGATGCGTGGTTCTGCACGAGGGTCCCCGCAATCTTGGTTATGGCGCCGAATTGGCCGCCCGCATCCAAGAGGATCTGTTCTACGAGCTGGAGGCACCGGTGTTGCGGGCCAGCGGATTCGACACCCCGTATCCACCGGCCCGGCTGGAGCGCCTGTGGCTGCCCGGCCCCGATCGGCTGCTGGACTGCGTTCAGCGTGCGTTGGAGGCGCCGTGAGTACCGAGACGGTCCAGACCTTCAGCGTTCCCGATCTCGGGGAGGGCCTCGAGGAGGTCACGGTGACCAGTTGGAACGTCGCGGTCGGCGATCAGATCGAACTCAACCAGGCGCTGTGCTCGGTGGAGACGGCCAAAGCCGAAGTGGAGATCCCCAGCCCATATGCCGGGCGGGTGGTCGAGCTGGGCGGCGCGGTGGGAGACGTGCTCGCGGTCGGGGCACCGCTGGTGCGCATCGACACCGGTACATCGGCCGAGCGTCCGGCCGCGCCCGGCGGACGCGCACCGGTGCTGGTCGGCTACGGCGCCGACGACAGTTTCGACACCAGCCGCCGCACCTGCACGTCCACGACTGGGCGGCCCAAAGCCAAGCCGGGGGCGCGCAAACTCGCCGCTGAGTTGGGTGTCGATTTGAGTGCAGTGCCGCCCGGCCCGAGCGGTGTGATCACTCCCGATGGTGTGCGAGCGGCCGCCGGCGAATCGGCTCCCGACGACGAACTTCGTCCACCCAGCCCGGTGCAGGCGGCCATGGCCGAGCGGATGACACTGTCCCGCAGCAGGATCCCCGACGCGCACGGCCGCGTGCAGGTCGACGGCACCAACCTGCTGCAGCTGCGGGATCGGCTGGTCGAGACGGGCGGTGCGACGATCACTCCGTTCGTGCTGATGCTGCGCCTGCTGGTCATCGCCCTGACCCGCCACCCGGTGCTCAACGCGACATGGGTCGAAGCACCGGAGGGTCCGATGATCCGCACCCATCGCGGCGTACACTTGGGCTTCGGGGTGGCCGCGCCCCGCGGCCTGCTGGTGCCGGTGGTGTTCGACGCGCACCGCAAGACCACCCGCGAACTTGCCGACACCGTTGCGCGGCTGATCGCCGAGGCAAGGGCCGGCACACTCAAACCTGCCGAGATGCAGGGTTCGACCTTCACGGTCTCCAACTTCGGGGCGCTCGGCCTCGACGACGGGGTGCCGGTGATCAATTACCCGGAGGCGGCCATCCTGGGGATCGGTTCGCTCAAACCACGGCCGGTGGCGGTGGGCGATGCCGTCGTCGTACGTCCGCAGCTGACCTTGACGTGCGCGTTCGACCATCGCGTCGCCGACGGTGCGCAGACCGCCGAATTCCTGTGCGCGCTTCGCGATCTGATCGAACAACCGGAGATCGCGCTGCTGGATCTGTAGCCGGGTGCCGCTACTTGCGCTGCGCTGCGGCCAGCCGTGCGGCGAAGTCCGGCGACTCGACGGAGGCTGCCTGCGGGCCCAGCTCGGTCCGCTTGGCGAACTCGTGTTGGTCGCCCTCGATCGCCCCGGGGCTGGCGGTGGCGCGCAATGTTTCCTTGGTCGCCAAGACCACCTGCCGAGGCGCCGACGCCGGTCCGGCGGCCAGCTTCATCGCCGCGACGACCGGGTCGTCGTCGATCTGCAGCGCCAAGCCGTGCCGCACCGCGGCCTCGGCGTCGAAACGCATGCCGAACAACAGGGCGGCCCGCGCCACCTGAGGCCCCACCGCCCGGTGCAACATCCAGGTGGCGCCGCCGCCGGGATGCAGACCCAGCTGCTGGAACCGGGCATCGAACAGCGCCGCCGGACCGGCGATACGCACGTCGGCGGCCAGCGCCAGGTTCAAGCCCGCACCCACCGCGGCGCCGTTGACGGCGGCGATCGTGGGCAACGTGCACTGCGCGACCGCCATGAAACCGTCGTACAGCGCCAACAGTCCGTCCTCGGTCGCCACACCGAGGGCCGACAGGTCGGCTCCGGCGCAGAACGCCCGGCCCGCGCCGGTCACCACCACCGCGTGCACATCGGGGTCGGCTTCGGCCCGCTCCACAGCGGCCCGCAGCTGCACCGACATCGTGCCGGTGACGGCATTACGCCGGTCCGGATCGTTGACGGTGATCAGCGCCACGCGGTCGGTGACGCTGTATAAGACGAGGTCGGGAGGTGTCATAGGGCGATGACGCTACCGCGGTGGGGAGCGTTCAGCCGATCCAGGTGACGACCCCTGCGGTCACCCCCACCATCGCGATCATGAACATGGTGAAGAAGATGAGCGCCCGTTCGTGGCTCATGGATCTGCCTTTCGCGATTTGCCCGGTCTCCTTGTCGTTCCGCGCGACGGGGTGTCATGCGAACCGGGCTTCTGGCGTTCCGCTGCGGCTGACGCGCCGCTGTTCGGCGGCGGTCGATGCGTTGACGGATCGTCCTTGATTGATCGTTGACGCTCCAGAGTAGTGGCTAGCCCGGCTGCTTGCCGAATCCCCGGTGTTAATCGCCGAGGCGCAGTGCCCGCAAGATGGTCGCGTGGCGTAGCAGGAACGTGCGTTCGTCAAGCTTCTTGCGACGAAGCCACTCGGTGACCTCGCCGTTGTGTTTGCTTGCGTTGCAGGAAGCGCAGGCAGGGACCACGTTTTCGAGGGTGTAGCGGCCGCCACGCGAGATCGGAACAACGCAGTCGCGCTGCAATGCCGGGCTCGTCATTTGGCAATATGCGCACCCGCCCCACGCGTCGAGGAGGGTGTCCCACTGGGCTGCGGTGAGGTCATTGTCGACGCGAGCGAGCCGCCGTCGTCGTCGAGTCGCGTAACGCGCGCGAGCCGCCCCTGAGGTTTTGGCAGACGGAAACCTGCGTCGAGGTGGCATTGGAGTAACGGTAGCCGGGCCGATCGCCTCTGCTCGAGCGCTTCGCCCCGGGTTGACGCGCCCCCGGCAGGACTCGAACCTGCGACCACAAGATTAGAAGTCATGTGCTCTATCCACCTGAGCTACGGAGGCAATGCGGGTCCAGTTTATCCGCTGGTAGGGGTGGATCCGCGCCGACCGAGAAAAGCCGCAAGCCGGACTCATGCGGCGCTTCCAGCTTCGCCTGCCCTTCGTCGATCCTCGCTAAACCGCCGGTTTCCAATTCAACCGGCCAACACAGTATTTCGATTTGTCGGCAGGGATCCTGATCTGCGCCAATCGACACCCGTCGCCCTGGGCAAACAACTAGCGTTGAATGATGGCCGTGACGTCTGTGAATCAGGAGTGGTGTGTGGTGACAGCCGTGGTGTGCCGATCAGGGCGGGGCCGCGCTGCGGCATGGGGAGTTCGGCGTGGGTGACCTCGTCGACGCCGACGGCCTGCCCACCGAACTCGGTGCTCTCGACTACCTGTTGCACCGCGGGGAGGCCAATCCGCGTACCCGCTCGGGGATCATGGGCCTAGAGCTGCTCGACACCACACCGGACTGGGACCGCTTCCGGAACCTGTTCGAGAACGTCTCGCGGAAAGTGCTGCGGTTGCGCCAGAAGGTGGTGGTGCCCACGCTGCCGACGGCGGCGCCGCGGTGGGTGGTGGACCCCGACTTCAACCTCGATTTTCATGTCCGGAGGGTCCGGGTGCCCGAACCCGGGGGCTTGCGCGAGGTGCTCGATCTGGCCGAGGTCGCCCTGCAATCACCGATGGACATTCAGCGCCCGCTGTGGTCGGCGACGCTGGTGGAGGGGCTGGCCGACGGGCGTGCCGCCACCTTGATGCATCTGAGTCACGCGGTCACCGACGGCGTCGGCGGTGCCGCGATGTTCGGCCGGATCTACGACCTAGAGCGCGATCCGCCGGCCCGGTCGATGCCCCCGCAACCGGTACCGCAGGACCTGTCGGCCAACGATCTGATGCGCGACGGCATCAACCACCTGCCGATCGCGATGCTCGGCAGCACCCGCGATGTGCTGTTGGGAGCGCTGTCGATGGCGACCCGCACCGTGCGTGACCCGCTGTCGGCGGTCACCGGCGCCATCACCTACGCGCGGTCGGGCGCGCGAGTGATGAGTCAGGCCGCCGAACCCTCGCCACTGCTGCGCCGGCGCAGCCTGGCCAGCCGGACCCAGGCGATCGACGTGCGACTGTCGGATCTGCATCGGGCCGCCAAGGCCGGCGGCGGATCCATCAACGACGCCTACCTGGCAGCCGTGTCCGGTGCACTGGGGCGCTACCACCGGGCGCTGGGGGTGCCGATCGCGACGCTGCCGATGGCGATCCCGGTGAACCTGCGCGCCGACGCCGATCCCGCCGGCGGCAATCGGTTCACCGGGGTGAACCTGGCCGCCCCGGTCGGAGTCGCCGACCCGGTGGAGCGGATCAAGCGGATTCGGTCTCAAATGACCCAGCGCCGTGACGAGCCGGCGATGGACGTGCTCGGCTCCATCGCGCCGCTGCTGAGCGTCTTTCCGTCGCCGGTTCTGGAGAAGATGACCGAGTCGGTGGTCAGCGCCGACGTGCAGGCCAGCAACGTGGCGTTCTATCCCGGCGAAACCTACATCGCGGGAGCGAAGGTGCTGCGGCACTACGGAATCGGCCCGTTGCCGGGCGTCGCGATGATGGTGGTGCTGATTTCCCGTGGTGGTGAGTGCACCATCACGGTCCGCTATGACCGCGCAGCCGTCCGCGACGAAAAGCTGTTCACCACGTGTCTGGTGGAGGGCTTCGACGAAGTGCTCGCGCTCGCCGGTGACCCGGCGCCGCGCTGCGTGCCGGCTTCCTTTGCCACCGGTGGTGAGTCATGACCGACGACGCGAATTCGCGGCCGCCGCGCGACATGCGGTTGCCCGGCTCGGTGGCCGAGATCGCCGCCAGCCCGCCCGGACCCAAGATCGGCGCGTTCTTTGACCTCGACGGCACCCTGGTGGCCGGCTTTACCGCCGTCATCCTCACCCGGGAGCGCTTCCGCAGCCGCGATATGGGGCTGGGGGAGTTGTTCGGCATGATCCAGGCCGGACTCAACCATCAACTGGGCCGCATCGAGTTCGAACAGCTCATCACCACGGCGTCCTCGGCGCTGCGCGGCCGCTCGATCACTGATCTCGACGAGATCGGTGAGCGGCTGTTCGTTCAGAAGATCGCCAAACGCATCTACCCGGAGATGCGCGAAGTGGTGCGGGCGCACCAGGCGCGCGGACACACGGTGGTACTGAGTTCGTCGGCGCTGACCATCCAGGTCGAACCGGTGGCCCGTTTCCTGGGCATCACCAACACACTCACCAACGCTTTCGTGACCGATGAGGACGGGGCGCTCACCGGCGAGGTGGTCGAACCGATCCTGTGGGGGCCGGGCAAGGCGGCCGCGGTGCAGAAGTTCGCCGCCGAACACGACATCGACCTGCAGGACAGTTACTTCTATGCCGACGGGGACGAAGACGTCGCGCTGATGCACCTGGTCGGCAATCCGCGACCGACGAACCCCGAGGGCAAGATGGCCTCGGTGGCCCGCAAGCGCGGCTGGCCGATCCTGCAGTTCAGCAGCCGCGGCAGTGGCGTGGTCGGCCAACTGCGGAACCTGGCCGGACTCAGCTCGATCGTCCCGGTGGGCGCCGGAGCGATTGGGCTGGGCCTGTTGAGTGGCAGCCGCCGTCGGGGCGTCAACTTCTTCACCGCGCTGTTCCCGCAGGTGCTGTTGGGCCTCAATGGTGTGCGGCTCAACGTGATCGGCAAAGAGAACCTCACCGCAACCCGGCCGGCGGTGTTCATCTTCAACCACCGCAACCAGGTCGATCCGGTGATCACTGCCTCACTGGTGCGTGACAACTGGATCAGCGTCGGCAAACGGGAGCTGGAGAGAGACCCGATCGCCGGTCCGCTGGGGAAACTGACGGAGATGGTGTTCATCGACCGCGACGACGCGGCGGCGGCCGTGGAGTCCCTGCAACAGGTCGAGGAACGCGCCAAGCGGGGCCTGTCGGTGGTGATCGCACCGGAAGGCACTCGGGTGGACACCACCGGGGTGGGCCCCTTCAAGAAGGGGCCGTTCCGGCTCGCGATGGCGGCCGGGATTCCGATCGTGCCGGTGATCATCCGTAACGCCGAGGTGGTCGCCGCCCGGGACTCGATCAGCGCTCACCCCGGCACCGTGGACGTCGCGGTGTTCCCGGCCATCTCGGTCGAGGACTGGACGGTGGACTCGCTGCCCGAGCGGATTGCGGAGGTCCGCCAGCTGTATCTGGACACACTGGCCGACTGGCCGGTCGACGAGTTGCCGGCCTGGTCGCCCAAGCCGTCCGCCCCGGCCAAGAAGGCAGCGGCCAAGAAAGCCCCGGCCAAGAAAGCCCCGGCCAAGAAGGCACCGGCGAAGAAGGCTCCGGCGAAAAAGGTTCCGGCCAAGAAGGCGGCCGCCAAGAAAGCCCCGGCCAAGAAGGCACCGGCCAAGAAGCCGCCGGCCTCAAAGGAGGAGCAGTGACGACATCACCGGCCACTGGCGCCTCGGGGGCCACCACAACCACTGACACGCTGGTCTTGGCCTATGTGTCGTCGCCGGTGGAGGCCGACCTCGTTCACGAGTGGCTGGAACGGTACCGGGACGGCCGGCCCGGCGACCGTATCGAACTGCTGGAGCTCGACCCGTCGCAGCGCTCACCCGGGGCGATGGCTCGGCTGGTGGGGCATCTCGAACGCGACGAGCGGCGGTCGATCCTGCCGGTGCGGGTCTTCTGGATGCCCCGTGCCGAAGCCTCCGCCCTGAAGCGGGTGGCCGCCTTGCTGCCCGGCCGCAATCCCTATCGGCCCAGCGAACGCCAACAGCGCCAGATCCTGCGTACCGAGTCGTCGCTGGCCCGCGTGGTGGTCGGCGAGCCCGCCAGCGTCGCCGACCTGCGCAGTCAGTGGAGTGAGAACACCGTCGGTGAGAATCCCCGGGACTTCGCGCATTTCGTCACGCGCCGGGCGGTGCTGGCGCTGGAGCGCGCCGAGAACCGGATCCTGGGCCCGCAGTACAAGTCGCCACGGCTGGTGAAACCGGAGATCTTGGCGTCCACCCGGTTTCGCGAGGGACTGGAAGCCATCCCGGGCGCCACCGTCGACGAGGCCGGCAAGATGCTCGATGAGCTGTCCACCGGCTGGAGCCGGGTGTCGGTAGACATGGTCGCCGTCTTGACCAGGATGCTCAGCCGCGGTTTCGACCCCGAGATCGACTACGACGAGTACCAGGTCGCTGCGCTGCGCACCGCGCTGGAAAACCATCCCGCGGTGCTGCTGTTTTCGCACCGGTCCTACATCGACGGCGCCGTCATGCCGGTGGCGATGCAGGAGAACCGGCTGCCGCCGGTCCACGTCTTCGCCGGCATCAACTTGTCGTTCGGATTGATGGGGCCGTTGCTGCGCCGCTCGGGGGTCATCTTCATCCGCCGCAGCATCGGCAACAACCCGCTCTACAAATACGTGCTCAAGGAGTACGTCGGCTATGTGATGGAGAAGCGATTCAATCTGAGCTGGTCCATTGAGGGCACCCGGTCACGCACCGGCAAGATGCTGCCGCCCAAGCTCGGTCTGATGACCTACGTCGCCGACGCCTACCTGGACGACCGCACTGAAGATGTTCTCCTGCAGGGCGTTTCGATCAGCTTCGATCAGTTGCACGAGACCGACGAGTACGCCGCCTATGCCCGGGGCGGAGAGAAGACCCCGGAGGGCATCCGCTGGCTCTACCACTTCATCAAGGCGCAGGGCGAACGCAACTACGGCAAGATCTACGTTCGTTTTCCCGAGGCCGTGTCGATGCGCCAGTACCTTGGTGCCCCTGACAGTCAGACCGCGACCGATCCGGACGCCAAGCGGCTGGCCATGCAGAAGATGGCCATCGAGGTGGCCTGGCGGATCCAGCGCGTCACTCCGATCAGCGCGACCGGTCTGGTGTCGGCGTTGCTGTTGACCACGCACGGGCTGGCATTGACGCTGGACCAGATCCACCATTCGCTGCAGGCCGGCCTGGATTACCTGGAACGCAAGCAGACTCCGATCTCCACCAGCGCGTTGCGGCTGCGCAGCCGTGACGGGGTACGCGCGGCGGTGGATGCGCTGTCCAACGGGCATCCGGTCACCCGCGTCGACGGCGGGCGGGAGTCGGTGTGGCGAATCGCCCCCGAAGACGAGCACGCCGCGTCGTTCTACCGCAATTCGGTGATCCACGCCTTCCTGGAGACCTCGATCGTCGAACTGGCCCTGGCGCACGCCGGCCGCGGCGAAGGCGACCGGCTGGACGCGTTCTGGACGCAGGCGATGCGGCTACGGGACCTGCTGAAGTTCGACTTCTACTTCGCCGACTCCGCGTCGTTCCGCGACAACATCGCCGAAGAGATGTCCTGGTTCGGTGACTGGCAGACGCGGGTAGGCGCGGGTGGCGCCGAGATCGACGGGATCTTGTCCGAGAAGACTCCGGTGACCTCCGACGTCATGCTGCGGGTGTTCTTCGAGTCCTACGCGATCGTCGCCGACGTGCTCTGCGACGCGCCGGACGACATCGGTGAGAACGAACTGACGCAGTTGGCCCTGGGGGTCGGCCGCCAGTACGTGGCGCAGGGCCGCGTCCGCAGCAGCGAATCGGTGTCCACCCTGCTGTTCGCGACCGCATGTCAGGTGGTCGCCGACCAGGGTCTGCTGGAACCCGCGCCGGATCTGGCGGGACGCCGCAAGGCGTTCCGGGCTGAACTGCGAGCGATCCTGCAAGACTCCGACCACATCGCCCGCATCGCCCGGGAGGCGTTTGCCGCCCGGGACGTGGAGGTGCGGCGGCATTGGCGGGGATTGAACAGGTAGCGGGGCGGGCCGCGGCGTCGCCCGCCTGGTATGCGGCGCGGCGGGCACGCACCATACGCTGGAAGCCATGACGGCTCTTTCGGCGAACCGCGGCCGCGCGGCGATCTTGGTGCCGATGTTGGCCGGGTTGGCAATCCTGGCCGGGTGTATCGCCGCCGGGATCGGGGCGCTGTCGTTGGCCGACGCCCTGACCGCGACCGGTCTGCCTGACCCGGGACCAGTGACCACGCTGGGGCTGCCGTTCGTGCGGGCGGCCGGCGAGATGGCCGCGGTGCTGGCGGTGGGATCGTTTCTGCTCGCGGCGTTCCTGGTGCCGCCGCAGCAAAGCGGGGTACTCGACGCCGCCGGCTACCGCGCGCTGCGGTTGGGTACCGCGGCGTCGGGAGCCTGGGCGGTGTGCGCCGCGCTGCTGGTTCCGCTGACCATCTCCGACGTCTCCGGACACCCGTTGACCGAGTTCCTCGACCCGGCAACGGCCTGGTCGTTCGCCGGACTGGTCGACACCGCGTCGGCCTGGCGGTGGACCGCGCTGCTGGCCGCGGTGGTGACGCTGGTGAGCCTGCCCGTGCTGCGCTGGTCCTGGACACCGGTGCTGCTGGCGGGTTCGCTGCTGACCCTGATCCCGTTGGGGTTGACCGGGCATTCGGCCGCCGGCGGATCCCACGACCTGGCCACCAACAGCCTGCTCATCCACCTGATCGCCGCGGGCCTGTGGGCCGGTGGCCTGCTGGCGCTGCTGGTGCACGCGATTCGCGGCGGAGAACACGCTGACCTGGCAGCACGGCGATTCTCCACCGTGGCGCTGTGGTGCTTCGTGGCGATGGGCCTGTCGGGAGTGCTCAACGCGCTGGTTCGGCTGGCCCCCGCCGACCTGCTGACCACCCCCTACGGCCAACTGGTGGTGGCCAAGTTCGTCGCCCTGTGTGCGCTTGGCGCGCTCGGTGCCTGGCAGCGGCGCCGCGGGGTGGCCGCGCTGCAGGAAGACCCGAACAAGCGCGCCCCACTCATCCGGCTGGCGCTGACCGAGGCCGTCATCTTCGCGGCCACCTTCGGCGTCGCGGTCGGGCTGGGCCGCACCCCTCCACCGCCGCCGACGGTGCTCAACCCGTCGGTCCCCATGGTCAAGATCGGCTACGACTTCGCCGGCCCGCCGACGGTGGCGCGGATCCTGTTCGACTGGCGATTCGACGTCGTCTTCGGTACCGCCGCGATAGTCCTGGCCGGGGTGTACCTGGCCGGTGTGTTGCGGCTGCGGCGCCGCGGCGACGTCTGGCCGGCGGGCCGCACGACCGCCTGGATGCTGGGCTGTCTGACCTTGTTGTTCGCCACCTCGTCGGGAACCGGTCGCTACATGCCGGCGATGTTCAGCATGCACATGGCCGTGCACATGCTGCTGTCGATGCTGGTGCCGATCCTGCTGGTGCTCGGCGGGCCGACCACGCTGGCGCTACGCGCGCTGCCGGTCGCCGGTCGCGGCGAGCCTCCGGGCATGCGGGAATGGCTGCTCGCCGCGCTGCACAGCCGGGTCTCGCGGGTCCTCACCAACCCGATCATCGCGGCGGTGATCTTCGTCGTCGGCTTCTACGGGCTCTACTTCAGCAGCCTGTTCGACTCGATCGCCGGCAGCCACGCCGGACACCTCGCGATGAACATCCACTTCATCCTCAGCGGCTACCTCTTCTATTGGGTCGTGATCGGTGTGGATCCCACCCCCCGGCCCATCTCACCGCTGGCCAAACTGGCGGTGGTGTTCGCCTCGTTGCCGCTGCACGGCTTCTTCGGGGTCTTCCTGATGGGGATGCACAAGGTGCTCGGGGAGTGGTTCTACGGTGCGCTCGGTTTGCCCTGGCACACCGACTTAGCCGGCGACCAGCACCTGGGCGGCGGCATCACCTGGTCGGCAGGCGAATTGCCCCTGCTCATGGTGATGATCGCGCTGCTGGTGCAGTGGCATCGCAGTGACCGGCGCACCGCGAAGCGACTCGACCGCGCCGCCGACCGAGACGACGACGCCGACTTGGCCGCTTACAACGCGATGCTGGCCGAGATGGCCCGCCGCGACGGGACCGTGCAGCACTGAGCCCATCCCCGGCGGCCGGGCTAGGAGCTCTGACCGGCCGCGGCGCGTGAGTAAGCGCCGTTGACATCGGCGGCGTTATGGTGACGAATCGAAGGAGACCTTGCAGTGACCTCACCCCGAACGATCGTGATCACCGGCGCCAGTGACGGCATCGGCGCCGTCGCGGCGCGCGCCTTGGCTGGACCGGAGGTCAACCTCGTTGTCGTCGGCCGCTCGGCCCAGAAATTGGCGCCGGTCGCTGCCGATGCCGGTGCCACCGCACTGACCGCTGATTTCGCCGATCTGGACCAGCTTCGCGCGCTGGCGCAACAGATCCGCGAACAGGTCGGCGCCATCGACGTCCTGCTGAACAACGCAGGGGGCACGTTCGCGCCGGGTCTGCGTACTGCGCAGGGGCATGAACCCAACTTCGGGATCAACCACCTCGCGCCCTTCCTGCTTACCCACCTGCTGCGCGATCGGCTGGCCGCCGCTGGTGGCGCGTTGGTGCTGAACACCTCCAGCGTCGGCAACCGGTTCGGACACGTCGACCTCGATGACCTGGACTACCGGCGCCGGCGTGCCTTCGAGACGCGGGCCTATGGGACAAGCAAGCTGATGAACATCCTGTTCACCCGCGGCATCGCCCAGCGCTGGGCTGACGACGGGATCGTCTCGGCCGCAGTGCATCCCGGTCCGGTCGCGACCAGCTTCGGCCGGGACTCCTGGTTTGTCGGCCTGCTCTACCGCACGCCGCTGCGCCACCTCGCGACCATCACCCCGGCCCAGGGGGCCACGCCGTTGATCGAACTGGTCAACCGCGGCGCCGACCCCGAGATCAACGGCGTCTACTTCGACCGACACCGCGCCAACGGCCGCGAGAATCGGCAGGCCCACGACCCCAAGCTCATCGACGGGCTGTGGACCGCGTCCGTCGATCTCGTTGGCCTGGCCTGATCGCTGGGGCGGGCCGTATCGCAGGCGAGCCCACCCGATCGGGATGAGGCACACCGGCACCTGCTCGGGCGGCAGACGGCTATTCGGGTAGCCCCGCTTCGGCGATCGCCTCGGCCTCCTGCTCGGTGGCCACCGACGGCCCCGAACCGGGCAGGCGCTGGCCAGCGGTCTCCGGGGTGAACCACAGCGTGATCGCACCCACGATGCCCGCGCACATCAGGATGTAGGCCGGCAACATCACGTTGCCGGTGCCCGACACCAGGGTCTCGGCGACCAGGGGAGTGGTGCCTCCGAACACCGAGACCGAAATGTTGAATCCGATCGCCACCGCGAAAAAGCGAACTTTGGTGGGGAACAAGGCGGGCAGCGTCGAGGGTGTGGTGCTGTAGAAACACACCAGCATCACGCCGATCAGCAGCACGCCCAGGAGCCGTAGCGGATAGTTTCCGCCGTGCCGTATCAACAGGAACGCCGGCACGGAGCCGACAATCAGCAGGGCACTACCGGTCCACAGCAACGGTTTGCGGCCGATTCGATCGGACAGCTTGGCCAGTGGCATCACCGCGACCAGCATCACCACCAGTGCCACCACGATCATCGTCAGCCCGCGGCTGCCGCTGATGCCACCGACCTGCTTGAAGTAGGTGGGCAGATATCCGGTGAGCATGTAGTTGGTGACGTTCTCCGCCAAAACCAGGCCCATGCAGATCAACAGTCCTCGGCGCTGCCCCACCACGGTCTGCTGGAACTGCTGCCATCCGCTGCTGCGGGCCGTGTCCTCGCTCTCGTCGAGCTGTTCTAGCCCTTCAAAGGCCGGCGACTCATCGATGCGCAGCCGCAGGTACAGCGTGACGATCGCCAGCGGGACTCCCAGCAGGAAGGGTACGCGCCAGCCCCAGTCCAACATGTCCGAGACAGGCAGTTGGGACTTGAGCAGGGTCACCACACCGGCGCCGGTGATGTAGCCGCCTAGTGTGCCCAGCGGCAGGAATCCGGTCAGCGCGCCGCGGCTGCGGTCCGGGGCGTGTTCGCTGACGTAAGTCATGGCGCCGACGTATTCACCGCCGGTGGAGAAGCCCTGCATGATCTTGGTGACGATCAGCAGGACCGGAGCCCAGAATCCGATCTTCTCGTACGACGGCAGCAATCCAGTGATCGTGGTGCCTACCGCCATCAGCGTGACGGTCATGATCAAGACCCGCTTGCGACCGATCCGGTCACCGAGCGCGCCGAAAACGATGCCGCCCAACGGCCGCACAGCGAACGCGGCGGCCAGGGTGCCGAACGTCGCGATCAGGCCCACCGCGCTGGAGCTGTCACTGGGGTAGAACACCTGCGCGATGGTGGTGGCCAGGAAGCCGTAGATGCCGAAGTCGTACCACTCCATGAAGTTGCCGACAGCGGTGCCCGCGATCGACCGATGCATCGATTTGGGATCCGAGACCCGGATATCGTCACGTGCCCATGTTGTGCGGCTTGTGTGTTCACCGCTGCCGGGCCGGCCTTTGGTATCCACCGCAAGCAACGTATACCAATCGGCCGCCTACTTCTCGTTGTCGCAGCGGGACCTGCCCCGATTGATCGGGTGGCCCTCTACGATGGCGGGCATGCGCAGGCTCCCAGCCGTCCTGTCCGTTGTGAGCGCCGCCGCCCTGGTTGCCGGTTGCTCATCGGCCCCGTCTTCACCGGCCCCCTCGTCGACCACTGTTCCCTTGTCGAGCACCGCTCCGACGGTCTCCCCGTTACCCGCACCGGAGTCCCCGCCGCCGTCATCGACCGCATCCTCGTCGTCCACGGCGCCCACGTCGCCCAAGAAGTCCACCGAGCCCCTGCCGGACGCCGCGGCGATCTTGAAGGAGTCCAGCGCCACCACCGCCGAACTCGGCAGCGTGCACCTGTCGATGGCCGTGACCGGCAGCATGGAGAACATGCCGGTCACGGCGCTCGACGGGGACGTGACGGAGCAGCCTGGCCCCGCGGCGAAGGGCTACGCCAAGATCGCCTACCGGGGCGCTCCGGCTTATGTCGCGTTCATCGTGTTCGGCGGCGACTTCTACGTGTCGCAGGATCGCGGCCGTTGGGTCGACTATGGCCCCGCCTCGAAGTTCTATGACGCGGCGAGCATCCTGAGCCCCGACACCGGGCTGGCCGGCATCCTGACCGATTTCATCGATCCCGAGGTCGAGGGGCGCGAGACGATCGGCGAGGGTGACGACGCGGTGCACACCGTCCGGATCCGCGGCGAGGTGTCGGCCAACGAGGCAAAGAAGATCGTGCCGCAGCTGCAGGCCACCAAACGGACCGCGTGCACGGTCTGGATCGAGGAGACCGGCGATCACCATCTGGTCGCGCTCAAACTGGCCTCCGGCGACGACGACGCCGTGGACTTCACCTTCTCGAATTGGAATGCGCCGGTGACTGTCGGCAAGCCGCGGACCTAAGTAGCCGCCGGGGGTTATCCCCAATCCGCTGTTCTTCCCCAGTTGCCGTTGTGCGCGGCGGCCGGCTCGACGTCCGTGTCGGGCCCGCCGGGCCCAATGGGTGCAGCACCGGCGAGCCCGTCTGGCCCGCCGCAACCAGGAAGGAAACACCCCATGTTCGAGACAACGCTGACCGTGATCGGCAACATCGCCTCGGAACCGCTCCGCCGCCGGGTGGGCGACCACGAGCTGATCAAGTTCCGGGTCGCCAGCAATTCGCGCAAGCGCAATGCCGACGGCAGCTGGGAGAGCGGTAACTCCCTGTTCGTGACGGTCAACTGCTGGGACAGGTTGGTCACCGGAGTCGGGGCGTCACTGAGCAAGGGGCTGCCGGTGGTCGTGGTCGGGCACGTCTTCACCAGCGAGTATGAGGACAAGGACGGGGTCCGCCGGTCGTCGGTGGAGCTGCGCGCGACCGCGGTCGGACCCGATCTGGCGCGGTGCGCGGCCCGGGTGGAGAAGATCATCGCCGCCGGACCGGAAAATCCGCCGGTCGCCGCCGGTAGCGACGACGCCGATGGCCCGGACTGCGCGGACGGCGAATCCGACGCCAGCGACGATATGGCCGAGATGGCGTTGACGCCCTGACAGCAGCCGACAGCGCTGCCGGACGACCCCCTAGGATGGTTGGCGAGCAAATTCGCGAGACCAGGAGGCGACACCCCGGCATGGCTGAATTCATCTACACGATGAAGAAGGTGCGCAAAGCACACGGCGACAAAGTCATCCTCGACGACGTCACGCTGAACTTCCTGCCCGGCGCCAAGATCGGTGTCGTCGGCCCCAACGGTGCTGGTAAGTCCAGCGTCCTGCGGATCATGGCCGGGTTGGACAAGGCGAACAACGGCGACGCGTTCCTCGCGCCGGGCGCCTCGGTCGGCATCCTGCTGCAGGAGCCGCATCTGGACGAGACCAAGACCGTCCGGGAGAACGTCGAAGAGGGCGTGCCGATCAAGGCCAAGCTCAACCGGTACAACGAGGTCGCCGAGCTGATGGCCACCGACTACACCGACGAGCTGATGGAAGAGATGGGCAAGCTCCAGGAAGAGCTTGACTCCGCCGACGCCTGGGACATCGACTCGCAGCTCGAACAGGCGATGGACGCGCTGCGCTGCCCGCCGGCCGACGAGCCCGTCACCCACCTCTCCGGTGGCGAGCGCCGGCGGGTGGCGCTGTGCAAGCTGCTGCTGAGCAAGCCCGACCTGCTGCTCCTGGACGAGCCGACCAACCACCTGGACGCCGAGAGTGTGCTGTGGCTCGAGCAGCACCTGGCCTCCTACCCGGGCGCGATCCTGGCCGTCACCCACGACCGCTACTTCCTCGACAATGTGGCCGAGTGGATCCTCGAACTCGACCGGGGCCGCGCCTACCCCTACGAGGGCAACTACTCCACCTACCTGGAGAAGAAGGCCGACCGCCTCGAGGTGCAGGGCAAGAAGGACCAGAAGCTGCAGAAGCGGCTCAAGGACGAACTCGCCTGGGTGCGCTCGGGTGCCAAGGCCCGCCAAGCCAAGAACAAGGCCCGCCTGCAGCGCTACGAGGAAATGGTTGTCGAGGCGGAGAAGACCCGCAAACTCGACTTCGAGGAGATCCAGATCCCGGTCGGCCCACGCTTGGGCAACACCGTCGTCGAGGTGGAACACCTGGACAAGGGCTTCGACTCCCGCCAGCTGATCAAGGACCTGTCGTTCACGCTGCCGCGCAACGGCATCGTCGGCGTGATCGGCCCCAACGGCGTCGGCAAGACGACCCTGTTCAAGACGATCGTCGGTCTGGAGGAGCCGGACAGCGGCACGGTCAAGGTCGGCGAGACGGTCAAGTTGAGCTACGTCGACCAGAATCGCGCCGGCATCGACCCGAAGAAGACGGTTTGGGAAGTGGTCTCCGACGGCTTGGACTACATCGAGGTCGGACAGACCGAGATCCCGTCGCGGGCCTACGTCTCGGCGTTCGGGTTCAAAGGCCCCGATCAGCAGAAGCCCGCGGGGGTGCTCTCCGGTGGTGAGCGCAACCGGCTGAATCTGGCGTTGACTCTCAAGCAGGGCGGCAACCTGATCCTGCTGGACGAGCCGACCAACGACCTCGATGTCGAGACCCTCGGTTCGCTGGAGAACGCCCTCGAACAGTTCCCGGGCTGCGCCGTGGTCATCAGCCACGACCGCTGGTTCCTGGACCGCACCTGCACCCACATCCTGGCGTGGGAGGGCGACGACGACAACGAGGCCAAGTGGTTCTGGTTCGAGGGCAACTTCGGTGCCTACGAGGAGAACAAGGTGCAACGACTCGGTGCCGAAGCGGCGCGTCCGCATCGAGTGACCCACCGCAGGCTCACCCGCGACTAATGTTGGCCCGGTAGCGGCGCTGCCGGAGCTGACACACAGTCAGGAGGGGTGGGATGACGAAGTCCACCAAAGAAACGACCGCGTGGACAACATTTCCCGATCCCTCTGAGCCGCAAGGCATTCCTGCCTGGGTCTCGACCGCCTACATCGAGACCTATCGCGGCTCGCACAGCGACTCGCTGGTCAGCGACGAACCATCGGACGCCGATCCGGCCAGCCGGGCCGCCGCCACCGCCGTCGTGACCCCGGCGCTGCCGGCCGCGCATGCCCGGCTGGCGCGGCATCGGCTCGCCGGTGAGACCCGGGTTGCGGTGTATGCCGCCGACGACCCGGCTGGTTTCGGGCCGGCACTGCAGGTGGTCACCGAGCACGGCGGCATGCTGATGGACTCGGTGGCGGTGTTGCTGCACCGGCTCGGGGTGGCCTACGTCGGGATCATGTCGCCGGTGTTCACCGTCCAGCGCGATGCTGCCGGGGAACTACGCTCGGTGGAACCGAAATATTCGCACGTGGAGCCGGGATCCGCGGACGGCTCGGCCGGGACCGAGGCCTGGATTCATGTCCAGCTCTCACCGACGGTCAACCGCAACACCCTCGCCGAGACCGAACGCCTGCTACCCGATGTGATGGCCGACGTCCGCCAGGTCGCCCTCGATTCCACCGCGATGCGTGACGCCCTCAACGAGCTCGCCGCCGATGTTGAGGCCAATGCACAAGGCCACTACACCGCGCCGGATCGCCATGATGTCGCCGCGCTGCTGCACTGGCTGGCCGACGGGCATTTCGTGCTGCTGGGTTATCAGAGCGGGGTGGTGCGAGACGGGCAGGTTCACGTCGAAGACGCCGCCCGGCTGGGAGTGCTGCGCCTGCGTAAGTCCTTGCGGCCCCGGCTCACCGGTGACAATCTGCTGACCCTGGCGCAGGCCACCGTGCCAAGCTACATGCGGTTCAGCTCGCACACCTATGTGGTGGCGATCCGGGAGGACACCGGCGACAGCATCGTTGCGCACCGCTTCGTCGGGCTGTTCACCGCCGGCGCCATGAACGCCGACGTGTTTGAGATCCCGGTCATCTCGCACACCGTCCGCCACGCCTTGGCGCTGGCAGAGAAGGAGCCCGGCCACCCCGGCCAGCTGCTGCTCGACATCATCCAGACCGTCCCGCGCTCAGAGCTTTTCGCGATCGATGCCGAGCAGTTGTTGAACATGGCGATGGCGGTGTCCGATCTGGGTGCGCGGCGCGGAACCCTGCTGTTCCTGCGCGGCGACCGGACCGGGCGCTTCGTGTCCTGCCTGGTGTACCTGCCACGCGACCGTTACACCACCCCGGTGCGGTTGCACATGGAGGACATCCTGATCCACGAGTTCGGTGGGGTAGGACTGGAATACAGTGCCCGCGTCAGCGAAGCGCCCTGGGCGCTGCTGCATTTCATGGTCCGGATGTCCGACGATCCCGACGCCCGTCCGGCCGATACCGGCGAGGCCAACCGGGTGCGGATCCAGGCGCTGCTGGCCGAGGCCACCCGCACCTGGGGGGACCGGCTGCTCGAGACGGCGGCGCAGGACTCCATCGACGCCGAGGTGGCCGAACACTACGCCGTCGCATTCGACGAGATCTACAAGCAGGCCGTCCCTCCGGCGGAGGCGGTCGGCGACATCGCGATCATCGAGCGGCTCACCGCCGACTCGGTCAAATTGGTGTTCTCCGACTACGGCGCCGCCGACGGAAGTCAGTTGGCCTGGTTCCTGGGCGGGCACGGCGCGTCGCTGAGCCACCTACTGCCGATGCTGCAATGCATGGGAGTGGCAGTGCTCGAAGAGCGGCCGTTCACCGTCACCCGGGCGGACGGCCTGCAGGTGTGGATCTACAAGTTCAAGGTGTCCGCGCACCCCACCATCGAGATCCCGGCGAGCGGAGCCGAGCGCGAAGATGCGCAGCAGCGGTTCGCCGACGGTGTCACCGCGATCTGGGAGGGCCGCGTCGAGCCCGACCGATTCAACGAGCTGGTGCTGCGCGCCGGACTGAACTGGCAGCAGGTGGTGGTGCTGCGCGGCTACGCCAAATACCTGCGGCAGGCCCGGTTCCCCTACAGCGAGAACCACATCGCCTCGGTGCTCAACGACTATCCGAGCATCGCGCGGGCCCTGGTGGCACTGTTCGAGGCGCTGTTCGACCCGTCGCGCACACAGCGCAGCCGTGACGCACAGGCGGCGGCCGCGGACGTCGCGGCGGGCATCGACGCGGTGGTGAGCCTGGACACCGACCGAGTGCTGCGCGCGTTCGCCTCCCTGATTCAAGCCACCCTGCGTACCAATTACTTTGTCACCTGCGCTGATTCGGCTCGCGCACGTAATGTGCTGGCGCTCAAGCTGGATGCCGGCCTGATCGACGAGTTGCCGCTGCCCCGGCCGAAGTTCGAGATCTTCGTCTACTCACCCCGGGTCGAGGGCGTGCACCTGCGGTTCGGCTTCGTCTCGCGCGGCGGGCTGCGCTGGTCGGACCGCCGCGAGGACTACCGAACCGAGATCCTCGGACTGGTCAAGGCCCAAGAGGTCAAGAACGCTGTCATCGTCCCAACCGGAGCCAAAGGCGGGTTCGTGGTCAAACACCCACCGACGCCCACCGGCAACCCGATAGCCGACCGCGAGGCGGCCCGCGACGAGGGGATCGCCTGCTACACGCTGTTCATCTCCGGGCTGCTCGACGTCACCGACAACGTCGACCACGCCACCGGTGCGGTCAGCGCGCCGCTGCAGGTCGTGCGCCGGGACGGCGACGACGCCTATCTGGTGGTGGCCGCCGACAAGGGCACCGCCAGCTTCTCCGACATCGCCAACGGCGTGGCGAAGTCCTACGGCTACTGGCTGGGCGACGCGTTCGCGTCCGGCGGGTCGGTCGGCTACGACCACAAGGAGATGGGCATCACCGCCAAGGGTGCCTGGGAGTCGGTCAAGCGGCACTTCCGGGAGATGGGAATCGATACCCAGACACAGGATTTCGCCGTCGTCGGGGTCGGGGACATGAGTGGCGACGTGTTCGGCAACGGCATGCTGCGCAGCGAACACATCCGGCTGATGGCCGCCTTCGACCATCGGCACATCTTCCTCGATCCCGACCCCGATCCCGCCCGGTCCTTCGCCGAGCGTCAGCGGATGTTCGATCTGCCCCGATCCAGTTGGGACGACTACGACAAATCGCTGATCAGCGCCGGTGGTGGCGTCTACCCGCGGGACCTGAAATCCGTTCCGATCAGCCCTCAGGTCGCCGCCGTGCTGGGCCTCGACGAGGACGTCACGGAGCTCACGCCGCCGGTGCTGATCCGGGCGATCCTGCGGGCCCCCGTCGACCTGCTGTTCAACGGCGGCATCGGCACCTACGTCAAGGCCGAGTCCGAATCCGACGCCGATGTGGGCGACCGCGCCAACGACCAGGTCCGGGTCAATGGAAACCAGGTGCGCGCCAAGGTGATCGGCGAAGGAGGGAACCTGGGCGTCACGCCGCTGGGGCGCGTGGAATTCGACCTGGCCGGCGGGCGCATCAACACCGACGCCCTGGACAACTCCGCCGGAGTCGACTGCTCCGATCACGAGGTCAACATCAAGATCTTGATCGACGCCCTGGTCACCGTCGGCAAGGTCGACGCCGCCGACCGGCCGGAGCTGCTGGCGTCGATGACCGACGAGGTCAGCGCGCTGGTACTCGCCGACAACACCGCCCAGAACGATCTGATGGGCACCAGCCGGGCCAACGCCGCGAGCCTGCTGCCGGTGCACGCCGATCAGATCCGCCACCTGGTGGCCGACCGCGGCCTCAACCGTGAACTGGAGGCACTGCCCTCGGAGAAGGAGATCGCCCGACGTGCCGAGGCCGGGCTGGGGCTGGCGTCACCGGAGTTGGCCACCCTGATGGCGCACGTCAAGCTGACGCTGAAGGCGGCGGTGCTGGCCACCGACCTGCCGGAGCAGGACGTGTTCGCCGCCCGGCTCCCGCAGTACTTCCCGCGCGTATTGCAAGAGCGCTTCGGCGCCGAGATCCGCCAGCATCAACTGCGCCGCGAAATCGTCACCACGATGCTGATCAACGATGTGGTGGACACCGCGGGCATCACCTACGCCTTCCGGATCACCGAGGACGCGGGCGTGGAACTGATCGACGCGGTGCGGGCCTACGTTGCGACCGACGCCATCTTCGGGGTGGGCGATCTGTGGCGGCGAATCCGTGTCGCCGGTGAACAGGACGGCCTGCCGGTGGCGGTGACCGACCGGATGACGCTGGACCTGCGGCGGCTCATCGACCGGGCCGGCCGTTGGCTGCTGAACTACCGCCCGCAACCACTGGCGGTGGGCGCCGAGATCAATCGGTTCGCCGAGCAGGTCGCCGCACTGTCGCCGCGGATGTCGGAATGGCTGCGCGGCGACGATGCCGACATCGTCGCCAAGCACATCGGCGAGTTCGAGGCTCAGGGCGTGCCCCGGGCACTGGCTTCCGACGTCGCCCTGGGCCTGTACCGCTACAGCCTGCTCGACATCATCGACGTCGCCGACATCACCGAACGCGACGCCGGCGAGGTTGCGGACACCTACTTCGCGCTGATGGATCGCCTCGGTACCGACGGGCTGCTGACCGCGGTCGCTCAGCTGCCGCGCGATGACCGCTGGCATGCCTTGGCGCGGTTGGCGATCCGCGACGACATCTACAATTCGGTGCGGTCGCTGTGCCTGGATGTGCTGGCGGTCGGGGAACCGGACGAGGACGGGATGCAGAAAATCACCGAATGGGAATCGACCAACGCCTCACGCGTGGAGCGGGCGCGGCGCACGCTGACCCAGATCTACGAATCCGACCAGCGGGATCTGGCCACCCTGTCGGTGGCGGCGCGCCAGATCCGCAGCATGACGCGCGGCGCGGCGTCGTGAATCCGGCAGGCGAATCCGCCGGGGCACCGGTGGGCTTTGTGGCAGCGGTTCCGGTGCGCTGGTCGGACATCGACATGTACCAGCACGTGAACCACGCGACCATGGTGACGATGCTCGAAGAGGCGCGAGTGCCCTTCCTGTCGCCGGCGTTCGCGGTCGACATCACCAGCGTCGGTCTGCTGATCGCCGAGGTCAAAGTCACCTACAAGGGGCAGCTGCGGCTGACGGACTCACCGCTGCAGGTGACGATGTGGGTGTCGCGGCTGCGTACGGTGGACTTCACCATCGGCTACGAGGTGCGCTCGGTGCACGCCGCCCCGGATTCGCGGCCGGCGGTGATCGCCGAGACGCAGTTGGCCACCTTCAGCATCGACGAGCAGAAGCTGGTGCGACTGTCCGCGGACCATCGCGCCTATCTGGAGAAATTCATCCGCTGAGTGCGCTGATGCTTTCCATCAGCCCCCGGTGAGCATGGCGTCGAGCAGTCGTTGAATGACGATGCTCACGTCGGCACGCGTCTGCTCGGGATCGTCGGCCGTCGCGATCAGCATCGCTGCTTCGTCGAGCGCGCCGATCAGAACGTGGGCCAGCGCGCGGACCGGCTGGTGGGGGAGTTGTCCGGCCTTCATCGCTTCGCTGAGCAGCTGCTCGGTCATGCCCAGGCTGTAGCGCTGGGCCACGTCGCGAAAACCGTCCCAACCCAGCACGGTGGGGGCATCGAGCAGGAGGAGTTGGCGCACCTCCGGATCGTTGGCCACCACCAGCCAGTTTTCCGCCGCTGCCCGTAACGCGGCGGCCGGGGTGGTTGCCGCGGAGGCGGCCACCGCTTCGCCGAGTCGCGCCATCACGTCGGCTTCCACCGATTCCACGACGGCCAGGAAAAGCGCTGCCTTGTCCGGGAATTGGTGGTACATCGCCCCTCGGGTCACGCCGGCGGACTCGGCGATCTCGGGGGTCCCCACCGCTGCGTAGCCGCGCGCGCCCCACAGTTTGCGGGCCGCGCTCATCAGGGCAGCACGGGTGGCGGCGGAACGCTCGGCTTGCGTCCGACGCTTGATTTCCGTACAGGCTGTCGGTAAGTTATCGGCAGGTTGCACGTAACTATGTTAGGAGCTTCCAATGCCCACCGTTGACATTGACGCCGGAACCATCCACTACGACACCACGGGTCCCCTGGACGGCCGGCCGGTGCTGTTCGTCCACGGCTACGCCATGGGCGCCTCGCTGTGGGGGCCGCTGAGCTCCCGCCTGGCAGCGCGAGGTCTGCGCTGCATCGCCCCGAATTGGCCGCTGGGCGCGCATCCGACGGCGTTGCGGACCGGCGCGGACAGAACGCTGCCGGGGATCGCCGCCATGGTTGACGCGTTCATGGGCGCGCTCGGCCTCGAGGACGTGGTGTTGGTCGGCAACGACACCGGCGGCCTGGTCAGCCAATTGGTCGCGGTCAACCACCCGGACCGACTCGGGGCGCTGGTGCTGACCAGCTGCGACGCCTTCGAACATTTCCCGCCGCCGATTATCAATCCGTTCATCGTCGCGGCTAGGACCGCAACCACCTTTCGTGCTGCGCTCCAGCCGATGCGGACGCGGATGTTCCGTAACTACGGCTACGGGAAGCTGGCGCACCGCGACATCGACCAGCTGGTGAAAGAGTGGGTCAAACCCGCTCTGCGTGATTCGGCAGTCGCCGAGGACCTCCGTCAGCTCACCAAGTCGCTGAACCAGCAGACCTCCCTAGATGCCGGTGCGCGACTTCGCGGGTTCACCAAGCCGGCCCTGGTGGCCTGGTCCGTCGACGATCTGTTCTTTCCCATCGAGGACGGCAGGCGCTTGGCCGAGGTGCTGCCCAACTCTCGCTTCGAACTCATCGACGGTGCGCGCACCTACTCGATGATCGATCAGCCGGACCGGCTGGCCGATCTGGTCGCCGAATTCGCCAGTGCCGCAAGCGGTCCAGGAGTCCGTGGTCGGCTGTGAGGTGACCGGCCGCTCAGACCAGCCACGCGGCGGTGTTGGGTGGCAAGACACCGCCGGTCGCCGGCGCGCTGGCCAGGATCAGCTGCCCCTCCGGGAGATCTACCGGACGGTCGCCGGCGTTCAGCGCGCATACCAGCCCGCCGCGCCGGAAGATCAACATTCCCGGCAGCGCGTCGAGCCAATCGACCTGTGATCCGGTGAGTTCGGTTCTGCTCCTGCGTATCTCGAGAGCCTGCCGGTACAGCGAGAGTGTCGAGCTGCGGTCGCTGCGTTGTCTGTCGACAGTCCGCTGTGCCCAGTCCGCCGGCATCGGTAGCCAGGTGTCGGGGTTGTCGGAGAACCCGAACGCCGGCGCATCGCCGGACCAGGGCAGGGGCACCCGGCAGCCGTCGCGGCCGCGTTCGGTGTGCCCGGAGCGCTCCCACACCGGGTCCTGCAGAGCCGAATCGGGCAGCTCGACGTTGGGCAGGCCCAGCTCCTGGCCGTTGTAGACGAACACCGCGCCGGGAAGGGCCAACAACACCAGGGCCATGGCCCGCGCCCGGGCCAGCCCCAAGGCGCCGCCACCGTAGCGGGTGACCGCCCGCTCGACGTCGTGATTCTCCAGCGCCCAGGTGGCGCTGGCGCCCACCAACGCCACCGCGGCCAGCGAATTGTCGATCGCACTGCGGATCTGAGTCGCATCGAAGTCGGCTTGCAACAGCCGGAAGTTGAAGGCCAGGTGCAGTTCGTCGGGCCGGAGGTACTCGGCGAACTGATGGTTGTCGTGTACCCAGATCTCACCGACGCTCACCGCGTCCGAATAGTCGTCGAAGACCCGGCGAATCGCCCGGTGGATCGGGTGGACTCCGGGCCGGTTGAATCGCGGGTCGTCGTCCTGGTGGGCCAGCAGCTTCACATCGGTGACCGGCATGTCCGGCAGACCGGCAGGCTTGGCCATGCCGTGGGAGACATCGATGCGGAAGCCGTCCACGCCACGGTCCAGCCAGAACCGCAGGGTTCGCTCGAAGTCGGCGAAGACCTCCGGGTTGTCCCAGTTCAGATCCGGCTGTGACACATCGAACAGATGCAGGTACCACTGGCCCGGGCCGTCCGGCTCGGTGACCCGCGTCCAGGCCGGGCCGCCGA
Organism: Mycobacterium sp. SMC-19; assembly: GCF_045310815.1. Taxonomy (NCBI): domain Bacteria; kingdom Bacillati; phylum Actinomycetota; class Actinomycetes; order Mycobacteriales; family Mycobacteriaceae; genus Mycobacterium; species Mycobacterium sp. SMC-19. The sequence continues at coordinate 436,945 of NZ_JBJIAM010000004.1, read as the reverse complement.
AGACCGACACCCAGTTGTTGGGTGGCAGCCCGCCGTCGGGTCCGCGGCCGTCACGGAAGAAGTAGCGGTCGCGCGCGGCACTGCCCGGCTTGGCGGCCAGCGCCTCGACGAACCACGGGTGCGCCGAACTGGTGTGGTTGGGCACCAGGTCCATGGTCACCTTGATGTCCCGCTCGTGTGCGGCGGCCACCAGCCGATCTAGTGCGGCGAGGTCGCCGAAGAGCGGATCGATGTCACGCGGGTTCGCCACGTCGTAGCCGTGGTCGGCCATCGGCGACACCATCACCGGGTTGAGCCACAGCGCCTCGACCCCCAGCCACGCCAAGTAGTCCAGGTGTGCGGTCACCCCGTCCAGGTCGCCGACCCCGTCGGAGTTGCTGTCGGCGAACGAGCGGGGATACACCTGGTAGAACGCACTGTCGGCCCACCACGGGGTGTGACCGGGGCGGTCGCGGGTGGCCATCAGATCGGCGCGTTGACCAGGAAGTCGGCCGCCGAATGCAGGTACTGCAGCAGCTCGCCGCGGTGTGCATCGTCGAGGGTGTCGCTGTCGATCTCGTTGATGGCCGTCACCATGCAGCGCAGCCAGGCGTCGCGCTGAATGGGGCCGATCCGGTAGGGGATGTGGCGCATCCGCAACCGTGGGTGCCCGCGAAGTTCGGTATAGGTGCGCGGTCCGCCCCAGTACTGCTCGAGGAACATCCGCAACCGTTCCTCGGCGCCGTCCATGTCGTCGGCGGGGTACATCGGGCGCAGGATCGGATCCTGGGCGACCAATTGATAAAACCGCGACACGATGGCGTGGAAGGTCTCCGCACCGCCGACGGCGTCATAAAACGAGGGTTCTTCTATCGGCTGCATCGCCCCCCATTGTGGGGCATCGTCGATGCCTGCCGGTGAACACACAGGAAATAGGCGTGCGACCAGCGCCGAATCATGGTGAACTGTTCGGCGGAGGTCAATGGTGCGACATCTAAACCGGCTGCAAGACCGGATATGAAACGTCGGGGCCACCGCACCCCCGGTGCCCCACCGGCGAGCCTGAGCGGGCTTGCCGCCGCCCCATGCCTGCATTCGGTCGCCACTTCGAATGCCGCGACCAACAATGAAGCCGCATCGATCTGGACCCGCCGGCGGGTATTGCTGCTGAACTCCACCTTCGAGCCGTTGACGGCGCTTCCGCTGCGTCGTGCCGTAGTCATGCTGATCTGCGGTAAGGCCGACATCGTGCACGACGATCCGGCCGGGCCGGTCATCCACTCGGCGACCCGGTCGGTGCCGGTGCCGTCGGTGATCCGGCTGCGGAACTACGTGCGGGTGCCCTACCGGGCCCGGATCCCGTTGACCCGGGCTGCGCTGATGCACCGCGACCAGCACAGCTGCGCGTACTGCGGCGGCAAAGCCGACACCGTCGATCACGTGGTGCCGCGCAGCCGTGGCGGCGACCACTCCTGGGAGAACTGTGTGGCCGCCTGTTCGACCTGCAATCACCGCAAGGCGGACCGGTTGCTGGCCGAGATCGGCTGGACGCTGCGATTGGTGCCCACCTCGCCCAAGGGCCAGCATTGGCGGCTTCTTGCGGTGATCCACGATCTCGACCCGGTGTGGATGCGCTACCTCGGTGAAGGCGCCGCCTGAGCGCTAGCCTCGACCGAGCCAACCGGCGACGAAGCCGGCCAGCAGCACGCCAAAACCGCCCATCTCACCGACGATGAGCAGCACCATCGACACATGCATTCCGGCTGTGGGGTGCTCGAACTGGTTGGTGGTGTCTTGTAGGGCGCCGTGCACGATGTAGCTGACGATGGCGGCCAGGAAATAGAACACGACCACCATGGCTGCCGTCAGATTCACCCAGGTCGGCCAGACGCTGAGCTCGACGAAGACCGCTAACAGCAGCGTGGCGAAGGAATACAGCAGCGCGGCACGGTGTGCGATGTCGACGTAGGGATGGGCGAGGCGCTCCGGCCGCGTGACCATCTGCCGGTACTTCCAGATGCCCAGTCCCAGGGCGAGCAGGAAGGTCAGGCCCGCTGCCAGCAGCGTTGTCAGCGTGTCGGTGCCCAGTGCTCCGCCGGTCCAATCCACGATGGTGCCTCCTCAGACGTTCTGTGCGACGTTGTTCCGGTACCAGCGCCGCCCATGCCAGCGTTGGTAGTGCCACACCGCGGTGGGCAGCGTCCCGCGGCGATGCAGCCAGAAGCCGGCCGGCGGCGCGAGTCGAGCCGGCTGCCGGCCGGGCGTGATCTCGGCAAGCACGATCCCTTCGCCTTGATCGGCGCGCCGTTCGGCGATGACGGTGCCGTCCGCGGTGGCGATCAGCGTGGCGCCTTCGAAGTGACCGCGGTACCGCAGGGGCAGCCACGGCATCGCGCAGGTCAACGCACCCGCGTGGGCGGCGTGCACCACCGGGGCGCCGACATACTGGGCAAACGACGCCGCGGCCCGGCGCGCGGTACCGGCGTTGTTGCGTTCGAGGCGGTCGAACAGGACGTGCGGCGACCAGCGTGGAATCGACCACCAGCCCGAGCCGGTCATCACCAGGTCCACCCGGCCGCGCAGTCGGCGCACCGTCTGGGTGCGCATCAGCTCCCAGCACACCGCCGCCCCGACCGTGTGTTCGCCTGCCGCGAGCACCCCGTCGTCGTCGCCGGTGGTGTAGAACGCGTTCTCCCACATGGTCGGCAGATCCTTGTCGTGGCGCCCCACCACACCGCCGGCGGGACCTGCGAGTAGATAGGCGTTGCGGACGTGGCCGTCGGTATCGCGGCACAGAAAGGACCCACCGACCAGCGCGCGGTGCCGGCGAGCCAGCCTGGTGAGCAGTTCGGTGGCCGCACCGTCGGGCGGCAACGCCGCCGTCGCCAGTGCCGGCTCGAAGCCGATACCGGTGGTGAAGAACTCCGGCAGGGCGATGATCCTGGCGCCGGCACCGCCCGCCTCGTCGGCCAGCCGCTCACAGGCGGCAAGGTTGGCCGGAATGTCGCCGAGTACCGCATCCAGCTGGACAGCCGCAGCAAGAACCATGGTCATCGCCTTTCCGGAACGACGGCGCAGCCCTGGACCTCGAGCAACGCCTGGGGCAGGGACAGGCGTGCGACTCCGATCGAGGTGAGAGCCGGTCGGTGTTCTCCCACCCATGGTGCATAAACGCGCGCCAGCGCGGCCGACACGTCGTCGATCGCGGTGCTGTAGATGGTCATGCTCACGATCTGCGTCCGATCGGAGCCGACGGAGGCAAGCATGGCGTCCAGCTTGTCCAGGATGAAGGTGAGCTGACCGGTGACATCGGCTGCCGGAATGCTGATTCCCTCCGGGTCAGCCTGTGCCGCAACGATTCCCGACCAGTGCATCAGCCCTGCGGTGATCACCAGTTGCGAGAGTCCCAACGCGTCGAACATTGCCGGCGGCAGGTAGCCGACGTCGGGGGTGAGCCGCTGAATCATGGTGTGTCCTCCTTGCCTAGTTGGTTTTTGACTCGAATCGGACGGGGTCGCCTACCCGAACCGGTCCCGTCGCCGTCACGGTGGCGTAGACCCCGGCGCATGCCAGCCGCCCGAAGTCTCCGATGATCTTGCTGTTGTGTTTGGCGATGGTTCGCAGGGTCGCCCGGTCCAGCGGCACGTCCTTGCCGTGCGCGAGCGTGGACATCACACAACGCGGCGTGCATAAGTCGACGCTGGCCGAGACCGCCGCACCGATGCTGAGCCGTCCGCCCACCCAGGCGTCTTCGACGAGGCCGGGCGCTGGGGTGTCGATGACCATCGTCGGCCGATAGCGGCGAGGGTTGAATCTCGCGGCGGGTTCCAGCCGCTGAAAATGGTTGAGCGTCGAGGTGGTGATGAAGTGCAGCGGCGTCAGGTCGAAGAACCTGTTGGCTTGTAGCGGGCCGTAGGTCAAGACCTCGTCGCCGTCGGCATTCGTGGTGGTGTGGCTGTACACGCCTTCCTTGGGCAGACCGGTCGCCGCGTCCCAGACCAACTCGGTCTTCGCGTCGCTGGGCACCGCCGCGGCGAGGCGTACCGTGCGGCCCAGATAGCGCGACATGGCGTCGTCGAGGTCGGTGCCGACGTTGCGGTGAGCCCTGCCGTCCGGGAAGACGACTTCCAGGGTGGGCAGCGGCCGTCCGGGCCGTGGTTCGTCGAGGTAGTAGGCCCGACAGGCCAGCATGCTGCCGTACTTGCGCGGATTCTTCGCGTTGCACAGATTGCCGGTCTCGACATCGATGAAGGCGTACCGGTGATCGCCCAGACCGCCGTGCGTGTCGATGTAGGTGTGGGTGATGCTTCGGCCGCCGACCGATTTGATGGGGAAGCGGAAGATGGTCTTGATGCGGCCGACCACGCTGTCGGCGCGCAATTCGTCGTTCATGGGACTCCCACTGGCAGGACCCCTGCTGCCCGACGGCGCGCCTACCTCGCGAAGGAAGAAGGCGTTGCCGCACGGCAGCAACGGGTGATGGTGCTATCTCCGAGGCCCGTGGGCCTCCCATGACTGCCGGGGCAGCCCTTCCTCACGCTGACTGCCAGTGCGAAGGTATGGCGTCACCATAATCGATGGCCGTTCAGCAGGCGCAAGGCAGCCCCGTCGCGCCCGTGCTCGGTCGCTCGCCCCGCGGCGGCGCCCCATCGGGCCGGGTTCCCGCACCGCCCGATCAGCGGTGGGATACCGTCTACGGCGTGAGCGTGTTGGAAACCCTCGGCATCTTCATTGGCATCCCGGCGGCAATGTTCGCACTGCTGGCCGCCCGGACCCTGTCGCAGAAGGGGCCGCGCGCGGCCACCTACCAGATGTCCGATCGGTGGACACACCCGCCGATTCTGTGGGCGGCGACCGACGAGGCCATTGGCGGACACGGCCACGGCCATTCCGAGTTCAGCGTGGGGGGTGGAACCAGTGGCAACTGGTGAAGTCGTAACGATCGATCCGGCGGACCTGCCCTACGGCTTTGTGGTCACCAACAGCGGTCGGGTCTCCGGGGTTACCGAGCCCGGCGAGGCGTCGACGCACTACCCGTTCCCGGTCAAGGAACTGGTGGCCCTCGATGACGCACTGACCTACGCGTCGCGTGCCACCCAGGCCCGGTTCGCCACCTACATCGGCGACCTGGGGGCGGACACCGCCGCGCGGGCCCGCGAGATTTTGGCCAAGGTGCCCACCCCCAACGATGCAGTGCTGATCGCGGTGTCGCCGGACCAGAAGGCCATCGAGGTGGTCTACGGCGCCGGCGTGGCTGACCGCATTGCCCCGGCAGCGGCACCGCAGGGTGTGGCCGCGGCGGCTGCGGCTTTCCGCGACGGCAACTTGATCGATGGTCTGGTCAGCGCGGTGCAGGTGGTCAGCGCCGGCGTCACCCCGGCCTAGCGGCTGCTCTTACTGGTTCGGCGATCGTGCGGCAGGTGTTCCCAGCTCACACTGCCGCCGTGTCGGGTTCCCCGGCGCACCGAGCCTGGCTGTCGAACATCGACCGGCGCGCCGTCGGCCCGCAAGCGGTGACCGAAATCGTTCGCGCGCAGGGCATCACGCGGGACACCTTCCGGTCGCTGGACGTGATGGAGCAGGTCACCGACCCGGACGGCAAGAGCTTTTTCGTCATCCCCCGAACAGCCGGCGGCGATGCCGTGCGGCGCGCGGTGCTGCTGACCTACCTTCTCAATGCGGGCACCGGTTACGGCCGGCGTGGCGCGTGCAGCGACTTTCCCGAGACGCCGTACGGCGCGGCCGAGATGCGACGGATCATCGACCGTCAGCGCGCGAACCGCTGGAGCTACGCGGTGGTCCGAGGTATCTGCAACGCCGGCGGCTGTGTGGCCGCCACCCCTAACGGGGTGCTGATGGTCGTGGGCGGCAATCGGATTCACGGTTCGTTCAGCCACCGCGGCGGCACCATGTGGGGAGATCTGTTCCTGGTCAACTCCCAGCAGGCCTGCGACCCCGCCGGACGGGTGCGCGAGATCATCAAATCTGGACGCCTCGGCTCGGGCGGACCTGACCTGGACGCGCTGTTGCATCACGAGGAGATTCACGCCCAGCAATGGGCTGCGCTGGGGCCGGTGCGGATGCCGGCGCGCTACCTCGCCGAGGAGGCGAGGGCGCGGATCTTCGGTGGTGTCAACAGTTTCGAGAAGGATGCCGGCCTGCGCGACGGGGGATACCGCTGATCAGGCGGTATCAACGGTGCGTGCCCGCAGCGACCGCTCCACTCCGGCCCGGCCCTCGGTGACCAGCCTCCGCAGCGCCGGCGGCACCGAAGGATCGGCCAGGAAAGCGTCGGCGGCGTCCAATCCCGCCTGGCTGACATCCCACCCGGGGTACAGGCCCACCACCACGGTCTGCGCCACCTCGCTGGATCGCCGTTCCCACACACCGGAGATCGCCTCGAAGTAGCGCGCGGTGAACGGCGCCAACAGCTCGCCCTGACCGGGCTGCACGATCCCGCCGATGATCGCGCGACCGGTGATGTTGGCCAACGTGTCGTCTTCGATCACCTGCTGCCAGGCCGCTTCCTTGACCGCGGCCTGCGGGCGGGCCGCTGACGCCTGTGCGCCCTGGCGTTTGCCGGCCGCGGTGGGGTCACGCTGGATCTCGGCGTCGATCGCCGCAGAGTCCAGCGCGCCGCCGCGGGCCAGCGCCACCACGATCCGCCAGCGCAGGTCGGTGTCGACGGCCAGCCCGGCCAGCCCCTGAGCGGCCGGGTCCGCGTCCAGCAGCGCGGCCAGTACCGCGGTGTGCCGCTCGGCGAGCACCGACGTGCACAGCGCGTTGACATAGGCCAGCTGGTGATCTGAGCCGGGGTCCGCGCCGCGGGCCAACTCCAGCAGCCGATCGGCGAACGCCGGCCAACCCTGCTCGGCGGCCCAGGCCGGCTCGGCGTAGAAGCCCAGCGCGGTCTGCGCCTGCAGCAGCAGCCGCGAGGCCACGCCGACCTCGGTCTCGGCGCCGATACCGCGCTGCACCAGCGCCAGGAAGTCCCGGGCGCGCAGCTCGGCTTCGCGGGTCATCTCCCAGGCCGCCGACCACACCAGGGTGCGCGGCAACGGCTCGGCGATGTCGGCGATCCGCTCCGTCGCGGCGGCCAGCGACTGCGGGTCCAGCCGCAGCGCGCAGTAGGTCAGGTCGTCGTCGTTGACCAGGATCAGCTTTCCGCGCGAAACCCCGACCAGGCCAGGCACTTGGGTGCTGGGCCCGTCGATGTCCAACTCCTCGCGGTGCACCCGCACCAACCGGCCCGAACCGGAGGGGTCGTCGTCGTAGATGCCGATGGCCAACCGGTGCACCCGGGTCTCGCCGGCCCCCGGAGCGGCGCCGCTCTGCGTCACCGCGAACCGGGTAAACCGGCCGTCGCCGTCGACATCGAAGTCTGCCCGCAGCGTGTTCAGGCCGGTGGTCTTCAGCCACTGCCGGCCCCAGTCGGACAGATCCCGGCCGGACGCCTTCTCCAGCGCGGCCAGCAGGTCGTCAAAGGTGGCGTTGCCGAACGCGTGCGCGGCGAAGTAGTCGCGCAGACCGGCCAGGAAGTGGTCCAAGCCGACATAGGCCACCAACTGCTTGAGCACGGATGCGCCTTTGGCGTAGGTGATCCCGTCGAAGTTGACCTCTACGGCGGCCAGGTCGGGGATGGCGGCGGCGATCGGGTGCGTCGACGGCAGCTGGTCTTGGCGATAGGCCCACGACTTCTCCGCGTTCGCGAATGTCGTCCAGGCGCTGGTGTATTCGGTTGCCTCGCTTTGGCACAGCACCGACGCGAACGTCGCGAACGATTCGTTGAGCCACAGGTCGTCCCACCACCGCATGGTGACCAGGTCGCCGAACCACATGTGCGCCATCTCGTGCAACACGGTCTCGGCGCGTCGCTCATAAGACGCCCGGGTCACCTTGCTGCGAAAGACGTAGTCCTCCAGGAACGTCACCGCTCCGGCGTTCTCCATGGCGCCGGCGTTGAACTCCGGCACGAACAGCTGGTCGTACTTGCCGAACGCATACGGCACACCGAAGTTGCTGTGGTAGAAGCCGAATCCCTGCTTGGTCTCGGTGAACAGCCGCTCGGAGTCCATGTGCTCGGCCAGCGAAGCCCGGCAGAACAGGCCCAGCGGGATCTCGCTGTGCTCGTCACGGTAGACGTCGTCCCAACGGGCATACGGTCCGGCGATCAGCGCCACCAGATACGTGCTCATCTTGGGCGTGGTCTCGAAGCTGTGCACTCCGTCGCGTACGGAGGTCGTGGCGCCATTGGAGATCACCTGCCAGTGCGACGGCGCGGTGACGGTGATGTCGAAGGTGGCCTTGAGGTCTGGCTGGTCGAAGCAGGCGAACATCCGCTTGGCGTCGGCGGTTTCGAACTGCGAGTACAGGTACACCTCGTCGTCGACCGGGTCGACGAAGCGGTGCAGACCTTCGCCGGTGTTGGAGTAATAGCACTGCGCGTCGATCTCGGCGGTGTTGTGCTCGGCCAACCCGGTCAGCACCACACCGACGGACTCGTCGTAGGCCGAGACATCCAGAGCGCGGCCGTTGAGGGTGGCACCGTGGATCGTCTCGGCGGCGATGTCGATGACGGTGTCACTGCCGGCCAGGGCGTCGAAGGTGACGGTGGTGGTGGAGCGGAAGGTGCGCTCGCCCGGATTGCCGCTGCCATCGGTCAGGTCCAGCGCGATCCGGTAGTTGACGACGGTGACCGAAGCGGCCCGCACGGCGGCCTGGTCGCGGGTGAGGTTAGGAAGTGCCACGCCCGCCTACAGTAGCCGCCAGACCGTGCGGGCGGGCGCCGGACCGAGTTTAATGAGGCCATGCTCATTGCCGGTCTGACCTTCGCCGTGCTGGCCGCGGTGTTGCACGTCTACATCTTCGCGCTTGAGTCGCTGAGTTGGACCTCACCGCGCACTCGGGCCGTCTTCGGCACCACCGTGGCGGAGGCTGAGGCCACCAAGGAGCTGGCCTTCAACCAGGGTTTCTACAATCTGTTCCTGGCCATCGTCACGGTAGTGGGTGTCGCCGCGGTTTCGTTGGACCACAACACAGTTGGGCTTGCGCTGATCTTTGCCGGCGTCGGGTCCATGCTGGCTGCGGCGCTGGTTCTGGTGACGTCGTCGCCCGACAAGGCCCGCGCGGCCGTCGTCCAGGGTGCCTTCCCGGCGGTTGCGGTCGTGCTGCTGGCCCTGAGCCTGTAACCGCGCGGTGGGCATAGATGTGTCCGGTGCCGCGTTAGACGTTCTAAACGTGTCCGTTGTTGGCTGAGAGGATCGCCCATGCCCGTGAAATCGCACGCCGCGCTCTGGTTCGACCCGCTGTGCCCGTGGTGCTGGATCACCTCCCGGTGGATCCTGGAGGTCGAGAAGGTCCGTGACATCGACGTCACCTTCCACGTGATGAGTCTGGCCGTCCTCAACGAGGGGCGCGACGATCTTCCCGAGCAGTACCGCGAAGGCCTCAAGCACGCGTGGGGTCCAGTGCGGGTGGCGATCGCCGCCGAACAGTTGCGCGGCAACGAGATCCTGCGGCCGCTGTACACCGCGATGGGAACCCGGATCCACAACCAGAACAACAAGGACTTCCCCGACGTCATCGCCGGTGCGCTGGCCGAGGTGGGTCTGCCGGCTGAACTGGCCGACGCCGCCACCAGCGACGCCTACGACGAGGCGCTGCGCGCGAGCCACCACGCCGGCATGGACGCCGTCGGCAAGGACGTCGGGACCCCGACCATCCATGTCAACGGGGTGGCGTTCTTCGGGCCGGTGTTGTCCCGCATTCCCCGCGGCGAGCAGGCGGGGGAGCTGTGGGACGCGTCGGTGACCTTTGCGTCCTACCCGCACTTCTGGGAGCTCAAGCGCAGCCGCAGCGAGGCGCCGGAGTTCGACTGATGGATAGCGAGCGCATCCTGGTGCTCGGTGCCGGGGAGCTCGGGATGGCGGTGTTGCAGGCCTTAGCGGGCAGTGCCGGTCGGTCCGGGACCGCCACGGTGTCGGTGCTGCTGCGCCCGACGACCGTCGAATCGAGTGATCCGGCCAAGCAGCACGAGCTCGCGCGGATTCGGCAGTGGGGCGTCGCGATCGAGCCGGGCGACGTGGTCGCCTGGACATCTGCCCAGCTGGCGGAGGTATTCAGCGGTTTCGACGCGGTGATCAGCTGCGTCGGCTTTTCGGCGGGTGAAGGCACGCAGCTGAAGCTGGCTCGCGCCGCACTGGCCGCGGGTGTGAGGCGTTTCGTGCCCTGGCAATTCGGCGTGGACTACGACGTCATCGGCCGGGGCAGTCCGCAGGACCTCTTCGATGAACAGCTCGATGTTCGCGACCTGTTGCGAAGCCAGAGGGATACCGAGTGGTTGATCATCTCCACCGGCATGTTCACCAGCTTCCTATTCGACCCGTCATTCGGCGTGGTCGATGTCCCCGGCCGAACGGTGGCCGCGCTGGGCAGCTGGGATACCGCCGTCACGGTGACGACGCCGGAGGATATCGGGGCGCTGACGGCGCGCATTTTGTTCGCCGTCCCGAGGTTTGCCAATGAGGTGATCTACCTGGCCGGTGACACACTCACGTACGCCGATCTCGCCGACCTTGGCGAGGATGTGCTTGGGCGCAAGGTCGATCGCGTGCTTCGGCCGTTGTCCAGCTTGATCGAGGAATCCGAGCACGATCCCGACGACTCGATGAAGAAATACCGCGCAGTTTTCGCGCAGGGAAAGGGAGTGGCGTGGGACATCGGCGACACGTTCAACGGGCGGTACAACATCGCCACCACGACCGCCGCTCAGTGGGCTCGGGACAACCTGAAACCCGCGCAGGTGTGCAGACGAGGCTCTGAGAGAATGGCGCCATGCGCGTCTACCTCGGCTGCGACCATGCCGGTTACGAACTCAAAGAAACGATCGTCGAGCACCTGAAGAAGGCCGGCCATGAGCCGGTCGACTGCGGGGCCTTCAGCTACGACGCCGAGGACGACTACCCGGCGTTCTGCATCGCGGCGGCGGCCCGCACGGTGGCCGACCCCGAGAGCCTGGGGATCGTGATCGGTGGGTCCGGCAATGGCGAGCAGATCGCGGCCAACAAGGTGCCCGGGGCGCGCTGTGCGCTGGCGTGGAGCACCGAGACCGCGCAGCTGGCCCGGGAGCACAACAACGCCCAGCTGATCGGCATCGGCGGCCGGATGCACACCACCGCCGAAGCCCTCGCGATTGTCGACGCGTTCCTGAGCACGCCGTGGTCGGAGGCCGAACGGCACCAGCGGCGCATCGACATCCTGGCTGCCTACGAGCGCAACCACGAGGCACCTGCGGTGCCCGGCGCGCCCGCCTGACCCGAGCACAGATTGGCCTGACATGCCGGAGGGGCACATCCTGCACCGGCTGGCCCGGCTGCATCAGCGCCGTTTCGCAACCGCGCCGGTAGCGGTGTCCAGTCCGCAGGGCCGCTTCGAATCCGGTGCTGCCCTAGTCGACGGGCAGCCGCTGCTGCGGGCCGAGGCGTGGGGCAAGCATCTGTTCCACCACTACGCGCGCGGGCCGATCGTGCACGTGCACCTGGGGATCTACGGCCAGTTCACCGAGTTCGACCTGGCCGACGGTGGCCTGCCCGAACCGGTCGGCCAGGTCCGGATGCGCATGGTGGGCGCCGCTTACGGCACCGATCTGCGCGGCCCGGCGGCATGCGAGGTGATCGACGAGGCCCAAGTCGCCGATGTGCTCGCGCGACTGGGGCCCGACCCGCTGCGGGGCGACGCCGATCCATCGCTGGCCTTCAAGAGAATTGCTAAGTCCCGCAAGACTATTGCTGCGCTGCTGATGGACCAGTCGGTGCTGGCCGGGGTGGGCAACGTCTACCGCAGTGAGGTGCTGTTCCGGCACCGGATCGACCCCTACCGGCCCGGCGTCCAGATCGGCGAAGCCGATTTCGCCGAGATCTGGGCCGACCTGGTGGCGCTGATGAAGGTCGGCCTGCGGCGCGGCAGCATCGTCGTCGTCCGGCCCGAGGACGACCACGGCGCCCCGGCGTACGCGGCCGGCAAGCCGCGCACCTACGTCTACCGGCGTGCCGGTAACCCGTGCCGGGTGTGCGGGACTGCCGTGCGCACCGCTGAACTAGAGGGCCGCAATGTGTTCTGGTGTCCGTCCTGTCAGTCCTGATGTCCGGGCCGGACAGTCAGTCCCCAGTGAAAGCCCGTGATTTTCAATCGGTTTGAGCGTTTCGGCGGCAGCTGGTCCGGCTATAACCGATCGCATGGAATCGCTCAGCAGGATCTCCGCTGCCACCTTTGCCCTTGCCGCGGGTACGGGGCTGATCGGCCTCGGTGTCGCCGCCCAGGCTCGCGCCCTGCCGGCGCCGGTCTACCACTGGTGTCCCGGCCAGACCTGGGACTCGACGTGGGGCATGAACTGGGAGAAGAACGAATGCCACGACGATCACCACCGCGATCGCGACGGCAATGACCACAGTCGCGACTTCCATGGCGAGCAGCGCGGCCCCGGAGGCGTCGACCAACATGGCCCACAAGGGCCCCACCCGCAAGGGCCCGGTGGGCCTCAACACCCCGGTGACTACACCCACCCGGGTAGCCCCGGACAGCCCGGTTCGGGCCACGGCTGACCCCCGGCCGCGGGCTGTGGCTCAGTCGTCGTACACCGTCTCGCGGCGGGGCCTAAGTGCCACCCCGAGCGCCCGGTAGATCTCATTGGACAACACCACGCTGCGCGGGTCGGCATTGGCCTGGGTGTGGTCGAACCGGTTCATCACATAGCCGTAGCCGATCCGGTGCTCCAGATCGGCGAACGCGAACGATCCGCCCAGGCCGCCGTGACCGAAGATCCGCCGGTTGGGCCCATTGACCCCCTGGGCGTTGAGCATGTAGCCCATGCCCCATCCGTGTTCGGCGACTCGGGGGCCGAGCACCAGATCGGTCTCGGTGCCGCCCTGCAGCACGCGCAGGCGGTCCATCGTTGCCCGGCTGAGCAGCTTCTCCTGCACCAGTGCGTTGTAGAAGGTGGCCATGCCCAGGGCGGAGACCTGAGCGTTGGTTCCGGGGAACTCCAGTTGGCGCCAGAGGGTCAGGTCGTTGGTGGCGATCTCGTCGTCGGGGGCGAACCCCATCGCGACCGCCAGTCCCGCCTTGGGGTGGTCGTCCAGCGAAGTCGGGCGTTTCGGCGCGCCGGCCGAGGACAACATCTCCCGGATCGTGGGCTTGCCCACCGGATCGGCGCAGCGGTACGGCTGTTGGTCGGCGGGCACCCCGATGTGCACCTCGGCGCCGAGCGGGCCGGCGACCTCGGTGCGCAGGTACTGGCTCACGGTCAATCCGGTCACCCGCCGGACGACTTCGCCGATGATGAAGCCGTAGGTCGTCATGTGATAGCCCTGCGCGGTGCCCGGACGCCACCACGGTTCGGCGGCGGCCAGCCGCTGGCAGACCAGGTCCCAGTCGGTGACGTCGCGCCAGTGCATCGGTTCGCGCGGGCCGATCGCCCCGGAACGGTGCGCCAGCACCATCGCCAGGGAGATGTCGCCCTTGCCGGCCTGGCCGAACTCCGGCCAGTAGTGGGCCACCGGGATCCGCAGGTCCAGTTCGCCGGCTTCGGCGAGCCGATGAACGCAGGTGCTGGTCAGGCCCTTGCTGCCGGACAGCACGGTGCTCAGGGTGTCTTCCTGCCAAGGCCGCTGGCCCTCGACGTCGACGGAGCCGGCCCACAGATTGACCACGAGTTCGCCGTCGACATAGGCCGCGACGGCTGCGCCGAGTTCGTCGCGCTCGGTGAAGTTGCGTTCGAACTCGTGCCGCACCTTCTCAAAGCGCGGGGAGCACGTCCCATGAATTTGGACGTGCCGTGTGCCGCCCATGGCGTGCCTTCCTGCTAGGGAATATCCCCTTACGCGGGGGTGACGGGGCGATCGAACCCGCGTAGCTTGCTTGGAAGGATAAGTCCGCGGCGTCGCGTGAGTACAGCAGGCCCGGCACCCGGTCCGGCGGCGCCGGTGACCTGGCGCTGGTTATGAGGTAAGACCGTTGCGGGAGTCCGTCGAACCGCAGGTCGACGGACTCCACGCTGGTCCTTGCAGAGCGGGCGACGGGAATCGAACCCGCGTAGCTAGTTTGGAAGACTAGGGCTCTACCATTGAGCTACGCCCGCATGAATAGCTAGAGCGAGACTGTACCGGCGTGGCGGACCCGAAATCCAATTGCCCCGTCGCGGTGCCTTCGTGGGGCGTTGGCAGCAGGTCATTGTGATCACCGATATGCCGGGCCGTAGGATCGCCTGGTCAGTGCGGGGTGTAGCGCAGCTTGGTAGCGCATCCGCTTTGGGAGCGGAAGGCCGCAGGTTCAAATCCTGTCACCCCGACCAGCAGCGCGCGCCGCACCGGCACGACCGACCACGTCAACGATATCGAGGAGTACACCCGTGAAGAGCACCGTCGAGCAGCTGACCCCGACCCGGGTTCGCATCAACGTTGAGGTGCCGTTCACCGAGCTTCAGCCGGACTTCGAGCGGACCTACAAGGAGCTGGCCAAGCAGGTGCGGTTGCCGGGCTTCCGGCCGGGTAAGGCTCCGGCCAAGCTCATCGAGGCTCGTTTCGGTCGTGCCGCAGTGTTGCAGCAGGTGGTCAACGAGGCGCTGCCGAGTCGCTACAGCGAGGCAGTCACGACGTCGGACCTCAAGCCGCTGGGCCAGCCCGACATCGAGGTCACCAAGCTCGACGACGGTGAGCAGATCGCCTTCACCGCCGAGGTCGACGTGCGCCCGGACATCGCCCTGCCCGACCTGGAGCAGCTCAAGATCACCGTGGACCCCATCGAGGTCAACGACGACGAGGTCGACACCCAGCTCGACGCGCTGCGCGCCCGGTTCGGCACCCTGACCGGTGTCGAGCGCCCGGCCGCGAAGGGCGACTTCGTCTCGATCGACCTGGACGCCACCGTCGATGGGGAAACCGTTGAAGGGGCTGCCACCGAGGGGCTGTCGCACGAGGTCGGATCGGGTCAGCTCATCGAGGGCCTCGACGACGCCATCGTGGGGCTGTCCGCCGGTGAGAGCAAGTCCTTCACCACCAAGCTGGCCGCCGGCCCGCAGGCCGGTAAGGACGCCGAGGTCACGGTCACGGTTCAGTCCGTCAAGGAGCGCGAGCTGCCCGAGGCCGATGACGAATTCGCGCAGCTGGCCAGCGAATACGACACCATCGGCGAACTGCGCGAGAACCTCGTCGAGCAGGTGAGCCGGACCAAGCGCATCCAGCAGGCCGAGAAGGTCCGCGAGGCGACGCTGGAGACCCTGGTCGAGCAGGTCGAGATGCCGCTGCCCGAGGCCGTGGTGCAGGCGCACATCGACAACGCCCTGCACAACGCCCTGCACGGTCTGGACCACGACGAGAACAAGTTCGCCGAGTCGCTGGCCGAGAAGGGCTCCTCGCGGGCCGAGTTCGACGCCGAGACCCGCAGTGAGGCCGAGAAGTCGGTGAAGACCCAGCTGCTGCTCGACGCGCTCGGCGACAAGCTGGAGATCCAGGTGGGGCAGAACGACCTCACCCAGCACCTGGTGCTGATGGCACGTCAATACGGCCTTCCGCCGCAGCAGCTGGTTCAGTTCCTGCAGCAGAACAACCAGCTGCCGGCCGTCTTCGCTGACGTGCGTCGCGGCATGGCGTTGGCAGCAGCGGTGCGTGCCGCCGCAGTCAGCGACACCGCGGGCAACGAGATCGACACCGCCGAGTTCTTCGGCGCCGAATCCGACGAGGCGAACGAAGCCGCCGACGCGGCCGCCGAGGCTTTGGCCACCGCCGACGAAGCGGTCGAGGCCGAGGCCGCCACCGACGAGTGACGCTGTAAGCGAACGAAGCCGGTTCGGACCTACTTCAGCCGCGCCGGTTGGTTAGGGTCGGTGCATATGAATCTCGAGAAAGCAGGTATCCCACTGTGAGCCAGCCCGGACTGAATCTCGTCGACTCGGTATACGAGCGGCTACTGCGAGAACGCATCATCTTCCTGGGGTCGCAGGTGGACGACGACATCGCCAACCGGCTGTGCGCCCAGATCCTGTTGTTGGCCGCCGAAGACCCGACCAAGGACATTTCGCTCTACATCAACTCCCCGGGCGGTTCGATCAGCGCGGGGATGGCGATCTACGACACGATGGTGCTGGCACCGTGTGACGTGGCCACCTACGCGATGGGCATGGCCGCCTCGATGGGCGAGTTCCTGCTCGCGGCGGGCACCAAGGGCAAGCGCTACGCCTTGCCGCACGCCCGGATCCTGATGCACCAGCCGTTGGGTGGGGTGACCGGCAGCGCCGCCGATATCGCCATCCAGGCCGAGCAGTTCGCGGTCATCAAGAAGGAGATGTTCCGGCTCAACGCCGAGTTCACCGGCCAGACCATCGAGCGCATCGAGGCCGACTCCGACCGCGACCGCTGGTTCACCGCCGCCGAAGCGCTGGAATACGGCTTCGTCGACCACATCATCACCCGCGCCCACGTCAACGGAGATGCATCATGAACCCCGAAACCTTGCGAGCCATCGCGCCGCAGGCGCGCTACATCCTGCCGTCGTTCGTGGAGCACTCCAGCTGGGGCGTCAAGGAGTCCAATCCGTACAACAAGCTGTTCGAGGAGCGGATCATCTTCCTGGGCGTCCAGGTCGACGACGCCTCGGCCAACGACATCATGGCCCAGCTGCTGGTCCTGGAGTCGCTGGACCCGGACCGCGACATCACCATGTACATCAACTCCCCGGGTGGTTCCTTCACCTCGCTGATGGCGATCTACGACACCATGCAGTACGTGCGGGCCGACATCCAGACCGTGTGCCTGGGTCAGGCCGCGTCGGCCGCGGCGGTGTTGCTGGCGGCGGGTACGCCGGGCAAGCGGATGGCGCTGCCCAACGCCCGGGTGCTGATCCACCAGCCGTCGCTGTCCGGCGTAATCCAGGGCCAGTTCTCCGACCTGGAGATCCAGGCCGCTGAGATCGAGCGGATGCGGACCCTGATGGAGTCCACTCTGGCTCGCCACACCGGCAAGGACCCCGAGGTGGTCCGCAAGGACACCGACCGCGACAAGATCCTGACCGCGGCCGAGGCCAAGGAGTACGGGATCATCGACACCGTGCTGGAGTATCGGAAGCTGTCGGCGCAGACCGCCTAGTTTTCTCCACACCGAACGTGCACTCAGCGCGAATTTCCGGCCGGATTTTCGCGCTGAGTGCACGTTCGGCGTTTTAGCGGGAGACTGCGGCGGCCAGCTCGCTGATATCTGCCGGGCTGACCCGGCAGCAACCGCCCACGATGCGTGCGCCCGCGGCGACCCACTGCGGCACCAGCGCGGGGGAGAAGCGCACCGGCCCGTTCCACCCTCCAGAGCTCCAGTGCTCGCCGCTGTTGGGGTAGGCAACCACCGGCTTGCCGGTGACCTCGGCGGCAATCTCGATCGCCGGTAGGACGTCGTCCGGCACACAGCAGTTCACTCCCACAGCGACGATCTGCGGCACCCCGGCGGCCACCGCGAACGCTTCGGCCAGTGGCTGGCCGGCGCGGGTCGCCGTGCCGTCAATCGTGTAGGTAAGCCACGCCGGCACATTCGCCTCCTGGACCAGACCCACCAGGGCCGCCGCCTCGTCGAGGTCCGGCACGGTCTCCAGCGCGAGCAGATCGGCGCCGGCACCGGCCAGCACCTCCAGCCGCGGTCGGTGCCAAGACGACAACTGCGCGATCGAAAGACCGTAGCGCCCAACGTATTCCGAGCCGTCGGCGCGGGCGGCGCCGTACGGGCCGACCGACGCGGCCACCCAGCGACCAGGCACGTCGCCGCCGGCGTTGCGGGCCAGGCCCACGCTGCGGCGCAAAAGCCCGTCGGCCGTGCGTCGGTCGATCCCGCGGGTGGCGAACCCGTCGAAGCTCGCCTGATAGCTGGCGGTGGTCGCGATCTGGGCGCCTGCGGCGAAGAAGGCGGCGTGAACGGCCGCAATCTCTTCGGGGTGCTCGACGAGCAACCGGGCAGACCACAGCGGGTCGGACAGGTCGGCCCCGCGGGCCTCCAGTTCCGTGGCCAGCCCCCCATCGGCGACGAGGACGGTATCGTCGGGCACGGCGAACCCCACGTTGGCCACTGTAGGGCTGGAAGGCTCTGCCTGTCTCACGGCCGGGCAACGCCCCCGAAACGCTCACGCCACGCCAGCGCGTCACACACCGGGCGCGGCGCCTTGGACGATATGTTCTTGGAGCAGGCAGATGGGCCCTGATGAATACCAACGACGCGATTCGGCCTTATCGGTCGCCTCGCACCGGAATGAACGGGTAGCGTCGGAGCAGACACCGGCACCCCGACGACAGACGGCGAACAGGAAGTAGGTCCTAACGCACTATGGCGCGCATTGGAGACGGCGGGGACCTGCTGAAATGTTCGTTCTGCGGTAAGAGCCAGAAGCAGGTTAAGAAGCTCATCGCGGGTCCGGGCGTCTACATCTGCGACGAGTGCATCGACCTGTGCAACGAGATCATCGAAGAAGAGCTGGCCGACGCCGACGACGTCAAGCTCGATGAACTGCCCAAGCCCGCGGAGATCCGCGAATTCCTGGAGGGCTACGTCATCGGCCAGGACACGGCCAAGCGCACCCTGGCGGTGGCGGTCTACAACCACTACAAGCGGATCCAGGCCGGCGAGAAGAGCCGGGATTCCCGCTCCGGTGAGCCGGTTGAGCTGACCAAGTCCAACATCTTGATGCTCGGGCCCACCGGCTGCGGCAAGACCTACCTGGCCCAGACCCTGGCCAAGATGCTCAACGTGCCGTTCGCGATCGCCGACGCCACCGCGCTGACCGAAGCGGGCTACGTCGGTGAGGACGTCGAGAACATTCTGCTCAAGCTGATTCAAGCGGCCGACTATGACGTCAAGCGCGCCGAGACCGGCATCGTCTACATCGACGAGGTCGACAAGATCGCCCGCAAGAGCGAGAACCCGTCGATCACCCGCGACGTTTCCGGCGAGGGCGTGCAGCAGGCGTTGCTGAAGATCCTGGAGGGCACCCAGGCCTCGGTTCCCCCGCAGGGTGGCCGCAAGCACCCGCACCAGGAGTTCATCCAGATCGACACCACCAATGTGCTGTTCATCGTGGCCGGGGCTTTCGCCGGACTGGAGAAGATCGTTTCGGATCGGGTTGGCAAGCGAGGCTTGGGTTTTGGTGCCGAGGTCCGGTCCAAGGCGGAGATCGACACCACCGACCACTTCGCCGAGGTCATGCCCGAGGACCTGATCAAGTTCGGATTGATCCCGGAATTCATCGGCCGGTTGCCGGTGGTGGCCTCGGTGACCAACCTGGACATGGAGTCGTTGGTCAAGATCTTGTCGGAGCCGAAGAACGCTCTGGTCAAGCAGTACACCCGGCTGTTCGAGATGGACGGGGTGGAGCTGGAGTTCAGCCCGGACGCCCTGGAGGCCATCGCGGATCAGGCCATCCACCGCGGCACCGGCGCGCGCGGTCTGCGGGCGATCATGGAAGAAGTCCTGCTGCCGGTCATGTACGACATCCCGAGCCGCAACGATGTCGCCAAGGTCGTCGTGACCAAGGAAACGGTGCAGGACAACGTGTTGCCGACCATCGTGCCGCGCAAGGCATCCCGCGGCGAGCGTCGCGACAAGAGCGCCTGATCCGGGGGCGGCGCTCGTCGCCGCGCAAAGTTACTCGCCAGTACCGAACTTCTCTTAGAGTTGGCGTGCGAGCGAACGTGATGAAAACCACATTTCCGGCTCAAGTTGACCGCTAACCCCGGTGTGACATCGACATTTAACACTGAGTAACCCGAATTTCGACACGGTGTGGCGTCGTATGGTCTATAAGAGCGGTGCAATAATCGGTACTGCCAGTGACAGAAAAACTTGTGGGTGCGCCAGCCGTGTTGCGCGGGCCCGGGTGGACAGTGATGGAAGGCGGGGCCGTGGGGCCGAGTGGTAACGGAGTCGGGTCGGCACCCGGGCGCCAAAAACTCGAGAAGGTCGTCATTCGTTTCGCCGGTGACTCCGGCGACGGTATGCAGCTCACCGGCGATCGCTTCACCTCTGAGGCGGCCCTGTTCGGCAACGACCTGGCCACCCAGCCGAACTATCCGGCCGAGATCCGCGCACCTCAGGGCACCCTGCCCGGTGTCTCGTCGTTCCAGATCCAGATCGCCGACTTCGACATCCTGACCGCCGGTGACCGCCCCGACGTGTTGGTGGCGATGAACCCGGCGGCGCTGAAGGCCAACATCGGCGACCTGCCGCGTGGCGGCATGGTGATCGTCAACTCCGACGAGTTCACCAAGCGCAACCTGGCCAAGATCGGCTACGAGGCCAACCCGCTGGAGACCGAGGAACTCTCCGACTACGTCGTCGTTCCGGTCGCGATGACCTCCCTGACCCTGGGTGCGGTCGAGGCGATCGGCGCGACCAAGAAGGACGGTGCCCGGGCCAAGAACATGTTCGCCCTCGGCCTGCTGTCCTGGATGTACGGCCGGGAGCTGGAGAGCAGCGAGCGCTTCATCAAGGAGAAGTTCGCCAAGAAGCCCGACGTGGCCGACGCCAACGTCCTGGCGCTGAAGGCGGGCTGGAACTACGGCGAGACCACCGAGGCGTTCGGCACCACCTACGAGATCGCACCGGCCAAGCTGCCGGCGGGCGAGTACCGCCAGATCTCGGGCAACACCGCGATGGCCTACGGCGTGGTCGTCGCCGGTCAGCTGGCCGACACCCAGGTGGTGCTGGGGACTTACCCGATCACCCCGGCCTCGGACATCCTGCACGAGCTGTCGAAGTACAAGAACTTCAACGTGCTGACCTTCCAGGCCGAAGACGAGATCGCCGGCATCGGTGCGGCGATCGGCGCCTCCTACGGCGGCGCGCTGGGCGTCACCAGCACCTCCGGTCCCGGCTTGGCTCTCAAGGCCGAGGCGCTGGGCCTGGCCGTCATGACCGAGCTGCCGCTGCTGCTGATCAACGTCCAGCGCGGTGGCCCATCCACCGGTCTGCCCACCAAGACCGAGCAGGCCGACCTGATGCAGGCGCTCTACGGACGCAACGGTGAGTCCCCGGTGGCGGTGCTGGCGCCGTGCACGCCGTCGGACTGCTTCGACGCGGCCATCGAGGCCGTCCGGATCGCGGTGACCTACCGCACCCCGGTGGTGCTGCTCTCCGACGGCGCGATCGCCAACGGTTCGGAGCCGTGGCGTATCCCGGACGTTGCCGCGATGGCGCCGATCGACCAGAACTTCGCCAAGGCCGGCGAGGACTTCGCGCCGTATGCGCGCGACCCGGAGACCCTGGCCCGGCAGTTCGCCATCCCCGGCACCCCGGGCCTGGAGCACCGGATCGGTGGCCTGGAGAAGGCCAACGGCTCAGGGGCGATCTCCTACGAGCCGGCCAACCACGATCTGATGGTTCGGCTGCGTCAGGCCAAGATCGACGGCATCGAGGTTCCGGACTTGGTGGTCGACGACCCGTCCGGGGACGCCGAGCTGCTGATGCTGGGCTGGGGCAGTTCCTACGGCCCGATCGCCGAGGCCTGCCGGCGGGTCCGGCGTGGCGGCGTCAAGGTTGCGCAGGCGCACCTGCGCAACCTCAACCCGCTGCCGGCCAACCTGGGTGAGGTGCTGCGGCGCTACCCCAAGGTGGTGCTGCCGGAGATGAACCTGGGCCAGTTGGCGCTGCTGCTGCGCGGCCGCTACCTGGTCGACATCCAGTCGGTGACCAAGGTGACCGGCCAGGCGTTCCTGGCCGACGAGGTCGAGGGAATCATCGACGACGCATTGGCCGGCACGCTGGCCGACCGGGAGAATGAGAAGGCGTCGCTGGCCAGGGCCGCGGCGGTCACCATTGCGGGTACAGCAGGAGCGAACTCATGACCACCACCGAAGCTGTCGGCTCGCTTGTCGGAACCGACCTGGGACTGACCGCGTTGAGCGGGGTCCCCACCACCGACGAGCCGCAGAAGTCCAAGGACTTCACCTCCGACCAGGAGGTGCGCTGGTGCCCGGGCTGTGGCGACTACGCCATCCTCAACTCGGTCCGCAACTTCCTGCCCGAGCTGGGGGTACGGCGGGAGAACGTGGTGTTCGTCAGCGGGATCGGCTGCTCGAGCCGCTTCCCGTACTACATGAACACCTACGGCGTGCACTCGATCCACGGCCGTGGCCCGACGTTCGCCACCGGGCTGGCGACCGCCCGCGAAGACTTGAAGGTGTTCCTGATCACCGGTGACGGCGACGCGCTGTCGATCGGCGGCAACCACCTGATCCACACGCTGCGACGCAACGTCAACATCACCATCCTGCTGTTCAACAACCGGATCTACGGACTGACCAAGGGCCAGTACTCGCCGACGTCGGAGACCGGCAAGGTCACCAAGTCGACGCCCTACGGTTCGCTGGACAACCCGTTCAACCCGATCTCGCTGGCGATCGGTGCCGAGGCGACGTTCGTCGGGCGTGCCCTGGATTCCGACCGCAAGGGCCTCACCGAGGTCCTTCAAGGTGCCATGGAGCACCGCGGTTCGGCGCTGGTGGAGATCCTGCAGGACTGCCCGGTGTTCAACGACGGGTCTTTCGACCTGCTGCGTAAGGACGGTGCGGAGAACCGCATCATCAACGTCCGCCACGGCGAGCGGGTCGTGTTCGGCGCCGAGGACGAGTACTGCGTCATCAGGTCCGGCTTCGGGCTGGAGGTCGCCAAGACGGCCGATGTCGCGGCCGACCAGATCGTGGTGCACGACGCCACCCAGGCCGACTCCTCGTACGCCTTCGCACTGTCGCGGCTCTCCGAACAGGACCTGTCGCACTTCCCGATGGGTATTTTCCGCAAGGTCAGCAAGCCCACCTACGACGACCTGGCGCGCGCGCAGGTTGCCGAGGCCCGGCAGTCGACCGCCAACGACACCGCCGCACTGCAGGCGCTGCTGCGTGGTCGCGACACCTGGACTGTCGACTGACGCCATGACTGCCGGTCGGTTGGCCGGTGTGGTGCTGGCCGGCGGCGCATCGCGTCGGATGGGCCGCGATAAGGCCACTCTGACCGTGCCGGGTCGGTTCGCCGGTCTGACCCTGGTGGAACACCTGGTCTCGGTGCTGGCGCAGCGCTGCGATCCCGTCTTCGTGGTGGCTGCCCAGGGCCAGGAGTTGCCCGATCTTGCTGCGCAGGTGCTGCGCGACGAAGTGCCCAGGCTGGGTCCGTTGCCCGCTATTGGGCTGGGGTTGCGAGCGGCGGCACAGGACGGCGCACGACGCGCCTTCGTCTGCGCGGTCGACATGCCTTTTCTGACAACGGAATTGATCGATGCGGTCGCTGCTGTCACTGCTGACGTCGTGTTGCCGCACGCCGACCGGGACCACTATCTGGCCGGGGTGTATCGCACCACCTTGGCCGACACCGTCGATGCCTTGGTCGCTGCCGGCGAACGTCGAGTGGGCGCGCTGATCGACGTGGCCGACGTCCGGCGGATCGTGCTGGCCGACGCGTCAACGCTGGCCAATCTCAACTCTCCCGATGATGTCACCGGCTTGCGCTGAGTCGCGCATCAGCAAATGTGATTGTGGGCCGTAAATAAGGCGTCAAACTACGTGCATGAATGGTGAGATAAATCATCGTATTATCTGCGCGAGATGCAACAAATATTGGCGTGACGCGGAATTGGCGGCGGGATCGCCTGGCTGCCGGTAGCCGGAAGCGTTTGGGGCGCAAGGCAATTGGATTAAGGCTCGCGGCGCACTGGGCGCCGAGTCCGGCTGGGGCGCGAAGCCGTTTGTGCATGCCCAATTGCGTGTGGATTCCGGCCGGCGCGGATCTATCGCCTGCGTACGGGCGTTTGGTCCCGCCCCGGCCCGATGACCTGCGACGAGTGGGGTAGATGATGCTGCTGGGGCCCCTGTAACGGGCCATTTTCGGCGCGGCCAGCGCTGGAACGACGTCAAATCGCGCCATTTCCAGTGGTCCAGCCCACAAAAAGCTGGTGATCTGACTCACGCTCGGCAATGTGTGCTGTGACGTCGACGGATCGCCCAATTCTGGCGCTGACCTGCTATAACCATTCTTGACGGCGGCGTGATGGTTTCGTTATCTGCCCGAAATATTCGCGTCATGCGGTTGGACTTGTCGTATGAACGTTTCGTAAGTTTCCCCTCGCCCTAATGCAAGGCAAACAAATTGAATCGACGGAACCGCGTGTGAGCGGGGCCGCGGGCGGCCCCTCGAACGCCTCCGCGGTGCCGGGTGCCATCCCGGCGGGCGATCTGCCCCCTGCTGTCGTGCCTGACCTAGACGGCACGTCTCGAAGAACACTCCCGCCTGAAGACCAGGCATGCCGGCCCACTGCCGTGGGCGCACTTCGGAGCGCGCACTGCGAAAGGAAGCATGTTGAAGAACGTCCGCAAGCCCCTCACCCTGGCCGCGATCGCCGGCGCCCTGATCACCGGCGCCGTCGCCCTGTCCGACGCCACCGCCAAGGCGGACAGCGTCAACTGGGACGCCATCGCGGCCTGCGAGTCGGGCGGCAACTGGTCGATCAACACCGGCAACGGCTACTACGGCGGACTGCAGTTCAACGCCGGCACCTGGCGTGCCAACGGCGGCAGCGGCATGCCGCACAACGCGAGCCGTGCCGAGCAGATCCGGGTTGCCGAGAACGTTCTGCGCAGCCAGGGCATCGGTGCCTGGCCGGTGTGCGGCCGTCGCGGCTGAACATCCCTCTAGCGCTAGCGACGACGGCGCCGGGCGAGCAGCCCGGCGCCGTCGCCGTCGGTACAGGATCCGGCCGGCGAGTAGCGTCGGACGCGTGCCTGACACGCCTCGCGAGCTCGACATCATCCTCTACGGAGCCACCGGTTTCGCAGGGAAGCTGACCGCCCAGTACCTGGCTCGCGCCGGCGGCGCCGCCCGGATCGGGTTGGCCGGCCGCTCGGCGGAGCGGTTGCGCCAGGTCCGCGACGAACTCGGATCGCCAGCTCAGGACTGGCCGATCGTGCTGGCCGACGCCGATAAACCCACAACCCTGGACGCGATGGCGGCCCGCGCCCGAGTGGTGATCACCACCGTCGGCCCCTACACCCGTTATGGAATGCCCCTGGTCGCGGCCTGTGCCGCGGCGGGCACCGACTACGTCGACCTCACCGGCGAAGCGCTGTTCGTGCGGGAGAGCATCGACCGACACCACAAGCAGGCCGCCGACAACCGGGCCCGCATCGTGCATGCCTGCGGATTCGACTCCCTTCCGTCGGACATGAGCGTGTATGCCCTGTATCGGGCGGCGCGCGACGACGGCACCGGCGACCTGCTCGACACCGACTACGTTGTGCGAGGTTTCTCCGCCGGGGTGTCCGGAGGGACGCTGGCCTCGATGATCGAGGTTCTGAGCGCCGCGGCCAACGACCCGGAGGCCCGGCGGCAGCTGTTTGATCCCCACACGCTCAGCTCCGATCGGTCCGCCGAACCGCGATTGGGCCCCGAGCCGGACCTGTCCTGGCGGCGGGGCCAAGACATCGCGCCGGAACTGGACGGAATCTGGACCGCCGGCTTCGCGATGGCGCCCGTCAACACCCGCATCGTGCGGCGCAGCAACGGACTGCTGGACTGGGCCTACGGTCGGCGGTTCCGCTACGCCGAGCACATGAGCGTCGGCTCGTCGGCCGCGGCGCCGGTGCTGTCTGGACTGGCGACCGGGATAGGCAAGGTGACCTTCGCGGTCGGCGGCCACCTCTTGCGGCTGGTGCCGGATGGACTGTTGGAGCGGGTGTTGCCCAAACCAGGCACCGGCCCGAGCCGCAGCCGCCGCGAGAACGGCTACTACCGCATCGAGACCTACACGACTACCAGTAGCGGAGCCCGCTACCGGGCGGACATGGCGCAGCGCGGCGACCCCGGCTACCAGGCCACCTCGGTGCTGCTGGGCGAGAGCGCCCTGGCGCTGGCGCTGGACCGCGACGCCCTGCCCGACCACTACGGTGTGCTCACCCCGGCAGCCGCGATGGGCGATGTGCTGCTGACCAGACTGCCCGCGGCGGGAGTGACGCTAGAGGTATCCCGGCTGCGCTGATCGGGGCTCAAATTGCTCGGTGCCGGCCACTGATCTTTCCGCTAATGTCGTTTTCGACCGCTGCCGCAAGCAGCACCCAGCAACGAAGGTGGAATCATCATGGCCGGCCTCGACGATCTCTTCGCTCAGATCCCCATCCAGGACATCGCCAACCAGCTTGGCGCCGACTCGGGTGAAGTGGACAGCACCATTCGTACCCTGGTGCCGGTGCTGGTCGGCGGGTTGAGCCAGAACGCCCAAGACCCCGGTCAGGCCGACAGCATCGTCAACACCGCCGCCACCTTCGCGGCCCAGGGACTGCTGGACAACGCGTTGGGCGCCAGCCAGTCCGAAGGCCAGCAGGTGATCTCCACCATCTTCGGCGGCAACGACACCAGCCAGGTTGCCTCGGCGCTGTCGGGTGCCGGCGCGGGCAACAACGACCTGCTGCAGAAGCTGCTGCCGATCATCGCGCCGATCGTGCTCGCCTACATCGGCAAGCAACTGACCGGCCAGAAGTCCGAGCCGGCCCAGCAGCAGGCCTCCGGCGGCGGCCTCGGTGACGTCCTGGGCAGCATCCTGGGTGGTGCAGCCGGCGGTGGCGGTAACAAGTCGATGGGCAGCATCCTGGGCAACGCGCTGGGCGGCAAGACCGGGGAGGCGATCGGCGGAATCCTCGGCGGGCTGCTCGGCAAGAAGTAGCCCACAGCAGTCATAGCCAAAGCCCCCGGATCAGACCTGATCCGGGGGCTTTTCGGCAGTGTCACCTCCCTCGGACACCTCCCTGCGGGGATCACCTGGCCATCCTTCCTAGAATTGACCGGTGACTGACACTCCCAACGCCGCCAACACCGATCACCTGCCCAAGTCATGGGAGCCGGGTGCGGTAGAGGACGCGATCTACCAGCGTTGGGTGGATGCCGGCTACTTCACCGCCGATCCCACCAGCGAAAAGCCCGGCTACTCGATCGTGCTGCCCCCGCCGAACGTCACCGGCAGCCTGCACATGGGGCATGCGCTCGACCACACCCTGATGGACGTGTTGACCCGTCGCAAGCGGATGCAGGGCTACGAGGTGTTGTGGCTGCCCGGCATGGACCACGCCGGCATCGCCACCCAGAGCGTGGTGGAACGCCAGCTGGCCGCCGACGGTAAGACCAAGGAAGACTTCGGCCGCGAACAGTTCATCGAGAAGGTGTGGGACTGGAAGCGGGAGTCCGGCGGCACCATCGGCGCCCAGATGCGCCGGCTCGGCGACGGTGTGGACTGGAGTCGCGAACGGTTCACCATGGACGAGGGGCTGTCGCGGGCGGTCCGCACCATCTTCAAGCGGCTCTACGACGCGGGTCTGATCTACCAGGCTGAACGACTGGTCAACTGGTCGCCCGTGCTGGAGACCGCGATCAGCGACCTCGAGGTCAAGTACGAAGACATCGAGGGTGAGCTGGTGTCGTTCCGGTACGGCTCGCTCGATGACGCCGAACCCCACATCGTGGTGGCCACCACCCGACTGGAGACCATGCTCGGTGACACCGCGATCGCGGTGCATCCCGACGACGACCGCTACCGCGACCTGGTGGGCAGTTCATTGCCGCACCCGTTCTCCGACCGTCAGATCGTGGTGGTGGCCGACGCCCACGTCGACCCCGAATTCGGCACCGGCGCGGTGAAAGTCACCCCCGCCCATGACCCCAACGACTTCGAGATCGGTCTGCGACACCAGCTGGACATGCCGACGATCCTGGACAAACGCGCCCGGATCACCGGCACCGGAACACAGTTCGACGGCATGGACCGCTTCGAGGCGCGCGTCGCGGTGCGCGAAGCGCTGGCCGCCCAAGGCCGCATCGTCGCCGAGAAGCGGCCCTACCTGCACAGCGTCGGGCATTCCGAGCGCAGCGGCGAAGTCATCGAACCGCGGCTGTCCATGCAGTGGTGGGTAGACGTCTCCTCGTTGGCCAAGGCCGCCGGTGACGCGGTCCGAGACGGCGACACGGTCATCCATCCGAAGAGCCTGGAGCCGCGCTGGTTCGCCTGGGTCGACGACATGCACGACTGGTGCATCTCGCGGCAGCTGTGGTGGGGGCACCGCATTCCCATCTGGCACGGGCCCAACGGCGAGAAGGTCTGCGTCGGCCCGGATGAGACCCCGCCGCAGGGCTGGGAGCAGGACCCCGACGTGCTGGACACCTGGTTCTCCTCGGCGTTGTGGCCGTTCTCCACGATGGGCTGGCCGGACGCCACGCCGGAGCTGGAGAAGTTCTATCCGACCAGCGTTTTGGTGACCGGCTACGACATCTTGTTCTTCTGGGTGGCCCGGATGATGATGTTCGGCACCTTCGTCGGTGGCGACGCTGCGCTGCCCGACGCCCATGTTCCGTTCCGCAACGTGTTCCTGCACGGCCTGATCCGCGACGAACACGGCCGCAAGATGAGCAAATCGCGTGGCAACGGGATCGACCCGCTGGACTGGGTCGAGACGTTCGGCGCCGACGCGCTGCGGTTCACCCTGGCGCGCGGCGCCAGCCCCGGCAGTGACCTGTCGATCGGTGAGGACCATGCCCGCGCGTCGCGCAACTTCGTCACCAAACTGTTCAACGCGACCAGGTTCGCGCTGATGAACGGCGCCTCGCCGGCGCCGCTGCCGGCGCTCGATGAGCTGACCGACGCGGACCGCTGGATTCTGGGACGGTTGGAAGAGGTTCGTGCCGAGGTGGATTCGGCGTTCGAAGACTACGAGTTCGGTCGGGCCTGCGAGGCGCTGTATCACTTCGCCTGGGACGAGTTCTGCGACTGGTACGTCGAGCTGGCCAAGACCCAGCTGGGACAGGGCCTTACGCACACCACAGCCGTGCTCGCGGCGGTGCTGGACAACCTTCTGCGGCTGTTGCACCCGGTGATCCCGTTCGTCACCGAAACCCTGTGGCAGGAGCTCACCGGTGCGGAGTCGCTGGTGATCGCGGACTGGCCGGCGTCGTCGGGCATCGCACTCGACCAGGTTGCCGCGCAACGGATTACCGACATGCAGAAGTTGGTGACCGAGGTGCGTCGGTTCCGCAGCGACCAGGGCCTGCGTGACCGGCAGAAGGTCCCGGCCCGGCTGACCGGTATCGGCGACGCCGACCTGGCCACCCAGGTGGCAGCGGTGGCCTCCCAGGCTTGGCTGACCGAGCCCGGGGACGACTTCACGCCGTCGGCCACCGTCGAGGTGCGGCTGCAGCACGGCACCGTCGTCGTCGAACTGGACACCTCCGGCACCGTCGACGTCGAAGCCGAGCGTCGTCGGCTGGAGAAGGATCTGGCCACCGCGCGCAAGGAACTCGAGGCCACTTCGGCCAAGCTTGGCAATGAGGCATTCCTGGGCAAGGCGCCCGAAGCGGTGGTCGACAAGATCCGAGGCCGCCAGCAGCTGGCCAGCGACGAAGTGGAGCGGATCACGGCACGCCTGGCAGGCCTGGCGTGACCGATCAACCGATCGGCACCACAGAGCCCACCCCGGACGAGATTGCGGCGCTGCTGCAGGTTGAGCACCTTCTTGATCAGCGGTGGGGCGAGACCAAGATCGAACCGAGCCTGACCCGGATCAACGCCCTGCTCGAGCTGCTCGGTTCGCCGCAGCGCACCTACCCGTCCATCCACGTCGCCGGCACCAACGGCAAGACCTCGGTGGTGCGGATGATCGATGCGTTGCTGACGGCGTTTTCTCGCCGCACCGGACGTACCACCAGCCCGCACTTGCAGTCGGCGGTCGAGCGCATTGCGATCGACGGCCAGCCGATCAGCCCAGGCCGGTATGTGGAGACCTACGCCGAGATCGAGCCCTTCGTGCAGATGGTCGACGCGTCCTCGCAGGCTGACGGGGGACCGGCCATGAGCAAGTTCGAGGTGCTCACCGGGATGGCGTTCGCGGCCTTCGCCGACGCTCCGGTCGATGTCGCCGTGGTGGAAGTCGGCCTGGGCGGCCGCTGGGATGCCACCAACGTGGTCGAGGCTCCGGTCGCTGTCATCACCCCGATCGGTATCGACCATGTCGACTATCTCGGCGACGACATCGCCGGGATCGCCGCGGAGAAGGCCGGGATCATCCATCGCTCGTCGGACGAACTGACCGACACCGTGGCGGTGATCGCCCGCCAGGCGCCCGAGGTGATGGAGGTGTTGCTGGCGCAGTCCGTTCGCGCCGATGCCGCGGTGGCACGGGAGAACTCGGAGTTCGCGGTGCGCAGCCGCCAGCTCGCGGTCGGCGGGCAGGTGCTGGAACTTCAGGGCTTGGGCGGGGTGTACTCCGACATTTTTCTGCCGCTGCACGGCGAGCATCAGGCCCACAATGCGGTGCTGGCGCTGGCGGCGGTCGAGGCGTTCTTCGGGGCCGGCGCCGATCGGCAGCTCGATGTCGACACCGTTCGGGCGGGCTTCGCCGCGGTGCGCAGCCCTGGCCGGCTGGAGCGGATGCGCAGCTCGCCTACGGTGTTCATCGACGCCGCACACAACCCGGCCGGAGCCGCCGTGCTGGCCCAGGCCCTGGCCGAAGATTTCGACTTCCGATACCTGGTCGGTGTGGTCAGCGTGCTGGGCGACAAGGACGTCGACGGCATCTTGGCGGCGCTGGAGCCGGCATTCGACCGAATTGTGGTGACCCATAACGGTTCTCCGCGAGCGCTGGACGTCGAAACGCTGACCGTGGCGGCGGCGAAGTGGTTCGGTGACGACCGGGTGGTCACCACCGAAACGCTTGAAGATGCGATCGACACCGCTACGGCGCTGGTCGATGAATTCGACTCCGAGGGCGAAGCCTCCGGGGCTGGCATCGTGATCACCGGCTCGGTGATCACCGCCGGCGCGGCTCGCTCTCTGTTCGGGAAGGACCCGGCATGACCCAACAGTCAGACGCTCCCGATCCGTGGCGAGGCTTTCGCGGCGTGATGGCCGCGACACTGATACTCGAAGCCATCACGGTGCTGCTGGCTCTGCCGGTGGTCAGCGTCGTCGGGGGAGGTCTGACACCGTTCTCGCTGGCGTACCTGCTCGGCCTGGCATTGGTGCTGCTGCTGTTCGCCGGTATCCAGGGCCGCAGCTGGGCGATCTGGGCCAATCTGGCGCTGCAACTGGTGCTGGTGGCCGGATTCGTGATTTACCCCGGCGTGGGCATCATGGGCCTGGTGTTCACCGCGGTGTGGGCACTGATCGCTTATTTCCGTGCTGTGGTCTTGCGACGCTCGTGACGGATCCGGTCGCCGGGCCGGTACGCTATCGCCCGTGCCGCTGGCGATGACGCAGGGCGGAACGATGGGACAGGAGCGGCGCTGCATGACTGAGCGGACTTTGGTACTGATCAAGCCGGACGGCGTGAACCGTCGACTGGTTGGCGAGATCATCAACCGCATCGAGAAGAAGGGCCTGACGTTGGCGGCCCTGGAACTGCGGCCGGTGCAGCAGGCCGTGGCCCGGCAGCACTACGCCGAGCACGACGGCAAGGCGTTCTTCGCTTCGCTGCTGGACTTCATCACCTCAGGCCCCGTGGTCGCCGCCGTGGTGGAAGGACCGCGCGCGATCGAGGCGTTCCGGCAGCTCGCCGGTGGCACCGACCCGGTGGCCAAGGCCACCCCTGGCACCATCCGTGGCGATTTCGGCCTGGAGACCCAGTTCAACTTGGTGCACGGCTCGGACTCGCCGGAGTCGGCCGAGCGGGAGATCGCGCTGTGGTTCCCCGACCTGAAGCCGTCGGCGTCGGCCACTCCGATGACCCTGGCCTGACGCCGGAAGTTAGTGCCTTTCGTCCGGCTCCTGTGGATTGTGTGGGATACTGACTAACGGGTGAACGTCACCGGACCGGTGTCCGACACCCGAATGAAGACTTCGGCGAGTGCGACGGTCGCGATATGTGATGCGGCGCCGATCGCCGGTTCTCATTCAGCCAGGCACCGAGTCGGTTCAACCCGAGCCCCTCGGAGCGAGACCACCACAAGCCCGGGTAAGTGAGCCGGGCCCATAACGAGAAGTCCTCGCGTGGCCGCGTCGCAACGACGCGCCCGGGGGCTTGAGGAGACGTACGTGTCAGACCCCTCTCTATTTAAAGGCCCCGATTCAGACGCTTCAGCAGCGCCGCATGAACACGAGGAGTTGCCCGATCGACTGCGGGTGCACTCGCTGGCGCGGGTTCTGGGCACCACCAGCAGGCGGGTCTTGGAAGCGCTGACCGAGCTGGACGGCCGGACGCGCAGCGCCCATTCCAGCGTGGACCGTGTCGAGGCGGTGCGAGTCCGCGACCTGCTCGAGTCGGTCGCCGCACCCGCTGTGGGCGGGTTGTTCCAGGAGGCCGGCGAAGCCGAGGGGACCGGCGAGGTCCCTGACGAGCCCGAGTCCCGGCTGCTGCTGGAGACGGCCCCGGAGCCGGTCGCCGCGCGCGCCGACTACATGCCGTTGTTCGTGGCGCCGCAGCCGGTCGCCTTCGAGCGCCCGGTGCCCCGTGTCGCCGACGCCGATGCCGACGATGACGATGACGACGACGACCTCGGCGGCTCCGACGCCGACGCCGACGACGAGAACGGGGACCGGCCGGCCAACCGGCGTCGGCGCCGTGGTCGCCGCGGCCGTGGCCGGGGTCGCGGGTCCGAGGGGGCGACAGCCGAGGACTCCGACGACGAGGCCGAGGACGATGACTCCGCCACGGAATCAGAGGAGGCCGGGGACGCCGAGGACGCCGCTGACGAGGAGGGCGGTTCGGCTGAGGACGCGGGCAACCGTCGTCGTCGCCGCCGCCGTCGGCGCAAGGCCGGGGCGGGCGAGGAAGAGGACGCCGCGTCGTCGGACGACCCACCCAACACCGTCGTGCACGAACGGGCGCCGCGCGCCAAGACCAGCCGGTCCGCCAAGAGCGACCGGGGCACCGGCGACGACGAGATCCAGGGCATCACCGGGTCGACCCGGCTGGAGGCCAAGCGGCAGCGTCGCCGTGACGGCCGTGACGCCGGACGCCGCCGCCCGCCGATCCTGAGCGAGGCCGAGTTTCTGGCCCGCCGCGAGGCGGTCGAACGCCGGATGGTGGTCCGCGACCGGGTCCGGACCGAGCCGCCGCATCAGGGCGCCCGCTACACCCAGATCGCCGTGCTGGAAGACGGCGTGATGGTCGAACACTTCGTGACGTCTGCCGCATCGACCTCACTGGTGGGCAACGTCTACCTGGGCGTTGTCCAGAACGTGCTGCCCTCGATGGAGGCCGCCTTCGTCGACATCGGCCGGGGCCGCAACGGCGTGCTCTACGCGGGTGAGGTGAACTGGGAAGCCGCCGGGCTCGGCGGCGCCAACCGAAAGATCGAGCAGGCGCTCAAACCCGGCGACTACGTCGTCGTGCAGGTCAGCAAGGACCCCATTGGGCACAAGGGTGCCCGCCTGACCACCCAGGTTTCGCTGGCCGGTCGCTACTTGGTCTACGTCCCGGGCGCGTCGTCGACCGGCATCAGCCGCAAGCTGCCCGACACCGAACGTCAGCGGCTCAAGGAGATCCTGCGCGAGGTGGTGCCCGCCGACGCCGGCGTGATCATCCGCACCGCGTCGGAGGGCGTCAAGGAATCCGACATCCGCTCCGACGTCGAACGCCTCCAGGAACGCTGGACCCAGATCGAGGCCACCGCGGCCGAGACCAAGGGGAAGGCGGCCGGTGCCGCGGTCGCGCTCTACGAAGAGCCCGACGTGCTGGTCAAGGTGATCCGAGACCTGTTCAACGAGGACTTCTCCGAGTTGGTGGTCTCCGGTGACGACGCGTGGGCCACGATCAACGAGTACGTGGGCTCGGTGGCGCCCGAGTTGGTGTCGAAGCTGACCCGCTACTCCGCGCCCACCGGCCCGGAGGGGCAGGCCGGTCCGGACGTATTCGCCGTGCACCGCATCGACGAACAGCTGGCCAAGGCGCTGGACCGCAAGGTCTGGTTGCCCTCGGGAGGCACGCTGGTGATCGACCGGACCGAGGCGATGACGGTGGTCGACGTCAACACCGGCAAGTTCACCGGCTCCGGGGGCAACCTCGAGGAGACGGTGACCAAGAACAACTTGGAGGCCGCCGAGGAGATCGTGCGGCAGCTGCGCCTTCGCGACATCGGCGGCATCATCGTCATCGACTTCATCGACATGGTGCTGGAGTCCAACCGGGACCTGGTGCTGCGCCGACTGACCGAGGCGCTGGGCCGCGACCGAACCCGCCACCAGGTTTCGGAGGTGACCTCGCTGGGGCTGGTGCAGCTGACCCGCAAGCGCTTGGGCACGGGGCTGATCGAGGCGTTCTCGACATCATGTCAGCACTGCGCCGGACGCGGAATCGTGCTGCACGCCGACCCGGTGGACTCCGCTGCGCCGGGGCGAAAGTCCGAATCGGGCGGCAGCAGCACCAGCAGCAGCCGCCGCAGCAAGCGCGCGAAGAAGCCGAAGGTCGACGAACCGCCGGTCACCAAGGTTCCGGTGCATACGCCAGGCGACCACCCGATGTTCAAGGCGATGGCCGCGGCCAGCGATCGTCACGAGGATGAGTCCGACGACGAGCACGAGACCGCGCCCGACACCGATGAGCTGTTGGTGAACCTCGCCGAGCAGGGCACCGAAGGTGTCGACGAGGTCGAGGGCGCCGACGAGGTCGCTCAGGACGACCTGGAGTCAGGCGTGGCCGACGAGGACCTCGCTGAGGCTGAAGACGACGACGCCGACGAAGACGCCGACGATGACGACGAAGACGCCGAAGACGACGCCGACGACGAAGACGCCGACGATGACGACGAAGACGCCGACGAAGTCGATCTCGACGACGATGACGACGAGGACTTCGACGACGACCTCGATGTCATCGATGAGTCGGACGAGTCGGACGAGTCTGATGAGGACGAAGACTCCGAGGATTCCGAGGACTTTGACGAGCCGGAGGTGCCGGTTGTGGTGGTCGAGCGTCCGCGTCGTCGGCGTGCGGCGGCCCGACCTGCCGGACCTCCGATCTAAGGTCGTGCCGGTTTGACCCCTTAGCCGCTGGTCACGTACCCTTGACCAGTTGTCGCCAGGCGGGAATAACCACAGCTCGGCGGACAGAACCCCAGACACCTGCGCAAGTCCCGATGGCGTGCGCGCCCGAGAAGCAGAGGTAGAAACCAACGATGGCGA
Organism: Mycobacterium sp. SMC-19; assembly: GCF_045310815.1. Taxonomy (NCBI): domain Bacteria; kingdom Bacillati; phylum Actinomycetota; class Actinomycetes; order Mycobacteriales; family Mycobacteriaceae; genus Mycobacterium; species Mycobacterium sp. SMC-19. Next base: position 401,809 of record NZ_JBJIAM010000004.1, on the reverse strand, counting down.
CGTACGCAATCGTCAAAACCGGCGGCAAGCAGTACAAGGTTGCCGTTGGTGACGTGCTCAAGGTTGAGAAGATCGAGTCCGAGCCGGGATCGTCGGTCTCGCTGCCGGTCGCGCTGGTCGTGGACGGTGCCACCGTCACCACCGACGCCGCCAAGCTGGCGAAGGTCGCGGTCACCGGCGAGATCCTGGAGCACACTAAGGGCCCCAAGATCCGCATCCACAAGTTCAAGAACAAGACCGGCTACCACAAGCGGCAGGGTCACCGTCAGCAGCTGACCGTGCTCAAGGTCACCGGAATCAAGTAGCAGCAGGAGGCAGCGAGATGGCACACAAAAAGGGCGCTTCCAGCTCACGTAACGGGCGCGACTCAAACGCCCAGCGACTCGGCGTCAAGCGGTTCGGCGGCCAGGTTGTCAAGGCCGGCGAGATCCTGGTCCGCCAGCGCGGCACTCACTTCCACCCCGGCGTCAACGTCGGGCGCGGCGGCGACGACACCCTGTTCGCCACGGCACCCGGTGCCGTCGAATTCGGCGTGAAGCGTGGCCGCAAGTTGATCAACATCGTGCCTGTCGCCCGCGACTAGTCGCTGGCGTAACTGGGCGCCTTCGGGCGCCGGATAGGTAGTAACGCCATGTCCCGGTTCGTCGACCGCGTTGTCATCCATGTGCGGGCCGGCGACGGGGGCAACGGCTGCGCCTCGATTCACCGGGAGAAGTTCAAGCCGCTCGGTGGTCCCGACGGTGGTAACGGCGGCCGCGGCGGCAGCGTCGTGCTGGTCGTCGACCCCCAGGTGCACACCCTGCTGGACTTTCACTTTCGGCCGCACATCGACGCGGCGTCCGGCAAGCAGGGCCAGGGCAACAACAAGGACGGCGCTTTCGGCGCGGACCTGGAGATCAAAGTTCCCGACGGCACTGTCGTGCTCGACGAGCATGGGCGGTTGCTGGCCGACCTGGTGGGCACGGGTGCCCGCTTCGAGGCAGCCGCCGGCGGGCGAGGCGGGCTGGGCAACGCGGCCCTGGTGTCGCGCGCCCGAAAGGCGCCCGGCTTCGCGTTGCTGGGGGAGAAGGGCGAGTCCCGCGACCTCACGCTGGAACTCAAGACCGTTGCCGACGTCGGGCTGATCGGATTCCCGTCCGCGGGCAAATCCGCTCTGGTGTCGGTGATCTCGGCAGCCAAACCCAAGATCGCCGACTATCCGTTCACCACGCTGGCGCCGAACCTGGGCGTGGTCTCGGCCGGCGAGCACACCTTCACCGCGGCAGATGTGCCCGGCCTCATCCCGGGCGCCTCGGCCGGGCGTGGACTGGGTCTGGACTTTCTGCGGCACATCGAACGCTGCGCGGTGCTGGTTCACATCGTGGACTGTGCGACCGCCGAACCGGGTCGTGACCCGCTCTCCGACATCGAAGCGATCGAAGCCGAACTGGCCGCCTATACCCCCACCATGCAAGGGGATTCGACGCTGGGCGACCTGGTCGACCGGCCGCGGGCCGTGGTGCTCAACAAGATCGACGTGCCCGAGGCGCTGGAGATGGCCGAATTCGTCCGTGACGACATCGCGGCCGAGCGCGGCTGGCCGGTGTTCATGGTCTCGACGGTCAGCCGTGCCGGCTTGCGGCCCTTGACATTCGCGCTCGCCGAGATGGTCTCGGCGTACCGCGCGGCGCAGCCGGAGCCGGTCGCGCGCCGCCCGGTGATCCGGCCCGTGCGTGCGGGCGATACCGGGTTCACCGTGGAATCCGACGGCGAGGGCGGTTTTCTGGTGCGCGGTACCCAGCCCGAGCGCTGGGTGCATCAGACCAACTTCGACAACGACGAGGCGGTTGGCTACCTGGGCGACCGGCTGGCCCGACTCGGGGTCGAGGACGAGCTGCTGAAGCGGGGCGCCAAACCGGGTTGCGCGGTGACCATCGGGGAGATGACCTTCGACTGGGAGCCGGCTACACAGGCCGGGGTGGACATGGGAGCAGCCCGGCCCTTAACAAGAAGGGGCACCGACACCCGGCTGGAGCGCAGCGACCGAGTGGGTGCCGCCGAGCGCAAGGTGGCACGCAAGCAGCGCCGAGAGCATTCGGAGGACGAGTGACCGGCAGTGGTGCGCGCGAAGCGATTCGCACCGCGCGCACCGTCGTGGTCAAGATCGGCACCACCGCACTGACCACCGAGTCCGGCATGTTCGACGCGGCGCGGCTGGCCGGGCTGGCCGAGGCGATCGAGGCCCGAATGAAGGCCGGCTCGGACGTGACGATCGTGTCCTCGGGGGCCATCGCCGCGGGCCTGGAGCCGCTCGGATTGTCCAAGCGGCCAAGCGATCTAGCCACCAAACAAGCCGCCGCCAGTGTGGGCCAGGTGGCGCTGGTCAACGCGTGGAGTGCCGCCTTCGGCCGGTTCGGCCGCACAGTGGGGCAGGTGTTGCTGACCGCCCAGGACGTATCGATGCGGGTATCGCATACCAACGCCGCCCGTACCCTGGACCGGCTGCGCGCGTTACACGCGGTGGCGATCGTCAACGAGAACGACACGGTGGCCACCAGCGAGATCCGGTTCGGCGACAACGACCGGCTCTCGGCGTTGGTGGCGCATCTGGTGGGCGCCGACGCGCTGGTGCTGCTCTCCGACATCGACGGCCTCTACGATTCCGATCCGCGCAAGGGCCCGGCCCGTCTGGTCCCCGAGGTATCCGGACCGGATGACCTCGCCGATGTGGTTGCCAGCGAGGGCAGTCACCTGGGCACCGGCGGCATGGTGTCCAAGCTGTCGTCGGCACTGCTGGCCGCCGATGCGGGAGTGCCGGTGTTGTTGGCCGCCGCCAGTTCGGCCGCATCCGCCCTCTCGGATGCATCGGTAGGCACCGTCTTCGCGCCCCGGGCGCAACGGTTGTCGGCGCGCAAATTCTGGGTGCGCCACGCCGCCGACGCGGCCGGGATGCTGACGCTGGACGCCGGGGCCGTCCAGGCGGTGCTGGCTCGCCGTCGCTCCCTGCTGCCGGCCGGGATCACCGCGGTCTCGGGCAGGTTCTACGGCGGCGATGTGGTCGAACTTTGTGGCCCGGATGGATCGGTGGTGGCCCGCGGCGTGGTCGGCTACGACGCCGCGGAGCTGGACGCCATGATCGGTCATTCCACCGCTGAGCTGGCCCCGGATGCGCGTCGGCCGGTCGTGCACGCCGACGACCTGGTCGCGGTGTAGTCCCTTCCCACCCCGGTCCTTCCCGCGAGTCCTTCCCGCGAGCGTGCGTGTTTGGCCAGCGACACGCCGGTCAGGGGCGTACAACTACGCACGTTCGGTTGTCGATACCAGCGATAGGGGGTTGACAGATGACCACGGTGTTCACCATCGACGGGGCGGGATGGAGTGGGTTTCTGCGGTTCATGTGCCGCGGCGCGGTCACCAAGGGCAAGACCGTCGAAAACGTCAAGTACCCCAACACCTACTTCGACGGACTGCGCTATGTCCCAGCGGTCGCCGCGGTGCAGCGCGGTGCGCAAGCCCTCGACGACATGCTGACCGCCCACTTCAACGCCTCACCCAATGCCGACGACGTACTCGTCTACGCCGTGAGCATGGGGGCGCAGGTCGCCTGCAAGTGGTTGCGCGAGAGGGGGCCGACCTCATCGGTCCCCACCGACAGAGTGTCGTTTCTGCTACTGGCCAACCCCGAACAGCCGTTCCACGGCATCTATCGGGCCGACCCGAAGCTGGTCACGTTCACGAAGCTGCCCGACTACGGCGGCGTCGGCGTACCGGCGGACACCCGGTTCGCGGTGACGGACCTGTGTCGCCAATACGACGGCATGGCCGACTTTCCCAACCTGCCCGCGGCAGACGTCGACTCGCTGGCCGTCAGAAACGCCCTGCTGGGCCTGGTCCTGGTCCACAACAACTACTTTCGGCTCGACATCAACAGTGCCGAGAACGTCCGCGTCCGCCGCGGCAACATCACTTACGTCTTGTCCCCAACCCGAGTTCCGCCGGCCTGTGGCCTGACCGCGCTGTTTCCCAACCGGCTGAAGCGGCGGCGTCAGAAGATCGAGAGCTCCTATGATCGCTCGGCGTGGACCGGCCCTACTTCTCCGTTGGCTTGAGATATAGGGCACCCCAAACGATTTCAGTCAGTGCAGTGGCGAGCTCGGAATCGTAGTCCGCGTCGCGGACCGGCAGGTTCTGCTGGCATACCCGCTCCACCATCCAGGTGAGCGCACTCGCGGTGGCGGCCACGGGCAACTCGCGGCGAATGGAGCCGTCGGCCTGGCCGTCTTCGATGACCTGGGCCACCCGGCCCGAGATTCCGGTCAGCAGATCCCGGTAGGTGGCGCCCACCAGCGGGTCGTAGCCGGCCATCTCACTGAGTGCGATCAGCAGCGGTTGATGCCGTCGATAGTTGGCGATGATCGAGGCCATCGCGGCGCGGACATCGTCGGGATCGCGGCGCTGCGCCACGCCCCACCAACGCTCGGCCCCCGAAGCCAGATCGCCGAACACCTGGCCGGCGAGCCGGCGCAGCAGATGGCCTTTGTCCTCGAAGTAGATGTAGAAGCTGGCGCGTGAGATGCCGGCCTCGGTGGCGAGTCGGTCCACGCTGAGCTCGGTGAAGCTGGCGCCGGCGCTCATCAGCCGCTCGGTGGCGTCCAGGAGGCGGCGTTCGATCTCCTCGCGCCGCTCCTGGCGGCTGGTGGGGGGCTTGCGGGTCACAGAAGCCACGGTGGTCAGCGTAACGGCAAGCCCGACGTCTTGACTAGACACTGTGTCTAGACCTAGTGTCGGCTCGAGCCCGGTGTGACCGGGGCCATACGCCGAGGAGGTCTCGTGACCGCACCATCCGCCGCGCTGCGCAGCTATGACCCGGTCGACCTGTCCTCCCGTGCGTTCTGGTCCGGCACCGCCGCGGAGCGGGAGCGCTCGTTCGCAATGCTGCGCGTCGAGCGTCCGGTGAGCTGGCACCCGCCGGTGCAAGACGCCATGCTCAACGATCCCGACGACCCGGGATATTGGGCAGTCACCCGCCACGCCGACATCGTCGAGGTCAGCCGCACCAACGAGGTGTTCCTATCCGGAAAGGGCGTGCAGTTCGAGAACATCCCCGCGGAGATGCTGGAGACCACGCAGTCCTTCTTGGCCATGGATCCGCCCCGGCATACCAAACTGCGCAAGCTGGCTACCGCGGCGTTCACTCCCCGGCAGATTCGGCGCATCGAGGACTCGATCAAGGCCAGCGCCAAGGCAATCGTCGACGAACTCAAGGCGGCCGGCAGTGGAGCCGACTTTGTCGAGTACTGCTCCAAGGAACTGCCGCTGCGCACGCTGGCCGACATGGTGGGCGTGCCGGATTCCGAGCGCGCACAGGTGGCTCATGCCGCCGATGCGCTGGTGTCGACTAACGACCCGGTGTTCCTCGCCGGGCGCGACCCACTGGCGGTGATGGGCGAGAACATCATGTACCTGCATCAGGTCGCCGGCGCGCTGGCGGCGCAGCGCCGCGACACTCCCGGTGATGACCTGTTCAGCAGCCTGGTCAACGCCGAGGTCGACGGTGACCGGCTCACGGATGCCGAGGTGTCCGCCTACTTCGTGCTGCTCGCGGTGGCGGGCAACGACACCACCCGCCAGACCGCCAGTCATGCCCTGCGAGCGCTCACCGACTTCCCCGACCAGCGCGCTTGGCTATTGGAGGATTTCGACCGCCGCATCGGGACCGCGGTAGAGGAGTTCATTCGCTACGCCACACCGGTGATGACCTTCCGGCGCACCGCCGCGACCGATTACGAACTCGGCGGCCAGACCATTCGCGCCGGCGACAAGGTGGCGATGTTCTACGCATCCGGCAACTGGGATGACACCGTATTCAACGATCCGGACCGCTTGGACCTGAGCCGCGATCCGAATCCGCACCTGGGCTTCGGCGGCGGTGGGCAGCACTACTGCCTGGGAACCCATGTGGCCCGGGCACAGTTGCGCGCCCTCTTCGGTGAGTTACTCCATCGGTTGCCGCGCATCGAGGCCGGCGAACCGGAGTACCTGGCGGGCAGCTTCATTCACGGCATCCGCGCCATGTCTTGCACGTTCTGACGGTGGTGCCGGGCTCTCCCGGCCCCTACAGGCTCGGAGTGATGCCCGCGAGATCTGCCAGCAATTGCGCGAATCCGTCGCCCGATTCCAATGCCGTCCCGCCGGCGTCAACGGCGGGGAATTCGAACAAGGTCAGCGGCGGCAGGCCATAAATGCTCAGCACGTCTTTCACGCCCGCCGAGTCGCTGAGGTAGGTGTTGGTCAATCCGTTCAGCAGGGTGAATGCGTCAGCGAACCCTAGGACGGGATCGTTCAGGGAATAATTCGTGATCACCGGAGCCCCTGCGAGTCCGCCGACCGCGGGAATGATCGGCAACAAGATAAACGCATCTGCAACGGTTCCGACGTGCGGATACGCCGGGCCGTCGAGGGTGGCGGTGACGACGTCATGAAAATCGCTGTACAGGTACGGGACACTGGAAGATGTGTGGTCGACTGTGTACCACAGATCAGTCCCGGGGATGGTCGGAAGTCCCGGCGCCGCGTAGTAGTACGGGAACACCGGCGACACCGGGTCAAGATAGGGCCAGGCATCGTCGATGGCGTCTGCGGATGCGGCCGGGCCGGCGGCAAACGCGGCACCCAGTGCGACTCCCAAGCCGGCTCCGAGAAATCCCCCGCGAAGGATGCTTGTCCGACGACGACGCATCATTAGCCCCCCGGCCAATTAAATACGGCTAATTTTTACGAAAAATACCTCTTATTGAAAATGTTGTCAAGCAGGCTCCGCCGCTTCACGAAGGGATGCCGTCGCGCCTGGACCGAAGTGCCGGCCGGTGGCGTCCTTGCCGATCGCGGTCAGCACGATGACCGCGATCAGCGTCGGCACCAGCGTCACGACCAGGGCGTACGGGTATCCGTGGGCGGCCGCCAAGTGCTCCTGGATCGGAAGGTTGAACGCGGCGAAGAGATTGCCCAGCTGATAGGTCACGCCCGGATAGAAGCCGCGGATCGCATCCGGTGACATCTCGGTCAGGTGGGCCGGGATCACGCCCCAGGCACCCTGCACACAGATCTGAATCAGGAACGAGCCCAGGCACAGCATGCCCGCGGTGTGTGACAACGCGAACAGGGGCACGATCGGCAAACCCATCACCGCGGCCCAGATGATCGCGTAGCGCCGGCCCAGCCGCTGTGACAGCGAACCGAAGATCAGCCCGCCGATGATCCCGCCGATGTTGTAGATCACCGCGATCCACTTGGCCGTGACATGGGACAGGCCCGCGCCGTCGGGAGAGGTCAGAAATGTCGGGTAGATGTCGTGGGTGCCGTGGCTCATCCAGTTGAACGCCGTCATCAGCAGCACCAGGTAGCAGAATCGGCGGATCACCTTGGCGTCGGTGAAGACATCGCGGATCCTGGTGCGGGTCAGCTGCATCCGATCCTGGGTGGCCTGCCAAACTTCGGACTCTGTCACCCGGTAGCGGATCAACAGGCTGACCATGGCCGGCAGTATCGAAAGCCCGAACAGCCAGCGCCAGGACAACCCCAGTAAGTCGTTCACCAGTAGCGAGGCCACGGTGGCGGCCAGGTAGCCGAACAGATAGCCCTCCTGCAGCAGGCCGGAGAAGAACCCGCGCCGCTCGGCTGGAATCTTCTCCATGGCCAGCGCCGCGCCCAACCCCCATTCGCCACCCATCCCGATCCCGTACAGCAGACGCAGAATCACCAGCACGGTGAAGGTGGGGGCGAAAGCGCACAGGAACCCCACCGTCGAGTAGAACACCACGTTCACCATGAGTGGTATTCGTCTGCCGACCCGGTCGGCCCACAGGCCGAACAGCAGCGCCCCGAGCGGGCGCATCACCAGCGTGGCCGTGGTCAGGAACGCGACTTCGGTCTTGGTATGGCCGAAGGTCTTGGCGATGTCGGCATAGACGAACACCACGATGAAGTAGTCGAAGGCATCCATCGACCAGCCCAACACGGCGGCGAGGAACGAGTTGCGCTGGTCGGGCGTGAGCCGCTGCTTTGTCACCGGAGCATCGTGCAGGATTCGCGGCGATTGCGTGCCGCTACTGATGGATTACCGCGACGAAATTTCGCAGGCTAGCTCCGAAGCCAGCAACGCCAGCGTCGGCGAACAACCGCCGTCGATCCTGACGTCGGCCAACTCATCGCCGCGGGTGGGCCCGCGGTTGACGATCCCGACCGGGACACCGCGTGCGGCGGCGTGGCGAACGAACCGGTAGCCGGAGAACACCGTCAGCGACGAACCCGCCACCAGCAACGCCTCTGCGTCATCGACCATCGAATAGGCTTGAGCGACGCGTTCTTTGGGGACGCTTTCGCCGAAATAGACGATGTCGGGCTTGAGGATTCCGCCGCAATGCCGGCAGTCGACGAAGCGGAATGACGCGGTATCGGTGACGACGGCGTCCGCATCGGGCGCCACGGCGATGCCGCCGAGCTTTCCAGCCCGGTCGGTGAACCCCGGGTTGAGCTCCTCCAACTGCTCGGCGAGCGACGCTCGGCTCATCGTCTGCCCGCAGGACAAGCAGATCACCGTCGCGTAGCTACCGTGCAGATCCACCACGCGCCGGCTCCCTGCTTTGGTGTGCAGCAGATCGACGTTCTGGGTGATCACCCCGGTCACCACGCCGGATTCTTCCAACGCGGCCAGTGCCACGTGCCCGAGGTTGGGCGCGGTGGCGGCCATGTGGCGCCAGCCGATGTGGTTGCGAGCCCAGTACCGCTGCCGAAACACCCGGTCGCCGGTGAACTGGGCGATGGTCATCGGGTTGCTCGGTGGGGAGTCCGGGCCGCGATAGTCCGGAATGCCCGAATCGGTAGAGATACCGGCGCCGGTGAGCACCGCGACCCGTCGGCCCGCCAGCAGCGTCAGCAGGTCGCAGACCGTCGGCTCGGTTCCGCCCATCCGGCTAGCGTAGGCACTTCTCGGCCGTCGACTGCTCAGCAGCCATGTTGCGGGACATCATCTCCAGCGCGGCGGCGCCCAGTTCCGGGTCGATGTGGGCGACGGCGTCGATCGGTATCACCACCGGTAGGTGCCGAACGTAGGCGTCCAGCGCGGTGTAGAGGATGCATTGCTCGGTGACCTGCCCGGTCAGGATCAACCGGCGGGTCCCGAGCCGGCCGAGCAGATATTCCAGCGGAGTCGCGTAGAAGGCGCTGTGTCGCACCTTGGTCATCAACCGATCGCCGGCTACCGGGACGATCGGCTGAACCAGCTCGGGTCTGGCACCCTCCAGTGCCGAGGCGACGATCTGGGCGAATCCAGCGGTGAAGTCGCCGTAGTTGTCGTTGACGTAGATCAGGTCGACATCTTCGGCGTCCCGGCTGCGTTCGACCAGGTCGGCGAGTGGTTCGACGATCTGCGCGACGTTGCCGGCCAGTTGTTTCGCGTCGGCGTGGCGGTAGGCGTTGAGCATGTCGACGACGACCACCGCGGTATCGGTCATGCCCTGGTGATACCCGAAAGCTGCACGTTGACACAGTCCAGGCGACAATGGGGGCAATGGAGCATTCTGGGGACTTCTACAACGCTTACCGGCATGGGTTCGCACGGGTTGCCGCCTGCACGCACCGTACGACGCTCGCCGACCCGGACGCCAACGCCGAGTCGGTGCTGCAGCTGGCGCGCGAATGCCACCACGACGGTGTCGTGCTGGCCGTCTTTCCCGAACTCACCCTGTCGGGATACTCCATTGACGACATCGTCCAGCAGGACAGCCTGCTCGGTGCCGTCGAAGCGGCCCTGCTCGACGTGGTCGCGGCGTCGACGGAACTGTTGCCGGTCTTGGTGGTGGGGGCGCCACTGCGCTACGGGCACCGCGTCTACAACACCGCGGTGGTCATCCACCGCGGGCGCATCCTCGGGGTCGCGCCGAAGTCCTACCTGCCCACCTACCGGGAGTTCTACGAGGGCCGCCAGCTGGCTGCCGGCGCCGGCGAACACGGACTCATTCGGCTGGGCGGGGTAGAGATCCCGTTCGGGCCAGACCTGCTGTTCGCCGCGACCGATCTGCCCGGGTTTGTGCTGCACGCCGAGGTGTGCGAGGACATGTTCGTGCCGGTGCCGCCCAGTGCCCAGGCCGCCCTGGCCGGTGCGACGGTGCTGGCGAACCTGTCCGGCAGTCCGATCACCGTGGGACGCGCCGAGGACCGCTGCCTGTTGGCCCGGTCGGCCTCGGCGCGCTGCCTGGCCGCTTACGTCTATGCCGCCGCGGGAGAGGGGGAGTCGACCACCGACCTCGCCTGGGACGGCCAGACCATGATCTGGGAGAACGGCACCCTGCTCGCCGAAAGCGAACGGTTCCCCAACGGCCCCCGCCGATCGGTCGCCGACGTCGACCTCGGGCTGCTGCGCTCGGAGCGCTTGCGCATGGGCACCTTCGACGACAACCGTCGCCACCACCGGGATGCAGTGCAGGCGTTCCGGCGGGTGGAGTTCGCTCTGGACCCCCCGGCCGGGGACATCGGACTGCGGCGGGTGGTCGAACGATTCCCGTTCGTGCCGTCGAATCCGCAGCGACTGCAACAGGACTGCTACGAGGCCTACAACATTCAGGTCTCTGGTCTGGAGCAGCGACTGCGCGCGTTGAACTGTCCCAAGGTGGTCATCGGGGTATCGGGCGGACTGGATTCGACGCACGCCCTGATCGTCGCCGCTCGGGCGATGGACCGGGAGAGCCGACCGCGCAGTGACATTCTGGCGTTCACCATGCCCGGTTTTGCCACCGGTGAGCGCACCAAGGCCAATGCCGCTGCACTGAGCAAGGCGCTGGGGGTGACGTTCGCCGAGATCGACATCCGCGAGACCGCGAAACTGATGCTGTCCGAGCTCGGGCACCCGTTCGCCCGCGGTGAAGCCGTCTACGACGTCACATTCGAGAACGTGCAGGCCGGTCTGCGCACCGACTATCTGTTCCGGATCGCCAACCAGAACGGCGGGATCGTGCTGGGCACCGGTGACCTGTCCGAGCTGGCGCTGGGCTGGTCCACCTACGGGGTGGGCGACCAGATGTCGCACTACAACGTCAACGGTGGCGTGCCCAAAACCCTGATCCAGCACCTGATCCGGTGGGTGATCAACTCCGGGGAGTTCGATTCCGACGTGTGCGCGGTACTGGCCTCAGTGCTCAACACCGAGATCAGCCCGGAACTGGTGCCGGCGGCTGACGGCGAAGAGATTCAGCGCAGCGAGGACAAGGTGGGCCCGTACTCGCTGCAGGACTTCGCGCTGTTTCAGGCGTTGCGGTACGGATTCACCCCCGCCAAGACCGCATTCTTGGCCTGGCACGCCTGGCATGACGTGGAAGCGGGTTCCTGGCCTCCCGGATATCCGGCGGACAAACGGCAGGCCTATTCGCTGGCAGACATCCGGCACTGGCTGAAAGTCTTTGTGCAGCGGTTCTATTCGTTCAGTCAATTCAAGCGTTCAGCGTTGCCGAACGGACCGAAGGTATCCCACGGCGGTTCGCTGTCGCCGCGGGGTGAATGGCGGGCCCCGTCGGACATGTCGGCGCGGATCTGGCTCGACGAGATCGAACGGGAGATTCCGCAAGAGTAGGGAGGGGCACGGAGGATGGCCGAGATTCGAAGGGTTCCGTTGTCACCGGCGTTGCAACGGGCCATTACCCTGCTCAGCGATCCACCGTCGGACCCGCAGGTGAGCCGCGGCTACCTCGATCTGCTCGATGGGGCAGGGCAGGTGGGCGCGCAGCAGAACACCGGTGCCATTCAACGGCTGTGGGCCTCGTCGTTCGGGTCGATGTTCTACGACAATGCCCAAGCGGTGGCCCGCCGACTGCTCGAAGCCTGGCAGCACCCGATCGACTGGCTGAAGATCCCGGCCGGCGCGGTGGCGCTGGATGTCGGCTGCGGGCCGGGCAGCATCACCCCCTCGCTGGCCCAGGGCGTCGGCCCCGACGGATTGGCGTTGGGCATCGATGTCTCAGAACCCATGCTCGCCCGGGCGGCACGGGTGCAGGCCGGTTCCCAGACCGGCTTCCTGCGCGCCGATGCACAACGACTCCCGCTACGCGACCAGACGGTTGACGCGGTGGTCTCGATCGCTGTCTTGCAGCTCATCCCCGATCCGGTGGCGGCGCTGGGCGAGATGGCGCGGGTGCTGAAGTCAGGCGGGCGCATCGCACTGATGGTGCCCACCGCAGGGTCGGCCTCCCGGCTGTGGCGGGTCCTGCCCAAGGCCGGTGCCCGGGTGTTTGACGACGACGAGATCGCCGACACCCTTGAACGTCAAGGTCTGACCAGCCTGCGGGTCAAGAACTACGGCGCCATCCAATGGGTGCGGGCCAAACGGGACTGATCATCTGGCAGGGTGTGAAACATGCCCACCGTCCTGATCGAGGTCCGCCGCCACTACGAGCCGGCCGAGGAAGTCGAGATCATCGATGCCGTCCACGGCGCGCTCGTGACCGCATTCCAGATTCCGGCCAAGGACAAGAACGTGCGGCTGGTCGTCCACGAGCCGCACCGGTTTGCGGTTCCGGCGCAGCTCGCGAAGCCCGAGTACCGCACCCTGGTTTCGATTGACTGCTTCTCGGGCCGGTCACTTGAAGCCAAGCGGCTGCTCTATGCCGGGATTGTCGAAAACCTTGCCGCGCTGGATATTCCCGCTGACCATGTGATGATCACCCTGCACGAGGTGGATCGGGACAACTGGGGTATCCGGGGCGGGCAGGCCGCATCCGACGTCGACCTGGGTTTCAACGTCGGGGTCTGAGTCGAGCTCCGCTGACTGATCGTCCGCCGTTTTTGTAGAACTTGGGCGAAGCAATCAGAAACTTGACCGCTTGTGCGCAGCTACGCGCAAAGCGGTTCGGCTAGCGTTGTCATCGTGTGGGGCACTGAAACAGTGGACTCGACCGACCTCGACATGCTCGACCATGCGACGCAGTCGTTCTCGCTAGTCCTCGGGTCGATCGACACCGAGGACTTTGGCCGGCCAACCGCCTGCGGAGACTGGACGATCAAGGAGATCGCTAGTCATGTCTGCGGCGGGGCGCTGCGCTACGCCCACTACCTGCGCGGCGGTCTGCCGGACGAGATCGCCTGGACCCGAGCAGCCGATCACGTCGGCAACGATCCACGCACCGTTCATGACAAACTATCCGCCGAGCTGCGAACTCTGTTTGCGCAACCTGGGGCTGGTTCGGTCGGTGCACACCACCCGATGCAGACAGTCAGTGGTGCGGTCCTGCTGCGAATGCGGGTTGCGGAACTTGCGGTGCATGCGTGGGACATGGAGAGCACCCTTGATGCCGCATCAACGCTCGACGATGATCTCGCCGCCTACCTTCTCGATCGTGCGATCTCGATTCTGCGGGCACAGCGCGAACACGGATACTTCGCGGACGTCGAACCGGCGAATCCGGATGCTCCAGCCCCGGCCCGGCTGCTCGCTCTGACAGGGAGATCCATGCCCTGACGTCCAAGCTGCGATACCGATGGCGAAAGAGGCGACAGTGAAGATCAGGGACGTTCTCTCCGCGATGGTCGCCACTGCTCTAGCGGTGGTAGGCGCGGGCTGCATGCCACCGGGCCGCAGTGCCGCGGCTAGCAACTTGGAGCGCGAGATCGCCGCGATGCCCGGTGTCGAAAGCGCCACCGCGCGGTATTCGAACGACTTCGAGAACGGTGCCGAACTCAGGCTGGACGTGGTCATGAGCCAGGCCGGCGATGACCAGATCACCGCGGTGGTCACACGGATCAACGATCTGAAGAATGACGACTTCAAGCATCATCGCCAGTACGAGACGTTCTTCGTCGGACGTGGCTTGGCGATCAAGTGCGAAGCTGAACTCACCGCGGGCCAGATTGTTGCCGACGCTCGTGCGCTACGCCGGATTCGCGCCGACGTTCCCCCTGGCTGGATCGAGTGGTCGCGCTACGGAAATCGCTCGAGGCTTGCGATCAGATCGGTCACCGAGACGATGGAGCCGCTGGTCGCGGCATTGGAGGCTCTTGGCAATGACGCGGGGACCACGGTCTACGTCAGGTCGGACAACCCAGCTGCGGCACCCACGTGGGAAGTCGAAGTGCCGACCAGCATGCGGCGCAAGGATTTCGAAGGTCTGCTGACGGGATTGCCGCTAGTCGCATATTACGTTCGCCTCGACCACGAGTCGGTGGTCGGTCTGGACGTATATGTCGCAGAAAAGGACTCGGCCTTCCGCGACCTGTCCGCGGTGATTCACGCCGTGGGCCCGACCGAAGAACACCCGCTGGAGCTGAGGTGGGCCCAGGTCAAAGACACCGACAATCAGCACCGCTTCGTGGGATCGCTCCGGGTGCCCGGGTGCTCGCCGGCAGAGGGGTCCGCCGCTGAGGAGCTCAGCGTGCACGGGCTCAGCCCCGAGGCCGTGCTGTTACAGCGGCAGTTGCGCAAACAGGTCGCCTCTTGCTGATAGTCCTGCATCAACTCGGCATGTCGTTCAATGCCGCCCTGATCGCCTCCGCGCTGGGGGCGCAGTCCCCAGCGCCGGCTACCAGCGTTGCCAGCGCCCCTGCCACACAGGCTCGTAGCAGTGCGTGTTCGACGCCGCCGGCCCATCCGGTCGCCAGCACACCGGCGAAGACGTCGCCCGCGCCCGTGCTGTCCAGGGCCTGCACCACCGGTGCCGGCACGCTAAGGGTGCTACCGGCACCGTGATAGCGGGCACCACCGGCACCAAGGGTGACCACCCGGTGCGGCACCTCGTGATCGAACCGCGCGGCTTCGGATTCGTTGACCACTGCCACGTCTATCAGTTCGATGAGCCCGGCCAGTTCGGACAGGTCGGTGGCGGGCGGCGACACGTTGAGGATCACCGTCGCCCCGCTCGCGTGGGCCAGCCGCGCCGCCGCGGTGGCCACCGGGATCGGAATCTCCAACTGCATCAGCAGCACGTCGCAGTCGGCGATCAGGTCGCGTTGGCCGGAATCCGGCGCCCAGCCGCCGTTGGCGCCCGGTGCCACCACGATGGTGTTCTCCCCGGAGGAGTCCACGGTGATGACCGCCGAACCGCTGGGGCCGGGCACCGTCGTCAGGCCGTCGGTTCCCACACCGTTGCTCTGCAGGTGCCTGCGCAGCCGCAGCCCGGCGTCGTCGTCACCGACCGCGCCGACGAACTGCACGTGCGCCCCCGCCCGTGCCGCGGCCACCGCCTGGTTTGCGCCCTTTCCGCCGGGGTGGGTTCCGCGCGCCGCGGCCAGCACCGTCTCGCCCGGGGCGGGCAAGGTGGCGACGTTGAACACGGTGTCGAGGTTCACGCTGCCCACTACGCACACCCGCGTCGCCATGCGATCCAGCTTCGCATTCACGACCGCGGAATGTCGTGCATCCCCTAGGGTGATGAACCATCCGGTATTCGGGGAAGGGAGCGGCCGGGTGGACTCGGCACCGTCGACAGTGGCCACGGCGAGTGATGAGCGCCGGCGCTGGCGGCTGCTGTCTCGGCTCAGTATTCAGACCAAGCTGATGTTCATTCTGTTGCTCACCAGCGTCGCCTCGGTCGCAGTCGTCGGATTCGTCGAGTTCCAGTATGGCGCACAGGAATTGCAGCATGCGGCCACCAATAAACTGGTGCAGGCACGGGAGGCGCAGCGCCGTGCGGTCACCGGATTGTTTGCCGAGATGACCAACTCCCTGGTCGTTTTCAGCGGGGGAGTGACCGCGGCCACCGCACTCAAGGCATTTACCGCCGGATTCGACGAGCTCGCAACTGCCGCAGTCACGCCCGAACAACAGCGGGCGATAGAGGCCTATTACCAAGACCACTTCACCAAGGCGCTGGGCGAACGGAGCGGCGAGCAGCCGGACATCGCCGCGTTGCTGCCCACGGCGAACGCGCAGCGTTACCTGCAGGCCCGCTACACCGCGGGCATTGTCGCGGAGCCGAAAAAGTCCGGCGACGCCGGGGACGGCAGCGCCTGGTCGGCGGCAAATGCCCAGTTCAACAACATCTTCGCTGAAATCGTCCGGCTCAATGAGTACCTGGATGCGTTGCTTCTGGACACCCGGGGCAACGTGGTCTACTCGGTGAACAAGGGCGTGGACTTGGGCACCAACGTGCTCACCGGTCCCTACCGTGAATCCGGTCTGCGCGACGCCTATCGCAAGGCGTTGGCGGCCAACGCAGTCAATTTTGTCTGGATCACCGATTACCAGCCATACCAACCCAACTTGGACACACCCACCGCCTGGCTGGTGTCTCCGGTCGGCACCAAGGGCACGGTCGAGGGCGTGTTGGCCTTGCCGCTGCCCAGCGCCAAAGTCAATCGGATCATGACCGCCGACCGTGAGTGGGAGGCCGCCGGGCTAAGTCACACCACCGAGACCTATCTGGCAGGTCCGGACCACCTGATGCGCTCCGATTCGCGACTGTTCCTGGAGGATCCGGAGCGGTATCGCCGGGAGGCGGTGGCCGCGGGGACCTCGGAGGCGACAGTGGAACGCGCGCTGCGGCTGGGAACCACCACCTTGGTGCAGCCGGTCGGCGGACCGGGACTGGAGGCCGCGCAGCGTGGCCAGACCGGCACGCTGACCAACGGGTATGCCTATCTGGGAAACCGCGAGCTGGCTGCGTACGCGCCGCTGACCGTACCCAACTCGGACCTACAGTGGTCGATTCTGGCGACCAGGGACTACTCCGACGCCTATGCCGCGGTCACTTCGTTCAGCAAGCGGGTGGTGCTTGCCACCACCGGCGTCATCTTCGCCATCTGCGTGCTGGCCATGCTGCTGGCGCGACTCTTCCTGCAGCCGATCCGCCGCCTGCAGGTCGCAGCCCAGCGCATCAGCGCCGGCGACTACAGCGCCGCGGTGCCGGCCCGGACGGCTGACGAGATCGGCGAACTGACCAAGGCATTCAACGAGATGAGCTACAGCCTTCGCACGAAGGAGGAGCTGCTCGATCAGCAGCGCAAACAGAACGATGAGCTCCTGTTGTCACTGATGCCGGAGTCGGTGGTACGGCGTTACCGCGGGGGCGAGCAGGCCATAGCGGAAGAGCACCACAACGTCAGCGTTGTCTACGCCGAACTGCATGGAATCGACCAGCTGTCCTCCGAGGTCTCCGCAAGCGAATTGGTGACAACCGTTGACGATCTGGTCAGACAGTTCGACGCAGCGGCCGAAGCCGTTGGGGTCGAACGGATTCGCACCATGTACAACGGCTATCTCGCGGGTTGTGGCTTGACCACCCCGAGGCTGGATGGGGTGCACCGTATCGTCGAATTCGCCTGCGAGATGCAGCGCATCGTTGATCGGTTCGACGTCAAAACCGGTTACCGGCTGAGCTTGTGGGCCGGGGTGGACACCGGCGAAGTCGTCAGCGGTCTGGTGGGCCGGTCCGGGGTCACCTATGACCTGTGGGGCTCTGCCGTCAACCTGGCCTATCAGTTGCGCAGAGTCACACCGGAATCCGGCATCTACGTCACCGCCAGGGTGCGCGACATGCTGGACGGCACCGCGGAATTCTCACTGGCCGGCACCCTCACGATGGGTGACGCCGAGGAGCAGGCCTGGCGATTGTCCGAGGCGCCGTGAACATTTTCGGGGCATGGCTGTACTGGGCGGCAGGTGTCGCGATCGGCCTCCCGGTGGGCCTGGTACTGCTCACCGAAGGGCATGTGGCGCTGGCACGCAGAGGCAGCCATCTCGCCCGACCGGTGGCTCTGGCGCGCAATTACCTGTTGCCGCTGGGCGCATTGCTGGTGTTACTGGCGCATGTCGCCGGCGTACCGGGACACGATCCGACGCTGCGGATCATCTACACCGCTTTCGGCTTCGTGGTTCTGGTGGTGCTGCTGTCGGGGCTGAACGTGACCTTTTTCCAGAGCGCGCCGAAAGGCTCCTGGCGCAGCCGGATACCGACCATCTTCGTCGATGTCGCACGATTCCTGCTGATCGGTGTGGGCCTGGCGCTGATCCTGTCCCACGTCTGGGGTGCCAGAATCGGAGGCCTGTTCACCGCGCTGGGTGTCACGTCGGTGGTCATCGGCCTGATGTTGCAGAATTCGGTCGGCCAGATCGTGTCGGGCCTGTTCATGCTGTTCGAGCAGCCATTTCGGATCGGCGACTGGCTTTCCACCCCCACCGCGCGCGGCCGGGTCGTCGAAGTGAACTGGCGGGCGGTGCACATCAGCACCGCCGACGGGCTACAGGTCACGCCGAACTCGGTGCTGGCCGGTACCTCGTTCACCAACATCAGTCGATCCGGCGGTGCCCACCGGGTATCGATCACGACCACATTCGCCGTCATCGATCCGCCGGATCAGGTGTGCGCCTTGTTGTCGCGGGTTGCGACCGCTCTGCCGATGCGAACCACCGGCGAGGCGCCGGATTCGGCGGCGCTCGGTGGTGGCCAGTACCGCACCACGGTTGCGTTGGGCTCACCGGCCGACGACGGTGCGGCGCAGACCACCTTCCTGCGATGGCTTTGGTATGCCGCCCGAAGGGAGGGACTACACCTTGACGAAGCCGAGGACGTGTTCTCGACACCGGAACGGGTGGCTGAGGCACTGCGGTCAGTAGTGGCACCCGCGCTCCGGTTGACCGACGACGACCAGCGCGCTTTGGAGTCATACGCCACGGTGGTCCGCTACGGCAGGGATGAGGCCCTGCAACGGGCCGGCAAGGTGCCGACCGCGATGACATTTCTGACCGAGGGCAGTGTCCGGCTCACCAGTGCGGATCCGGCCTGGTCGGACGCCACGCTGCGGCACGGTGCGTTTCTCGGAGTCACCACGCTGACCCGGCAACCCAGTCTGTTCGACGCGCACGCCCTGGAGGAAGTGACCGCGGTAGTCATCGACCGCGAGAACATCGAAGAACTGGTGATGACCAAGCCGCTGTTGCTGCAAGAGCTGGGCCGCATCATTGATCAGCGGCGTCCCGCGGCATCTTCGTAGCGGGTCGCCGCACGTCAACACAGTGGGGCCGTTTTACCTGATCGGGCGTTCGCCGATACTCTGGCACGATGAGCGTCCCCGTGCTTCCCGACCTGCGCCAAGAGGTCCACGACGCCGCCCGCCGCGCGAGAGTCGCCTCGCGTTCCCTGACGGCGTTGTCCACCGCAGCCAAGAACAGTGCGTTGAACGCCGCAGCCGACGCGCTGCTGGCCCACGCCGACGACATCCTGGCGGCCAACGAGCGCGACGTCGCGAACGCCCGTGACGCCGGGACGCCCGAGGCCATCCTGGACCGGTTGGCGCTGTCGAAGGCCCGGGTCGACGGGATCGCCGCCGGACTGCGGCAGGTCGCCGGCCTACCCGACCCGGTCGGCGAGGTACTGCGCGGCTACACCCTGCCCAACGGACTGTTGCTGCGGCAGCAGCGCGTCCCACTCGGCGTGGTGGGCATGGTCTACGAGGGCCGGCCCAACGTCACTGTGGACGCATTCGGGTTGACGCTGAAGTCCGGCAACGCCGCACTGCTGCGCGGCAGTTCGTCGGCGGCCCACTCCAACCAGGCCCTGGTCGACGTGCTGCGTGGCGCCCTGGGGGGCGAGGACCTGCCCGCCGACGCGGTGCAGCTGCTGTCGTCCGTCGATCGCGCCACCGTCACCCACCTGATCCAGGCCCGCGGACTGGTCGACGTGGTGATCCCGCGCGGCGGGGCCGGGTTGATCGAAGCCGTGGTGCGCGACGCGTTGGTACCCACCATCGAGACCGGCGTCGGCAACTGTCACGTCTACGTCCATGAGGCCGCCGACCTCGACATCGCCGAGCAGGTGCTGCTGAACTCCAAGACCCGTCGGCCCAGCGTCTGCAACGCCGCCGAGACCCTGCTGATCGACAAGTCCATCGCCGCATCCGCAGTGCCTCGGCTGGTGGACGCGTTGACCGCGGCCGGGGTCGCGGTGCATGGCGATGCCGACGACGCCGCTGCCGAGGACCACCTGCGCCGTGAATATCTGGCGATGGACATCGCGCTGTCCGTGGTCGATGGGCTCGAGGACGCGATCGACCACATCAACGAATACGGCACCGGCCACACCGAGGCCATCGTCACCACCAACATGGCGGCTGCCCAGCGATTCAGCGAGCAGGTCGACGCCGCAGCGGTGATGGTCAACGCCTCCACGGCCTTCACCGACGGCGAGCAGTTCGGCTTCGGCGCCGAGATCGGCATCTCCACTCAGAAGCTGCACGCCCGTGGCCCGATGGGGCTGCCGGAGCTGACATCGACCAAATGGATCGTGTGGGGTGACGGCCACACTCGTCCCGTCTAAGGCGCCTCGAAGGAGTTACATCCGCATGGAAAAACCCGCCAGCCCCGCCACCCCGGCCCGCCAGGCGCCGCTGTTCTCCGACATCGACGACGTCGCGCGCCGGCTGGCCGAGACCGGCTACCTGGCAGACACCGCCACCACCACCGCGGTGTTCCTGGCCGACCGGCTCGGCAAACCTCTGCTGGTGGAGGGACCGGCCGGGGTCGGCAAGACCGAACTGGCCCGCGCGGTCGCCGCGGCCACCGGCTCCGGGCTGGTGCGGCTGCAGTGTTATGAGGGTGTCGACGAGGCCCGGGCGCTCTATGAGTGGAATCACGCCAAGCAGATCCTCCGTATTCAGTCCGGCAACACTGCCGGTCAGGGCGAGGACTGGGACGCCACCAAGATGGACGTGTTCTCCGAGGAGTTCCTGCTGACGCGTCCGCTGCTGACCGCGATCCGGCGCACCGATCCGACCGTGTTGCTGATCGACGAGACCGACAAGGCCGACATCGAGATCGAGGGCCTGCTGCTGGAGGTGCTCTCCGACTTCGCGGTCACGGTCCCGGAACTGGGCACGATCACCGCAACGCGGACCCCGTTCACGGTGTTGACCTCCAACGCGACCCGGGAACTGTCCGAAGCGCTCAAACGCCGCTGCCTGTTCCTGCACATCGACTTCCCCGATCCGGACCTGGAACGCCGCATTCTGCTGTCGCGGGTGCCCGAGTTGCCCGAACATCTGGCCGCCGAGTTGGTTCGCATCATCGCGGTGCTGCGCGGTATGCAGCTCAAGAAGCTCCCGTCGGTGGCCGAGACCATCGACTGGGGCCGCACCATTCTGGCCTTGGGTATGGACACCATCGACGACGCCACCGTCGCGGCCACCCTGGGGGTAGTGCTCAAGCACCAATCCGATCAGGTGCGGGCGTCCGGAGAGCTGCGACTGAACTGATGGCCGTCTGATGGTGCGCCGTACCCGCCCGCCGCAACCCCTTGCCCCGCATGGAATTCCGGGGCATCTGGTGGGGTTCGTAGAAGCGCTGCGCGGGCAGGGGATTTCGGTGGGCCCCTCTGAGACAGTCGACGCCGGGCGGGTGCTGACCGTGATCGGGCTCGACGACCGGGAGGTGCTGCGGGAAGGACTGGCCTGCGCGGTGCTGCGCCGCCCCGACCACCGCGACACCTACGACGCCATGTTCGATCTGTGGTTCCCGGCCGCGCTGGGCGGGCGCACGGTCGTGGTCGATGGCGACGAGCAGCCGGCCGAGGATGTGCCGCTGCCGGAGGACGCCGAAGACATGCGGGCCATGCTGCTCGATCTGTTGACCGAGAACCCCGACCTCGCCGACACCGATCCCCGGTTGTCCGCGATGATCGCGGCGATCGTCGGTGCCTTTGGGCAATACCGCTCCAGCCGGGGCCCGTCCTACTCGGCCTACCAGGCGCTCAAAGCGCTGGCGCTCGATGAGTTGGAAGGCAAGCTGCTGGCCGGGCTGCTCGCGCCCTACGGTGACGAACCAAGCCCCTCCCAGGAGCAGATCGCCAAGGCGATGGCCGCGCAGCGGATCGCTGCGCTGCGCAAGCTCGTGGACGCCGAGACCAAGCGGCGCACCGCCGAACAGTTGGGCCGCGAGCATGTGCAGATGTACGGAATCCCGCAGCTGAGCGAGAATGTCGAGTTCCTGCGTGCGTCCGGCGAACAGCTGCGCCAGATGCGCCGGGTGGTGGCGCCGCTGGCCCGCACCCTGGCAACCCGGCTGGCCGCGCGCCGGCGACGTTCCCGTGCCGGCACCATCGACCTGCGCAAGACCCTGCGCAAGTCGATGTCTACCGGCGGGGTGCCGATCGACGTGGTGCTGCGCAAGCCGCGTCCCGCCCGGCCCGAGCTGGTGGTGTTGTGCGATGTCTCCGGGTCGGTCGCCGGGTTCAGTCACTTCACTCTGCTGCTGGTTCATGCACTGCGCCAACAGTTTTCGAGGGTCCGCGTTTTTGCGTTCATCGACACCACCGACGAGGTGACGCATCTGTTCGGGCCGGAGGCCGACCTGGCGGTGGCCATCCAGCGGATCACCCGGGAGTCCGGGGTCTATACCCGCGACGGCCATTCCGATTACGGCAATGCGTTCGTTTCGTTCGCCGAGAACTACCCGAACGTGGTGTCGCCGCGCAGCGCGTTGCTGGTGCTCGGTGACGGTCGTACCAACTACCGAAACCCCGGGGTGGAAGTGCTGTCGCATCTGGTGACCGCCAGCCGGCACGCGCATTGGCTCAACCCCGAGCCCCGGCACCTGTGGGGCAGTGGGGATTCCGCGGTACCGCGCTACGCCGACGTCATCCCGATGCACGAATGCCGCTCGGCCAAGCAGCTGGCCGGGGTCATCGACGCTCTGCTGCCGGTCTAGCCCCACGCCGAGTTCGCGCGCTGCCGGCGTACCCGGACAACGATCAGAGAGGGTGGTTCATGACGACCATCGATTCCAGTGCACCCGTGCTGGTTACCGGCGGCAGCGGCTACATCGCCAGCTGGATCGTGCGCCACCTCCTCGAGGACGGGCACCAAGTCCGGGCCACCGTCCGTGATCCTGACAAGCCCCGCGGCCTGGAACATCTGCACGCGCTTGCCGAGCGGCACCCGGGGCAGCTGAGCCTGCACCGGGCGGACCTGCTCGAACCGGGCAGTTTCACCGAGGCTATGCAGGG
The DNA here is from genome assembly GCF_045310815.1 of Mycobacterium sp. SMC-19. Lineage (NCBI taxonomy): Bacteria > Bacillati > Actinomycetota > Actinomycetes > Mycobacteriales > Mycobacteriaceae > Mycobacterium > Mycobacterium sp. SMC-19. Next base: position 378,857 of record NZ_JBJIAM010000004.1, on the reverse strand, counting down.
CTGCCAACTGGTCATCCACACCGCCTCACCGTTCCTGCTCGGCACCATCCGCGACGCCGACCGGCAACTGGTACGGCCCGCGCTCGAAGGCACGCGCAACGTGTTGTCCGCCGTGGATGCCACCCCTTCGGTGGCCCGGGTGGTGCTGACCAGCAGCGTGGCGGCCATCTACGGCGACAACGCGGATATGCAGGGCAAGGCGTGCTTCACCGAGGCGGATTGGAACACCACCAGCACACCCGAGCACCAGCCCTATCCCTACTCCAAGACGGTCGCCGAGCGGGCGGCCTGGCAGATTCAGCAGGCCCAGCAGCGCTGGGACCTGGTCACCATTCACCCCTCCCTGGTGCTGGGCCCATCGCTGACCACGGCCAGCGCCTCGGGAAGCATGGACACCATGCAGCACTTCATCGACATGTCGATGGCACTGGGTGCTCCCGCGCTGCAGATGGGCTGCGTCGATGTGCGCGACGTGGCCCGCGCGCACATCACGGCCGGCTACACGCCCGGGGCGCAGGGGCGCTACGTGGTGAACTCCGAGGTCGTCAGCATGCTGGAACTCAGCCGAATGTTGCGGCGACACTTCGGCGCCCGACTGTCCTTCCCGACCTGCGAGCTGCCCAAGTTCATGGTCAAGCTGGTGGCGCCGGTGGCGGGGCTGACGCGCCCGTTTGTCGAGCACAATGTCGGCTGGCCACTATGCCTGGACAGTTCGCGTGCGCGTACTGAGCTGGCCATCGATTTCCGGCCGGTTGCCGACTCCGTCGTGGAGCACTTCCAGCAGATGATCGACGACGGCCTGGCCCGGCGCTAGTAGGCCCGGACGCTCAATGCGTCCGCTGGAAGATCATCCAGCGCAACTCCATCGGGCTTTCTTCACGCGTGGTTCGGAACGCGTCTTGCCCGCTGACCCATTCGATGTACCAGCTGGTGGGCGGCCAGGAACCGTCGGGCAGGTTCGCCTTCTCGTAGTCATGGACGGATTCGTCGGAGAGCAGCTGCAAGGGCAGTCCGGCCGTCGCTGCCGCCATTTCATTGCGGGTGTACAGACCCGAGTACACCTGCTGGCAGAATTCCCGAGCCGCGCTGTCGGGTTCGTAGCCGTCGTGCGCCAGGAAGCTGTTGAACACCAGCCGTCCACCGGGAGCCAGGCAGCGGGCGGCCAGCTCAAACAGGCTGCGTAGCTCCTCGGTGGACCGGAAATCGGTCAAGACCTCAGAAAGCACCATCAGCTGATAGTCGTCGCGCAGGTCGTCGGCGTCGGCGAACACGTCCCGCACGATGACGCGCACGTCCAAGGATTCCGCCTCGGCATCGGTCCTGAGCATCTCGGCGAACTTCGGGGTCATCTCGACGACGTCGACCGGATGCCCGCGACGCGCCAGCGCCAGGGCGTTACGCCCGGTGCCCCCACCGATCTCGAGCACCCGATGGGCTGCCGGATTGTCGGCCTCGCAAGCGAGGTGCCAAACCCGTGCGTCGGGTTCGGTGCCGAACAACGGTGGTTTCCGCGTTGCCAGCCAGGCCTCGTATGCCTCCGCGACACTGCTCCACTGGGCGCGGACCGTGTAGTTCAGGCTGGGGCCGATCGGGGCGTTGTAGGAGATGATGATGTTCGAGCGCAGCGAGTGCGAGTAGGCCTCGGCCAGTTGGCCTTCCAGCACTTCTCTGAGGCGGTTGAGTTCGAGGTCGCTGAAGGGCTTGCCCAGGCCCGCGAACACGCTCGCGCACATCGACACGTATTCATCGAGCATGCTCGGCACGGCCGGCAGCCTGATCTCGCCGGTGATCTGCGCCCGAGTGTGAAAGCGCCTGAGCATGGCGTCTTTGGTCGCCTGGGCGCGATCAATTGAACTCAACGGAAAATCTTCCACAGACATCTTCTACACGATTGGCATCCGCTTCGCGGCAGCAACGGGGGGTTGCGCCTGCGATGAGCGTACGCCGAAGCGGAAAGTAGCTCGCCGCGTCCGCCGACCGCGCCGCACCCCAGCGGTGCCACCAGTGCGCTCGTGCCGTCGAGGACCCCAAGTAAGCTGGCCTATCGTGCGAAAACGGCGGCTTGGAGTCATGGGTGGGACGTTCGATCCCATCCATCATGGCCACCTGGTCGCCGCCAGCGAAGTGGCCGATCTATTCGGGCTCGATGAGGTGGTGTTCGTGCCGACGGGGCAACCGTGGCTCAAGGAACGCCGCGTCACCGCCGCAGAGGACCGTTACCTGATGACGGTGATCGCCACCGCGTCGAACCCGCGGTTCTCGGTGAGCCGCGCCGACATCGATCGCGGCGGTCCCACCTACACCAAGGACACCTTGCGTGACCTGCGAGAACAGAACCCCGATGCCGAGCTCTACTTCATCACCGGTGCAGACGCGCTGGCCACGATTCTGTCCTGGCAGGATTGGCCGGAGATGTTCGAGATGGCGCGGTTTGTGGGGGTGAGCCGGCCCGGCTACGAGCTCAACGGCGACCATCTCGCTGATGCGCTCGGCTCCCTGCCTCCGCACGCGTTGACACTGGTCGAGGTGCCGGCGTTGGCGATCTCGTCCACCGATTGCCGCCGGCGCGCGGCAGAATCCCGCCCGATCTGGTACCTGGTACCAGACGGGGTGGTCCAGTACGTGTCAAAGCGCCGCCTCTACCAACCGACCCCCGGAGACCAACAATGACCGCGACACCCGAGGCCGTGCTGATGGCCACCGTGGCGGCCGGCGCCGCCTCGAACAAGCTGGCCGACGACGTCGTCGTCATCGACGTCTCAGCGCAACTGGTCATCACCGACTGCTTCGTCATCGCCTCGGCGTCCAACGAGCGACAGGTCAACGCGATCGTCGACGAGGTCGAGGACAAGATGCGCCTAGCCGGCTACAAGCCGGCGCGCCGCGAGGGCACTCGGGAGGGGCGCTGGACCCTGCTGGATTACGTCGACATCGTCGTGCACATCCAGCACCAGGATGAGCGCGACTTCTATGCGCTGGACCGGCTGTGGAAGGACTGCCCGCTGGTGCCGGTGGACCTCGAGGGCCCAGCCGGTGAGCAGGCGCCCGAGGACGCGTCGTGAGGATCCGCAGGCTGATCCTGCTGCGACACGGACAGACCGAGTTCAACGCCGGCAGCCGGATGCAGGGCCAGTTGGACACGGTTCTGAGCGACCTTGGCCGTGCGCAGGCGGAGGCGGCGGCGGAGGTACTGCGCAAGCGGCACCCACTGCTGATCGTGTCTTCGGACCTGTGGCGGGCTTACGACACGGCCACCGTGCTGGCCGAACACAACGGGTTGCAGGTCCGGGTGGACACCCGGCTGCGGGAAACCCATCTCGGTGACTGGCAGGGACTGACCCACGAAGAGGTCGACGCCGCCGCACCGGGAGCCCGGTTGGCCTGGCGCGACGACGCCCGATGGGCACCCCACGGTGGGGAGAGCCGAATCGACGTGGCCGAGCGCAGCGTTCCGCTGGTGCGCGAGCTGGTGGCCGGGGAACCGGACTGGGGGAGAGCCGATCACGCCGATCAGCCTGTGGTGCTGGTCGCCCATGGCGGCTTGATCGCCGCGCTGACCGCGGCCTTGCTGCGGTTGCCGGTTGAGAACTGGCCGGTGCTGGGCGGGATGGCCAACGCCAGCTGGACCCAGCTCAGCGGATACTCCGACGGTCCAGATGCCGGCTCGGATCCGGGCCAGGACGACTTCGCGGACGTGCGATGGCGTCTCGACGTCTGGAATGCCTCAGCACAGGTGGCCGACTGTGAACTCTAAGTCCTCTGACGGCTGGAAGCCCGCACCGGCCCGTCCCACGCTGCTGGTCTTCGCCGATTCGCTGTCCTACTACGGGCCCACCGGTGGCCTGCCGGCCGACGATCCGCGGATCTGGCCGAACATCGTTGCCAGCCAGCTGGACTGGGATGTCGAACTGATCGGCCGGATCGGCTGGACCAGCCGCGACGTCTGGTGGGCGTCCACCCAGGACCCGAGGGCGTGGGCGGCACTGCCCCGGGCTGGGGCAGTCATCTTCGCCACCAGCGGGATGGACTCATTGCCGTCGGTGTGGCCGACGGCGTTGCGTGAGTTGATTCGCTACGTGCGGCCGACCTGGTTGCGGCGTTGGGTCCGAGACGGCTACGGCTGGCTGCAGCCCCGGTTCTCGCCGGTGGCGCGGGCGGCGCTGCCGCCGCATCTCACCGTGGAGTATCTTGAGATGACCAGGGGTGCAATCGATTTCAACCGTCCTGGCATTCCGATTGTGGCTTCGCTGCCGTCGGTGCACATTGCTGACACGTACGGCCGCGCCCACCAGGGGCGCGAACCCACCGTGCGTGCCATTACGGCCTGGTCGCGGGAACACGATGTTCCCCTGGTGGACCTGAAAGCCGCAGTGGGCGAAGAGGTCATGAGCGGGCGTGCAAATCCCGACGGCATCCATTGGAACTTCGAAGCGCACCGGGCGGTCGCCGACCTGATGCTCAAAGCCCTGAGTGAGGCCGGCGTGCCCGGCCCGTTGGTGTGACCATCCGATGAGCGTTGTCGTCGTGACCGATTCGTCGGCCTGCCTGCCTCTTGAGGCGCGTGACCGTTGGGGAATACGCACGGTGCCGCTGCACATCCTGCTCGACGGAGCCGATCTGCGCGACGGCGTCGACGACGTGCCCGCGGACATCTATGCGCGCGAGCGTGTCACCACCTCCGGGGCTGGTCCGGAGGAACTGGCTGAGGTCTACCGGAATGCGCTTTCCTACAGCGCGGGCTCCGGTGTGGTGGCGGTGCACATCTCCTCGGCGCTGTCCGGGACGTTCGGCACTGCCGAGCGGGTAGCCGGTCAGGTCGGCTCCGGCGTACGGGTGATCGACTCGAAGTCGGCAGCGATGGGCACCGGATTCGCGGCCTTGGCCGCTGCCAGAGCGGCGGCCGGCGGCGCCGACCTGCAGACAGTTGCGGCGGCGGCCGACGCCGCCGTGCAACGCGGTCACGCCTACATGGTGGTGCAGCGGCTGGACAACCTGCGGCGCAGCGGCCGGATCGGCAGCGCGGCGGCCTGGCTGGGCACCGCCCTGTCCCTGAAACCGCTGTTGGCGGTCGAGGACGGAAAGCTCGTTCTGGCGCAGCGCATCCGCACCGTCAGCAAGGCTGTCGCGTCGATGATCGACCGGGTCTGTGATGTGGTGGGAGACCGCTCTGCGGCGCTGGCGGTGCATCACGTCGCCAATCCGCAGGGGGCCCAAGACGTGGCCGGTGCGCTGGCGGAGCGGTTGCCGATCTGCGAGCCCGCTGTCATCACCAGCCTGTGCCCGACGTTGGCCCTGCATGTCGGGGCCGGTGCCGTCGCGGTGTGTGTCGACGTCGACCCGGGTGGGGTCTGAACGCGCCGACCCCCGGGTTGCTCACTGCGCGGGCGCTGCGAACCTGTCTGTGTCGGTGGACTCTTCACGCGGGGTGTGCGCGGCGATCCCGCGAATGTTCTTGTTGGGGCCCCACGGCCGGACCACCTGCGGCCACCAGAACCACTTGCCCAGCAACGTCGCGATCGACGGCATGAAGAACGCCCGGACCACAAAGGTGTCCAGCAGCAACCCGATCGCCACCGTGGTGCCATACATCCCGATGGCCTTGAGGTCACTGAAGAACATGATGCCCATGGTGGCGGCGAACACCATTCCGGCCGAGGTCACCACGCCGCCGCTGCCGGCCATCGCCCGGATATAGCCGGTCTTGAGCCCGGCGTGTATCTCCTCTTCGAAACGGGAGACCAGCAACAGGTTGTAGTCCGAGCCGACCGCCAGCAACACGATGACCGCCAGTACCAGTGTCACCCAATAGATGTGCTGGCCGAAGATGTGCTGCCAGATCAACACTGAGATGCCGAACGACGCGGCGATCGAACTGGATGCGGTGCCGAGGATGACCGCGGCGGCCACCAGGCTGCGGGTGATCATCATCATGATCAAGAAGATCAACGTCAGCGACGCCACGACCGCGATCATCAGGTCGTACTTCGCGCCGTTCTGCATGTCTTCGTAGAGCGCAGCCATGCCGCCGATGTAGACCTTGGCATCTGACAAGGACGACTGCTTCAGGGCTTCCTGCGCAGCGATCCGCTCCGGCTCAACCCGCTTGATACCCTCCGCGGTCGCCGGATAGGTCTGGTGGGTGACGAAGAATCGCGCCGATTTGCCGTCCGGCGACATGAACAGTCGAAGGCCGGTTTGAAAGTCCTTGTTGTCGAATGCTTCTGCGGGCAGATAGAAGAAATCGTCGTTCTTGGAGTCGTCGAAACTCTGACCCATCATGATCTGGGTGTTGCTCAAGTCCTCCATCTGATCGATGAACGCCGAGAACGTCGAGTGCACGGTCAGCACCAGCCCGCGCATGATTCGCATGGTGTCGACTACCGCGGGCAGCAGTTCGACCGCCTGCGGCAGCAGGTGCGCCGTCTTGGTGATGTCGTTGGACAGGTAGTGCAGTTGCTCTGCGAGCTGGTCGATCCCGTCGGTGGCGTCGAAGGTGTTACGCAGCGCGTTACACATCGGGATGTCGAAGCAGTGCGGCTCCCAGTAGAAGTAGCTGCGCAGCGGACGGAACTGGTCGTCGAATTCGGCGATGTGGTCGCGGATCCGGTCGGAGACGTCCACGGTGCGCTGGGTGACCTCGGCTGTGTCGTCGAATGTTCGGTCGACCTCCTGGAGGTATCCATACATCTGGATCAGCAGCTCGATGTCCTTGTCGAGTTGCTGGGAGATGGTGTCGATGTCCTTGATCCGGTCCTTGAGCGTCTTCATGTTTTGGATCATCAGCTGGTTGGAGACGCTGAGTTGGAACGGTATCGAGCTGTGCTGCAGCGGAATTCCCAGCGGGCGGGTGATGTCCTGGATCATCCCGATGCCGACCACGCGCATGATGTTCTTGGCGACCCGGTCCAGCACCAGCATGTCGGCGGGATTGCGCATGTCGTGGTCGGATTCGACCATGGTGATGTCCGGCGCCATTCGGGCCGCCGAGAAGTGCTTCTCCGCGGCGGCATAGGCCACGTTGACCGGGGTGTCGGCAGGCAGGTACTTGCGGTCGTCGTAACCCGGTCTGAATCCCGGCAGGGCGACCAGGCCGATCATGATGATCGCCAGGCTGGCCACCGCGATAGGTCCGGGCCAGCGCACCACCGAGACACCGGCCTGGCGCCAGAACCCGCCCCGCGTGGCCTTTTTGGGCTCGAGCAGGCCGAAGCTGGTGGCCACCACCAGCATGGCCGGTCCCAGGGTCAGCGCGGCGCCGACCACCACGAGCATGCCCACCGAGACCGGAATGCCCATGGTGTGGAAGTAGGGCAGCCTGGTGAAGTACAGCATCGCCGACGCCCCGGCGATGGTCAGTCCCGAACCCAGCACCACCGGGGTGACACTGCGCACAGTGGTGTAGTAGGCGTCGACCCGGTCCTCGCCGGCAAGCCGGGCTTCCCGATACCGGCCGATGAGAAAGATGCCGTAGTCGGTGCCGGCGGCGATCGCGAGCATCACCATGATGTTGACCGCGAACGTCGTCAGACCCATGACGTTGTTGAAGCCGAGGACGGCGACCACGCCGCGGGCGCAGATCAGCTCGAGCAGGGTCAGGAACAGCTGGGTCAACATCGCCGACACCGACCTGAAGACGATCAGCAGCATGATCGCGATCGCGGCGATGGTGAACAGGGTGATCTTGACCAGACTGGAATCGCCGATCTCGCGCAGGTCCGCTGTCAGGGCAGCAGGTCCGGCGACGTAAGCCTGGACCCCGGGCGGCGCGGGAGTGTCGTCGATGGCCTGGCGGACCGCGACGACCGAGTCATTGGCCTCGGTCATGCCCTGGTTGCCCACCAGGTTCAGCATGATGTAGGCGGCCTTGGCGTCAGAGCTCTGAACGCCTGCCGCGGTCAGTCGGTCACGCCAGAAGTCCTGGGCATGCTCGACATGGTCTTTGTCGGCGACCAGCTTCGCGACGATCTCGTCGTAGTAGTGGTGGGCGGCCTCGCCCAGTTCCTCCTCGCCGACCACCACCATCATCACGGTGCTGTTGGACTTGTACTCCTGAAAGTTCTCGCCGACCAGCTTGCTGGCGATCATCGACGGCGCATCGACCGGTGCCAGTGGCGCGGAATGTTCCTCGGAGATGACTTCCAGTTGGGGGACAAGGACATTCACCAGCACGGTGAGCACGATCCAGGCAATGATGATCGGCACCGCGAAAATGCGCAGCATGTGCGCGAAGAAGGGCCGCTTGACGTGCGGATCCTGGTGGCGGTCCAGCTGCTCTTTGATCCGCCTGATCATCCGGATTTCACCAGGCAGAAGGTCTGGGCGTTGAGGCCGGTGGCACGGCGTTCGTCGAGCAGCCGGTCGTCGATCTTGATTCGGCAGCCGATCTCACCGGTGTTGCCCTGCACGATCATGTTGGCCATGACGGCGGGTAGCACCGTGACCACGGTGTAGGTCCAGGGCAGCGGCACGCCTACCAGCTGATGGACGTTGGCCTCGGCGTCCCAGTAGTTGATGTCGGCGGTGGTGCCGGGTGGCCCAAAGGCTTCGTAGGCGACGGATTTCGGGTTGAACTGAACGATTTCGATGCCGGTACCAGCGTGAGGATTGAGGTCTTCGGAGGCGAACACCTTGTGCAGTCGACTGACGATCACACTCGAGATCGCGATGACCACGATGAAGACCAGCGGAATCCAATGCCGCTTGAGTATGCCGGCGACCGAGACTTTCCCCATCTCACCGCCTTCCGCCTACCGATAGTGCGGTTGAACGTCGGCGCTGGACGGTCTGCTCTCCGGCTTCGTCGGAAGCATCGATGATTCCGCGAATCGCGCCCTTCGGCAGCATAACCCTTCGCTTAGCTAAGGACCGCAAACGGTGCAATTCTGGCCGCGGCCCCGCGAACGGGCGGCGGTCGCGGCGCCTGACTTCAGCGCCGGCGCCCCGACTTCAGTAGCATGGCCGCTGATGCGCGCTCTGGGAAATGTCATCCGCTTCGGTGCGGTGGTCATCGTGGCAACGCTGGCGCTGGCCGGATGCAGCGGTAAGGGCACGTCCGGCACGTCGTCGCAGGATTCGGCGGCCCCCGAGGCGTCTTGGACTCGCCCCGACGCGCCGCCAGACCCACAGACACTGCTTCGCGCCGGTGCCCTCGCGACCTCGCAGGTACCCGACAGTGTGCTGATCTTCATCGAGAGCCAGACCAGCGACGCCGGTACCTGGAAGGCCGGCGTGGTCACGGCCGACGGCACCGAACATCAGGTCAAAATCGATTCCGACGGGGTGTCTGTCCTGGTCGGCCCCACCGTGACCGAGGACAGTGACGCCGACAAGGCCAAGCGGCGCGCCAATGTCGACGGCACCCATCTGGACTACCGCAGTGCCGTGGAACGTGTACTGCGGGCAGTGCCCAACAGTTCGATCACCGAGCTGAGCCTGCTCGACATGAACGGCACCGTCGTCTGGGAAGCCGACGTGTGGGACGACCAGCTGACCGAACGCGACGTCACCGTCGATGCGGCGTCGGGAGCCGTCACCGCCAACCGGCAGGTTTGATTCGGCGGTCCAGCTTCGCCTCTCCTGCGTCGAGCCTCGCTAACCGCCGGTCCGGCCCGTGATCGGCGGCAGATCGGCCAGCGTGACGATGCCCGGTTCGGCCGCGACCACCGATGGCACCGCGTTGGTCACCGGCATCGCCGTGTAGATCGAGCCCAGACCGTTGAAGTTCGGCTCGTTCCAGTCCTTGGGCGGCAGGCAGTTGATGACGGTGCGCATGTTGGGCAGTCCGAACACCTGGATGACGTGGCCGTGTGCCACCGGCTTAGGTGGGGTGACCTGGTTGCCCATGATCCAGTTGAAACCAACGCTGACCACGTTGCGCGTCCCCACCCAGCCGCGGTGATAGCCGAAGACACTGCCCACCGTGCCGGCCGGGATCTTCATGAAGCCCAGGTCGCTGTCCCCGGTCGCGGCGGTGAACTGCACGTCGAAGGTGATGCGGTCCAATTGTGCGCCGATCGCGTCGGCCATCATCGCCGCGGACTCGGCGAAAACCTCGCTCTCGAGGCGGACGCTTTCAGCCAGCCCGGGGGTGTCGGGGTCCTGGGCGAATCCCATCGCCGCCATGGTGGCCGCCGACTCGTACGTCGAGCAGTCCACTGACTCGGTGATCCGGATCTCGTCGACGCGCTCGCAGGCCCCGGACAGCACCATGCCGACCATGTTGGTCAGCCCGGGGTGCGCGCCGCTACCGAACATGGTGGAGTTCCCGGCCCGGCAGGCGTCCTCGATGCGCTTGCGGTCTTGCACGCTCTGCTTGCCCCCGGTGATCCAGGCCGCGGTTGAGCACACGTTCACCCCGGCCTCGAGCAGTGCGACCAACTCATCGATGCTGGGCCACAGCGGGTTGTAACAGCACGCATCTGGCTTCAGCGCGATCAGCGCGTCGATGTCATTGGTTGCGGTGATCCCGGTCGGTTCCGCCCAACCGGCCAACTCGGCGGCGTCCAACCCGACCTTGTCCTTGCCGTGGGCGTAGACCCCGACGAGCTCCATGTCGGGACGGCCGATGATGGCGTGCAGCGAGCGCTGACCGATGTTTCCGGTGGTCCATTGGATGACGCGAAGCGGGCGGTCGAAAGTGGGCATCATGCTCCTCGGTGACGGGTGTACCCAACATTATTGGGGTGCGGTCCAAGAGCGTTTGTGGCAGCCTCGGACGACGTGACCGGCACCGTATCCCAAACCCTGACCCTGCGTACCGCTACCGATGACGATTGGTCGGCGATGTCCGTGCTGGCCGCCGTGGGCTTCGGAGAGGACTGGGACGCCGAGTCGATGGTCGCCTGGCGGACCCTGACGACCCCCGACAGCTCCATCGTGGTCTGCGACGGCGATGAGGTGGTCGGCATGTCGGGCTACCTGGATCTGGAGCTGACGGTGCCCGGCGGGGCAGTGTTGCCGACGGCCGGGGTCAGCTTCGTCGTGGTGGCCCCGACCCATCGGCGCCGGGGTGTGCTCCGGATGATGTACACCGAATTGCACCGGCGCATTGCCGATTCGGGCTATCCGATCGCGGCGTTGACCGCCAGCGAGGGCGGCATCTACGGGCGGTTCGGCTACGGCCCGGCGACGGTGGACCACGAGCTGACCATCGACCGGCGGTTCGCCCAGTTGCACGCCGACGCACCCGACCCCGGTGGGGTGCGGCTGGTCAAAGCGGGTGGGTGCCGTGACGAATTCGCCGCGGTCTACGAGCGGTGGCGCCAGCGTGTCCCGGGCGGTTTGGCGCGCCCCCGGCCGCTCTGGGATGACCTGCTCGCCGACCGGGAGAACACTCGTGACGGCGGCACCGAATGGTTTGGGCTGCTGCATCCTGACGGTTATGTGCTCTACCGGGTGCACGGTGAGCATCCAAAGTCGGTGCGGGTCGGCGAGTTCCGCGCCGTCACCCCGGCCGCGCACGCCGCATTGTGGCGGGCGCTGCTCGGGCTGGACTTGATGGGCAAGATCGTCATCGAGACCGACCCAGACGACCCGATGCCGTATCTGCTGACCGATACCCGGCTGGCCACCACCACCGGGAGCTCGGACGCGCTGTGGCTGCGGATGATGGACATCCCCGCGGTGCTCAAGGCTCGCCGCTACTCCTTGGCGGTGCCCGAGCTATCCGTCGTGGTGGCGGTGCGCGACGGATTCCGCGGCGACGGTGGACGATTCGCCTTGACCATCCGTGAGGGAGTGGCCGACTGCGTCCCGACCGAGGCCGAAGCCGATGTGGAGCTGGACCTCGACGTCCTGGGCAGCCTGTATCTGGGTGCGCACCGGGCGTCGGCGCTTGCCGCAGCGGGCAGACTGCGCTGTGGCGATGACGCCCTGGTTCGCCGACTGGACGCGGCGTTCGTCAGCGACGCCGGCGCCCAGATCGGCTACCACTTCTAGGGGCTACAGTTTGGCCAGGTCGTAGTCGCCCAGGTTGTCGATCAGCACGTGCAGCTGATCCTGCGACGAACCCAGGGTGTGGTCGATGGCGGTGAGCCGGGCGGCCAGGTGGCCGACCGGATACTCCCAAGTCACCCCGATCCCGCCGTGCAACTGGATGGCTTCCTGCGCGATGTGGCGCCCGGAGCGGCCGACCTGCAGCTTGGCGCGCGCCGCGATCACCGGGTCGTAGTTGTCGTCGGCGAGCGACATCGCCGCGTACATGCTCATGCTGCGGGCCAACTCCAGCGACACGTACATGTCGGCGGCACGCTGGGTCAGGGTCTGGAAGGTGTTGAGCGTGACCCCGAACTGCTTGCGTGTCTTGAGGTAGTCGGTGGTCAGCCGCAAAGCCTCTTCCATCGCGCCGACGGCCTCGGCGCACAGGGCCGAAGAAGCGCGGATGACGGCGCGCTCGATGGCGGCCGAGGCGTCGGTTGCCTCACCCAGTGCGGTAGCCGGCGTGTCGGCGAAGTCGATCTGGGCGCCGCGCTGGCCGTCGAAGGTCCGGTAGGGCGCCCGCGTCACACCGTCAGCGCTTGCGTCGACCAGGAACAGCCCGGTCCCGCCGTCCGGCAACGCGGCGCTGACCACCAGCGTGTCGGCGCGATCGCCGGTCAGCACCGGGTTCTTACGTCCGCTCAGCCGCCACGAATCGCCTTGCGGCACAGCCGTGGTGGCCACCTTGCCTGCGGTTCCCCGCATGCCCGGCTCGGTGTGGGCGAACGCCAGGATCTGCTCGCCCTCGGCGACAGAGTCGAGCAGCGCGCGCTGCTCGGTGGTGCCGCGCTCGGCGATCAGGGCGCCCGGCCCGAGTGCTCCGTGTATGACGGGCTCCGGCGCCACCCGCCGGCCGACCTCGGTGAGCACCACCATGATCTCCAGCGGGCCGGATTCCTGCGGGTCGAAACCCAGACCGAGAATCCCGATGTCCGCCAGTTGTTTCCACACCTCGGGGTTGAAACCGGGGTCGGTCTCGATGACCTTGTTGCGGGTCTCGGTGTCATAGCCCGACAACATCGAACGGGTGGTGTCGCGCAGCAGAACCTGCTCGTCGCTGAGTTGGAAGTCCATAGCTGTCATGCCTCCTAAAGGCCGAGAATGGTCGACGCGATGATGGTGCGCTGTACCTCGTTGCTGCCGCCGTAGATCGAGGTCTTGCGGTAGTTCAGATACGTCGGCGCCGCGTCCTGCGCCCAGGTGGGCGTTGCGATGCCGTCGCCTGCCTCGAAGGGCAGGGCATCGGGACCGGCTAGCTCAACGAACAGCTCGGTGGCGGCCTGCTGCAGCTGGCTGCCCTGCAGCTTGAGCACCGATGACGCCGGGTTCGGCTTGCCGTCGGCGGAGTCGCTCGACACTCGCATCTGGGTGAGCTCCAGTGCCAGCAGATCGTTTTCGAGTTCGGCGACCCGCGCCGCGAACAGCGGATCGTCGAGGGCCCCCAACGCCTTGGCGCGCTGCTTGAGTTCGGCGACACGCACCTTGGTGCGGGTCACCCCGGCGATGCCGGTCCGCTCGTTGCCCAGCAGGAACTTCGCATAGGTCCAACCGTGGTTCTCCTCACCGACCAACTGATCGGCGGGCACCCGTACGTCGGAGAAGAACACCTCGTTGACCTCGTAGCCACCATCGATCAGCTTGATCGGCCGCATGGTGACACCCGGTGTGTCGACCCGGAACAGCAGGAAAGAGATACCAGCCTGCTTCTTGGGTGCCTGCGGGTCGGTGCGCACCAGGCAGAAGATCCAGTCCGCGTACTGGCCGAGCGTGGTCCAGGTCTTCTGCCCGTTGACGATGTAGCTGTCGCCGTCACGCACCGCCGTGGTGCGCAGGCTTGCCAGGTCGGAGCCGGCTTCAGGCTCGGAAAAACCTTGGCACCACCAGATGTCCAGGTTGGCGGTGGCGGGCAGGAAGCGCTCCTTGATCGCCTGGGAGCCGAATTCCGCGATCACCGGGCCGACCATCTTGGCGTTGAAGGTCAGCGGTTCGGGCACCGAGGCGAGCTGCATCTCGTCGTGCCAGATCTGGTGCTGGGTCAGCGTCCAGTCCTTGCCGCCCCACTCGACCGGCCAGTTGGGTACCGCCAGGCCATTGGCGTTGAGGATCCGCTGGGTGGTGACGATGTCGTCGGGAAAGTCCGAATGGCCCAACCGGCTGCGTTCGCGAATGTCAGCGGGGATCTCGGTGGTGAAGAAGGTCCGCATCTCGTCGCGGAATGCGGCCTCCTCCGCGCTCAGTGCCAGTCTCACGTCGACCTCCCGGTTGGTTGGGTGAACTCACGGTTGGTATGCACCCTAATCGCCACTTCCGCGGCCGTTCGGGGGAGGGCTTACCGTGCGCTTTTGTAGGCTGGACCTCATGAGACGGTGGGTCGTCGCGCTCGGTGTTCTGGTCTTGTCTCTCGTGTCGTGTTCGGCGGAACCAGCGGAGCAGGCCACGCCGGACTCGTCGCCTGGGGCCCGGCAAACGCCGGCCCCGCGACCGGCCGCGCACATCGGCCAGACGCTGGACCTGATGCGCATCGGCGGGCAGAAGATCGCCGTGACGTTGACAGAGGTCATCGCCCCGGCGACGGTCCCGAACGGCTGGGGCGCGGCCGGCAAGACCTACCTGGCCACCAAGGTGCGGATCGAGAACGCCGGAACTACGACCATCGTCGGCAACAGCAACAGCGACGTGACTGTGGTGGGTTCCGATGATCAGAGCTACCGGGCCGACTTCGCCACCGTGACCGAATGCAAGGACTTCGCCTACGGCTGGTTTCTGATCCCGGCCGGCTCGTCGAACACCGGTTGCGTGGTCTTCGCGCTGCCCACCGGGGTCACGGCGTCAAAGGTGCGCTACGCGCCGTCGTCGGGCATCTCGCAAGACGTCGGGGAGTGGCTGAACCCGTAGCGGCGTCGCGGCAGGTTGCGCACAGTCCCGGGTTGATCCACAGATCGGCTGGGATCGTGCGGTGAGCGAACCGGTCTGACGGTGCCGGCACCTACCGTCGGGCGCATGGCATCAGAACTGCCCGGCGAGCGGCTGCAGCGTCGACTCGGCCTGCTGCCGGAATCCGACCATGGTGAGCACACCTGCGAAGCCGACGACGAGGCTGACCCGAATTCGTTGCTGCCGCGGTGGTTGCCTGACGGCGCCGCCGACGCGGGCTGGCTTGCCAAAGTACGGGCCGACCCGGGCCGAGCCGGTGCTATTGCCTTGGCGGTGATCGCCGCGGTCGCGGTGCTCATCACTGTGTTCACCGTGCTGCGTGATCAGCCTGCGCCGGTGCTCAGCGCCAAACTGCCACCGGTGGAGATGGTTTCGACTGCCAGCCCGCGCACCGACGAATCGGCCGCCAGTGGCGCGGCGCCGCCCGCCGAGCAGGTTGTGGTCAGTGTGGTCGGCCTGGTGCACAAGCCGGGTTTGGCGACGTTGTCGCCTGGCTCCCGCATCGCAGATGCGCTGACCGCCGCCGGCGGTGCGCTCGACGGTGCCGATACGGTCGGCCTGAACCTGGCCAGGATTTTGGTGGACGGCGAACAGATCGTGGTCGGTCTGGCGCCGCCGGCCGGGCTGCCGGTACTGGGCAGTTCGGTCGGGGCCGCCTCGCAGGTTCCGGAAGCTCCCCGCACCAGCACCGCGCCGACCGGTCCTGAGCCCAAATCCGGCGAGTCGGTCAACCTCAACACCGCGACGGTCGAGCAGCTCGACGCCCTGCCCGGGGTGGGTCCGGTGACGGCGGCCGCCATCGTGGCCTGGCGCGACGCCCATGGCAAGTTCACCCGCGTCGATCAGCTCGGCGACGTCGACGGGATCGGCCCGGCGCGCCTGGAGAAGCTGCGTGCCCTGGTTCGTGTCTGAGCGTGACACCGCCCGCGGCCGTACCGACACCAGCGGCTCGGCTCGACGTTCGGCTGGTGCCTGCGGCGGTGGTGGGCTGGCTGGTCACGGCGGCGGGCATCCAGTGGCAGATCGGGGGCGTGCTGGCCGTGCTGTGTGCCCTGCTGGGCGTGACGGCCGGCGTGCTGTGCGGCTATGCCGGGCGGCTCCGGCGGCCCGGCTGGCGGCTCGTGGGTGCGGCGGTTGCCGCGGCATCGATGGCGGGCGCGGGCTTCGGATGGGCTGTCGCGCTGCGTACCGCCTCCGTCGAGCACCACCCGATCACCGCGGTGTTCGGCACGGCAGCGGCGGTGACGGTCACCCCGAGCGAGAGTCCGCTGCCGGCCGGCGCACGGCGGGTGATGTTCCGGGCCACCCTGCAGCGCGTCGATAACGTGGCCGCGTCCGGCCGGGTGCTGGTATTCGCCTCCGGCGTCGACTTCGGCGAGGTGATGGTCGGTCAGCCGACGGCGTTCCGCGCCAAGATCGCCCGCCCGGCCCGGCGGGACCTGTCGGTGGCGGTGCTCACGGCCACCGGCGCTGCGGTGCGCGGCCAGCCCGGGCCGGTCGCGCGAGTAGCGCATCGGGTCCGGGCCCGGTTCGCGGCCGCCGCCGCGCGAGTGCTGCCCGACGAACAGGCTCGGATGTTGCCCGCGTTGGTGCTCGGTGACACGTCGGCGATAACCGTCCCCACCGGTCGGGACTTTCGGGCCGCCGGCCTGACCCACCTGATGGCCGTCTCCGGTGCCAACGTGACGATCGTCTGCGGCGCGGTGTTGTTCTCGGCGAGGCTGGTCGGTCCACGGACGGCGGCCGTGCTGGCCGCGGGGGCATTGGTGGCGTTCGTGATCGTCGTGCAGCCCACGGCCAGTGTGCTGCGGGCGGCGGTGATGGGGGCCATCGCGCTGTTGGGCGTGCTTTCGGCGCGCAGTCGCCAGGCCGTGCCGAGCCTGGCCGCCAGTGTGCTGGTGCTGCTGGCGTTGGCCCCACACCTGGCGGTCGATGTCGGGTTCGCCCTGTCGGTGGTGGCCACCGCGGCGTTGGTGCTCGTCGCGCCGGTGTGGACGGCCCGGCTGGTGGCGCGCGGCTGGCCTCGATCGCTGGCCGCCGCGGTCTGTGTGGCGTGGGCCGCCAACCTGGTCACCGCGCCGTTGATCGCCGGCATCTCCGGGCGGCTCAGTCTGGTCAGTACCGCGGCCAACCTGGCGGTGGCGGCGCTGGTCGCGCCGATCACCGTGTTGGGCAGCGCCGCGGCGGTGTTGTGCGGGTGGTGGCCGGCAGGCGCCTATCTATTGATCCGTTTCACCGGACCGGAGTTGTGGTGGGTGTGCCGTATCGCGCACTGGGCCGGCGCAATGCCCGCCGCCACCGTGCCGGTGCCGGGGGGAGTGGCCGGGGTCGCCGGGGTCGGCGCCGCTGCCGTCCTGATGGTGGTGTGCTGGCGATGGCGGTGGTGCCGGCGGGCGTTGGCCGTGTTGGCACTGTGCCTGTTGACGTGGTCGGCCACGCAGGTGTTGACCGCCTGGGCGGGTGTCGGCGCAGCGTGACACGATTGGCGGGTGAGCCAATCGGTTTCGCCGCTGCATCTGATCCTCGGGGATGAGGAACTGTTGGTCGAGCGGGCCGTTGCCCAGGTGTTGGCCGGGGTGCGGGCCCAGGCCGGCAGCACCGACATCCCGGTGGACCGGTTGCGAGCCGGTGAGGTGGCGGCGGGTGAACTCGCGGAGCTGTTGAGCCCGTCGCTGTTCGCCGACGAACGGGTGGTGGTGCTCGAGGCAGCCGCCGAAGCCGGTAAGGACGCCGTGACGCTGATCGAAGCGACGGCCGCCGACATTCCGCTGGGCACCGTGCTGGTGGTGGTGCACTCCGGTGCGGGG
The DNA here is from genome assembly GCF_045310815.1 of Mycobacterium sp. SMC-19. Classification (NCBI taxonomy): domain Bacteria; kingdom Bacillati; phylum Actinomycetota; class Actinomycetes; order Mycobacteriales; family Mycobacteriaceae; genus Mycobacterium; species Mycobacterium sp. SMC-19. The sequence continues at coordinate 361,140 of NZ_JBJIAM010000004.1, read as the reverse complement.
CGGGCCAAGGCGCTGGCGGGCAAGCTGCGGGAACTCGGCGCCGAGGTGCACGCCTGCGCCCGGATCACCAAGGCCTCCGAGCGGACCGACTTTGTTCGCGCTGAGTTCCGCGGGCTCAAAGTCCGCGTCGACGACGACACTGTGACGGCGTTGCTCGACGCGGTGGGCTCCGATATCCGCGAACTGGCCTCGGCGTGTTCGCAGCTGGTCGCCGATACCGGCGGGCATGTTGACGCCATCGCAGTGCGCCGCTACCACAGCGGCAAAGCCGAGGTGAAAGGATTCGACGTCGCCGATCGGGCGGTCGTCGGCGACGTCGCCGGTGCCACCGAGGCGCTCCGCTGGGCGATGATTCGTGGCGAACCGCATGTGGTGCTGGCCGATGCCCTGGCAGAGGCGATTCACACCATCGCCCGGGTGCGGTCCAAGTCCGGTGATCCCTACCGGCTGGCCGGTGAATTGGGTATGCCGCCCTGGCGGGTGCAGAAGGCGCAGAAGCAGGCCCGGTTCTGGTCGCCGGGGACGATGGCGGCCGCGGTGCGGCTAGTGGCCGCCCTCAACGCCGACGTCAAAGGCGCCGCTGCCGACGCCGACTACGCGCTGGAGGCCGCGGTCCGTGGGGTCGCCGAGCTGGCCGACCGCTGACCCAGACAACACGAAGGCCCCTGTTCCAATGTGGAATCAGGGGCCGCCGCTTGCGGACAATCCGCTAGGTCAGAGCTGGTTGAGCGCCTTCGCCAGGGCCGACTTCTTGTTGGCAGCCTGGTTCTTGTGGATGACGCCCTTGGTAGCGGCCTTGTCCAGCTTGCGGCTGGTCGAGACCAGCAGCTCGCCGGCCTTGTCCTTGTCGCCGGCTGCGGCGGCCTCGCGGAAGGCGCGGATCGCGGTGCGCACCGCCGACTTCACCGACTGGTTGCGCAGCCGGGCTTGCTCGTTGGTCCGGTTGCGCTTCACCTGCGACTTGATGTTGGCCACGGAGTAATTCCTTCGCAAAAGCTTGAGTTGGGTTTGCCTCCCGAGGCGGGAGCAACAGCTGTTCAGGGTACCAGCTGGTTCGGCAACTCCCCAACTCGACTCAGCTGCGGGCGGTCACCTCGACTCGATGCAGGTCGTCGCCGAGTTCGATCGGCCCGTCGAACTCCGCGGCAGCCAACGCCCGCCACTGCTCCTCCTGTCCGGGCGCGATAGCGGGCACATAGTGGGTCAGCACCAGGGTGCCCACGCCGGCCCGTCGGGCGGTCGCAGCCGCCTGGGGCACCGAGGAGTGGTAGTCGCAGATGTCGCGGATGCGCTGCTGGGGCAGCAACTCGATCAGGTCGCTGCGGATGACGGTGTGCACCAGCGCATCGGCTCCGGCCGCCAGCTCGTCGAGGCTGTCGCAGGGCACGGTGTCGCCGGCCATCACCACCGAGGCGGTCCCGTTGTCATCGGAGTGCTCGATCCGGAAACCGATGGTCGGCGTCACCGGCCGATGGTCGGTGGGTGCCACGGTGATCTGCACCTGGTCGCGATCCCAGACCAGGCCCGAGGTGTGTTCCTGCACGTCGACAGGGGGCGGGGCGGTCAGATCGTCGTGATGGGCAATGCGGTAGCCGATGTCGTGACCGAAAGCTCGCAGGGTCGCCTCCACCACCTCCGCGGTGCCCGGTGGCCCGATGATCGGCAGCGGCGGGGTGTCGGGGGTGAAAGTGGTGACCCATCGGGTGATCAGCAGATCCCCCAGATCGGCGATGTGGTCGCTGTGCAGGTGGGTGAGCAGAAGTGCCGACAGGGTGTTGGCCGAGCCGCCCGCCGCTGCCAGGCGCTGCAGCACCCCCCGTCCGCAGTCGACCAGTAGTTGCTGGCCCCCGGCTCGGACCAGGGTCGACGGTCCGGCGCGGTTCGGGTCGGGGATCGGGCTTCCGGTGCCCAGCAGAGTGATCTCGATCGTCATGCGTCACATATGCCACAGATTTCGGCTGCGCGCTATGCGATCGACGGAGTTTCGTTATCGCCACCCCGGTCCGGCCGAAATGGCCTAGCCTGGTGTGAAGCAGATCACTGCGGCGGGAGGCTTCAATGCGGATCGCGGATGTATTGCGGAACAAGGGTGCGGCGGTGGTGACGATCCATCCGGATGCCACGGTCATGGAGTTGCTGGCTGGCTTGGCCGAGCACAATATCGGCGCCATGGTGGTGATCGGACGTGAGGGTTTGGAGGGGGTGGCCTCCGAGCGCGACGTGGTCCGCCAGTTGCACGTCCACGGCGCCAGTCTGCTGGCCCGGCCGGTGTCGGCCATCATGACCCGACTGGTGGCGACCTGCGCCAAGGCCGACTCCGCCGACGACGTCAGCATGTTGATGACCGAGCACCGCGCGCGTCACATACCGGTGCTCGAAAACGGCCGATTGGCAGGGATCGTCAGCATCGGCGACATCGTCAAGTCCCGGATGGAAGAGCTGCAGGCCGAACACGAGCAACTGCGCGACTACATCGCCCAGGGTTAACTCAACTCCACGAGTATTCGGTGCGCAGTCGGGCGGCCACCACCTCGAACACCGAACGCTCCAGGATGGCGCCTTCGCGCCGGATCGATTCCTCGGGCACGTCGAGCACCCGGTCGAGGCGCACCCAGCTGACCCGGTGAGCGTCATCCCAGCTGCCCGCACCGATGCCGACCCAGTTCGCGTCCTCGGCATGCCGTTGCCTGCTGGACAGCATCAGGCCCAGCAGCACGTTGCGGTCGCGGCCGACGACCAGCACCGGTCGGTCCTTACCGCGGTCCGGCTCGTCCTCATAGGCCACCCAGGTCCAGACGATCTCGCCCGGGTCGGCGCGACCGTTGAGATCGGGGGAGTAGACCAGCCGGCGTGCGCGGTGCGCGGTGGGAACACTGCTGTCGGTCACCGGGCGGCCGGAGGCGATTTCGGTAGCCGGCTCCGATGTCGCGCCGCTGAGCATCTCCAGACCGATTTTGATGCCCTGCTCGATACCGCGCTGGATGCGCTGCTGTACCTGCGGTGCCTGCTCGAGTTGGCGGATGAACCGTGGCGCCTCGTTGAACACCAGGTTTTCCGCGAATCGCTGCACCGACTCCCATGGGGTCTTCCGCGGGGAAGCCATGCTCGCAGCATAGGCGAAACCCGTTTCGGGCACTGCTCTCCGCGCTTCCGTGGCGGCGCCGCGACGACACCGATTCCTTGACGTGAACGTAAACAAAGTGCACAGGAATCTGTACGAAAACTGAAGTGCCACTTGTGTTGTCCGTAGAGATGCATCGGCTTACGGTACGGGAATATTCATTAACAGGGGGCTTCATTTCAACGGGGCGGGCGCCGGCGTCAGCTAGGCGGAAGATTTCTAGCGGTGAGTGGAAGTCGCCGAAAAACTGCAGTCTGGGGGTTTTAGCTTTTCCTCCGGGGGTGCTTGAAATGGGGCAAGCCACCGTCCGGAACGACATCTACGACATGGCGTTCGCCGGAAACTGATGTCTTGGTTGAGTCCGGTGTGTGTTCGCCCGGGCTCGTCTGCGCACCGACGGGCTGTCAGGAGGTATATGGATTTGGGCACCTATCTCGCAAGGTTCCAATCGAACCAAGACTAGTGAAACTGACAGAGCCCCTGCGGATTTCAGAGGCGGTGCTGGGGGGCTCCTGGGCGGACTACCGCCAAAAGAAGGACATTCGCGAAAGGCATTGAACATGAGCATGCGCAAATTCGTCGTCATTGGTGGCTTCGCTGCCGGCGCTGCGTTCGTATTGGCGCCGTTGGCATCTGCCGACACCGATCCCTTGGCGCCCATCGTAAGCAGCGAGATCGGGTCGATGAACTTCCTCTTCGGCACCGACACGTTGCTGGCGGGTGTGCCATCGACGGACGTCACCACGGGCCCGCAGGGCTTTGACATCATCAAGCCGGCGGACGTATCGACGGTTCAGGACGATGGCTCGACCCTGTTCGACCACCTGGTCTACGGACTGAACCCGACCATGGCGGGACTGGCTTCCGATCCCGGCGCGTACAGCGTCTTCAATGGCGCGATGGTCCCGCTCGACGACAGCATCAACTCGCTGTTGTACGCGCTGATGAACAACGGCGATGTGCTCGACTGGAGCAGCGGCGACCTGTTCGGCGGCGACAGCGCGATGGACATCGCCAGCAACGCCGACACCGGCTGGGCAGAGGCCGCTAACTACCTCAGCTTCGCTTGGGGTGACTTGATGGGCTACTTCGGCATCTTCGACTCCTGATCGCAGCCCGAAGCGAAACCCCCGGAGGGATCCTCTCCGGGGGTTTCGTCTTGCCGTGGATGCCGTCGGTTCGGGCGTTCACTTGGGGGTGTCCAGGGCATCGGATGCTGTGCATGGGCGGGCGGCGAAGTGATCCTGAGCACATGTTGACCTGCGCAAACACCGGGACGCCTGGGAGAATTTGGGGGAAGAGCTCGAAGAAACCAAGACGAAAGTGAACATTAACTTGTATTGATCACAGGTCCTTGTTAGATTTTATCCGGCTTACAGCAACGGTGCTGGGGGGAGCTTCCGGCGGGGGTTGGGGAAACCGGCCGCCGGGCAGCAATAGTGAAGGGCATTTGGGGGGAATGGACATGCGGAAAATCGGCGTGCTCGGCAGCTTCGTCGCTGGTACGGCACTTGCGTTGGCGCCGCTGGCGGCTGCCGACACCGACTCGACCGGCTTCGACTTCAGCGCTGTGCTGGCGGGCGAGATCCAGTCGATGAACTTCCTCTTCGAGTCGCAGGCCACCATGGCCGGCGTCGGGGACAAGGTTATCGACGCCTCCGAGGCCAACCCGTTCCTGACCATCGACAAAGACGACGTGAACGCCGCCTTCGGCACGCTGCTCTACGGCGTGAACTGGGAGAACGAGATCTCCTCCGACCCGGGCGCCTACAGCCTGCTCAACGGCGCGTTGACGCAGTTCATCGACGGCAACAACGTGCTGTTGTTCGCGATCCTCAACGGCGGCGACCAGATCGACTTCGAAAACGCCGCCGACTACCTGTTCGGGACCGACGCCGCGATCGCCGCCGGTTTGGCCGGCGAAAGTGCCTGGGAAGATGCCGCGCTCTTCTTCCAGGCGGGCATGGCCGACATCGGCGGTTACTTCGCAATTGACCTGTAATTGGCGATCGGAAGCGCAAACCCCCGGAGATGGGTCTCCGGGGGTTTCGTTTTGAAGCCACCGTCTCGCTACCCTGACTAGGCAGTAGGCACCACCGCCCCCCGTTCACCAGGAGATTCCCATCAGTAGTTTCGCCGACCAGACCTTCACCGCGCCGGCGCAGATACGGAACTTCTGCATCATCGCCCACATCGACCACGGCAAATCCACCTTGGCCGACCGAATGCTGCAGCTCACCGGCGTCGTCGACGACCGATCGATGCGGGCCCAGTACCTGGACCGGATGGATATCGAGCGTGAACGCGGCATCACCATCAAGGCGCAGAACGTTCGGCTGCCCTGGACGGTCAAGGAACCGCGTAACGGTGCTGCGGCCGGCGACTACGTGCTGCACCTGATCGACACGCCCGGACACGTCGACTTCACCTACGAGGTGTCGCGTGCGCTGGAGGCCTGCGAGGGCGCCATCCTGCTGGTCGACGCCGCACAGGGCATCGAGGCGCAGACCCTGGCCAACCTGTACCTGGCGCTGGACCGTGATCTGACCATCATTCCGGTGCTCAACAAGATCGACCTGCCCGCTGCCGACCCCGAGCGCTACGCCGCCGAACTGGCCCACATCATCGGGTGCGAGCCCGAAGACGTGCTGAAGGTGTCGGGCAAGACAGGCGAAGGCGTGGCCGAACTGCTCGACGAAGTGGTCAAGCAGGTTCCGGCACCCACCGGCGACGCCGACGCGCCCGCACGGGCGATGATCTTCGACTCGGTCTACGACATCTACCGCGGAGTGGTCACCTACGTCCGCGTCGTCGACGGCAAGATCACTCCCCGCGAGAAGATCGCCATGATGTCCACCGGCGCCACCCACGAGCTGCTGGAAGTCGGCATCGTCTCCCCGGAACCCAAGGCCACCAAGGGGCTTGGCGTCGGCGAGGTGGGTTACCTGATCACCGGCGTGAAGGACGTGCGCCAATCCAAGGTGGGTGACACCGTCACCTCCGCACGCAATGGCGCCACGGAGGCGCTGACCGGATACCGCGAGCCCAAGCCGATGGTTTATTCCGGGCTGTACCCGGTTGACGGGTCGGACTATCCGAACCTGCGCGAGGCACTGGACAAGCTGCAGCTCAACGACGCTGCCCTGACCTACGAGCCGGAAACGTCGGTGGCGCTGGGCTTCGGCTTCCGGTGCGGATTCCTGGGCTTGCTGCACATGGAGATCACCCGAGAGCGGCTGGAACGCGAGTTCAACCTCGACCTGATCTCCACGGCACCCAACGTCGTCTACCGGGTGATCAAAGAGGGCAAGGGCGGCGAGTCCGACGAGATCGTGGTGACCAACCCGTCGGACTGGCCGGAAGGCAAGATCCGCACCGTCTACGAGCCGGTCGTCAAGACCACCGTGATCGCGCCGAGTGAGTTCGTGGGCACCATCATGGAGCTCTGCCAGTCTCGGCGTGGGGAGCTCGGCGGCATGGACTACCTCTCCGAGGAGCGGGTCGAACTGCGCTACACGTTGCCGTTGGGCGAGATCATCTTCGACTTCTTCGATTCGCTGAAGTCGCGTACCCGGGGCTATGCCAGTCTGGACTACGAGGAGGCCGGCGAGCAGGAGGCCGAATTGGTCAAGGTCGACATCCTGCTGCAGGGCGAGGCGGTGGACGCGTTCAGCGCGATCGTCCACAAGGACTCGGCTTCGGCCTACGGCAACAAGATGACCACCAAGCTCAAGGAGCTGATACCGCGCCAGCAGTTCGAAGTGCCGGTACAGGCCGCGATTGGCTCGAGAATCATTGCCCGAGAAAACATCCGGGCTATCCGCAAGGACGTGCTGTCCAAGTGCTACGGCGGTGACATCACCCGTAAGCGCAAGCTGCTGGAGAAGCAGAAAGAGGGCAAGAAGCGGATGAAGACCATTGGCCGGGTCGACGTGCCGCAGGAGGCATTCGTCGCGGCACTGTCCACCGACAGCGGGGGCGGCGCCGGAGACAAGGCCAAGAAGTAGTGGCCGTCCGGGCAGGCACAATCGCGGCGGGCGCGGTGGCGGTCGTGCTGCTGTCCAGCGGGTGCACCACGGTGGTCGCCGGGACCGTCCGGCCCGCAGCGGGATTGGCGCCCACCCCGGTGAGTGGGATGGCGGTCCGGCAGGTGTTGCTCGACGATTCCGAGCTGTCGAAGCTGACCGGCCAGCCCTTCCGCAGTGACCCCTCCCTGCCGCCGCGGTTCGGCGGTCTCGATGAACTGCCCGACGCGTGGGAGTCCGCGGCGCCGGAAGACTGCGTCGGCGCAGCGGTGGGCGGTCAGCGCAGCGTGTACAGCTCCGCCCAGGTACGCGACGTCGCCCATGAGTTCTGGGACAGCTCGAGCGATGGCGACTCGCCGCTGACCGGGGTGGGTGAGGCGGTGATCGCACTGGACAATGCCGCAGACGCCGGCGCGCTCTTCGAGAAGTTCGCCCAGCAGTGGGGCAGCTGCGACGGCGTGGTGGTGACCCGCGACAGTGGGGGTGACAGCGAGGCCAGCGGCGAGATCACCGAGGTCTCCAACCAGGATGCGGTGCTGGTGGCCACTGTGCGCACCACGGTGGACGGCGAAGCGGGACTGCGGGTCTCGCGGGCGCTCGCGGCGCGGGTGAACTGTGTCGTCGATGTCGACGTGTTCTGGTTCGTCGATGAGGAGGACCACTCCGGTGCTCCGCCGGCCGGCGACACCACAGCCGCCGACCTGGCTCGTGCGATGCTGGACAAGGTCCGCAACCTCAGCGGCTGACCGCCCGGGCCGAGCGCTACATCGGCGCGTTCGCGGGCTGGAAGCCCCCGGTGGAGTCGGCCTCCTCCTCGGCGCGGATCACGTGGACGACCGCGTTGATCAGCGCCAGGTGCGTGAACGCCTGCGGGAAGTTGCCCAGGTGCCGGCCGGTGCGGGGCTCGATCTCCTCGGCGTAGAGGTGCAGCGGGCTGGCGAACGACAGCAGCCGCTCACACAGATGCTTGGCCCGGCTGACCTCGCCGATCTCCACCAATGCCGAGACCAGCCAGAACGAGCAGATGGTGAAGGTGCCCTCGGCGCCGGACAGCCCGTCGTCGGTCTCCTCGGTGCGATAGCGCAGCACCAGGCCGTCCTCGGTGAGCTCTTCGGCGATCGCCATGACGGTGGCGCGGACCCGCGGGTCGTCGGCCGGCAGGAATCGGGTGAGCACCACCAGCAGCAACGATGCGTCCAGCGCCGGGTTGCCGTAGGTCTGGGTCAGCACGCCGCGGGAATCGACCCCGTTGGCCAGCACGTCCGCCTTGATCTCCTCGGCGATCGCGCGCCACTGCTTGGCGTAGGAGACCGCGCCCTGTAGCTCGGCCAGCTTCGATCCGCGGTCGAGCGCCACCCAGCACATCACCTTCGATGAGGTGAAGTGCTGCGGTTCGCCGCGCACTTCCCAGATGCCCCGGTCGGGTTCGCGCCAGTGTTTGATCGCCTCTTCCACCTGGCGTTTCAGTACCGGCCACAGGGTTTCCGGGATTTGCTCGCGGGATTTGGCGTGCAGGTAGACCGAATCGAGCATGGTGCCCCAGATGTCGTGCTGCTGCTGGTTGTAGGCACCATTGCCGATCCGTACCGGACGGGCGTTGTCGTAGCCGGACAGGTGGTCCAGCTCCTGCTCGACCAGTTCGTGCTCCCCGCCGACGCCGTACATCACCTGCAACGGGTGTTGCTGCCCGTTGTTGACGCCGGACACGTCGGCGATGAACGAGAAGAAGTCGTCGGCCTCGCGGTCCAGCCCCAGCGTGTACAGGCCCCACAGGGTGAACGCCGAGTCACGTACCCAGCTGTATCGGTAGTCCCAATTCCGTTCGCCCTGAGGTGTTTCCGGCAGCGACGTGGTGGGCGCGGCCAATAGGGCTCCGGTCGGTGAATAGGTCAGGCCCTTCAGCGTCAGCGCGCTGCGCTGCAGATAGGAGCGCCACGGATGGTCGGGGAAGTTTCCGATGTTGATCCATTGCCGCCAGCACTCGGTGGTGTTCCACATCTTGTCGGCGGCTTCGGCATAGCTTTGCGGCGCAGGGTGTTTCGACCAGCTCAAGGCCACGAAGACGTCATCGCCCTCGGTCAGTCGGGTGCGGGCCCGGGCCTCGCGGCCCTCCAGCCCCAACCGCAGGTTCGTGGTCAATCGCAGCGTCGGGTGGGCGTCCGGGTTCTGCCGGGCCCGCGCGATCGCCTCGCCATAGGCGTTGGCCGAGTATTCCCAGGTGGCGCTGGTGCGGTGATAGTCGAAGGCCGGCTCGCAGCTCATGGTCAGCTCGACGGTGCCACTGACGCAACGCACCGTGCGCAGCAGGATGTGTTCGGCGTCCCAGTCGGTGGGTGTGCGCCGGTGGGTCTGGGACCGAGCTTCGATGTCGTGCCATTTACCCATCACCAGCGCGTCCCGCACGATCAGCCAGCCGGTGTGGGTCTGCCAGGTGGTTTCCATGATCGGACTGCCGGGCAGGTAGCGCCGTGCCGCGGGCACCGAGACCCCGTACGGCCCGAGCCGAAAGTGTCCGGCGCTGCGGTCCAGGATGGCGCCGAAGACGCTGGGGGAATCGGGGCGCGGCAGGCACATCCACTCCACCGATCCTGCCGCCGAGATCAGGCAGGTGTTCTCGCAGTCCGACAGGAATGCGTAGTCGGCGATCGGCGGAAACGGGTTGCGGACCTGACTCGGTGTCGCCGCATAGGGCACCGGGGCGGTCGCTGACAGAGGAGGCGTCGGAGCGGCGGTGTAGCCACCGACGGGGGCGATGATCTCCGGGGCGGTCTTGGCGGGTGCATCGCCCGGCGGGGTGTGCAGATCCATTCCGCCATCATCTCTGGCCTCATGCCGCGCGTCTACCCGGATCGGCCGATCGTGGCTTCGACTGCGGCCCGCCAAGATAACAGCGGTGACCGGCTTCGCCGTGCTGCGCCGCGTTTGCGATCGTCGCGCTGGGACGATGGCGGCGACCCGCTTCGCCCGGCTCCGCCGCGCTTGCGATCGCCGCTACAGTAGGCAGGGTGGTGGGCTTCCTGAGCTGGTGGGACGGTGTTGAGCTGTGGCTGTCCGGCCTCGGCTTCGTGGTGCAGACCGCGGTGGTGATGCCCGTGGTGTTGTTGCTGGCCTACGGTCTGGCCTCAGTACTGGACGCGGCTTTAGGGGAGGGAATCCGGGTGCAGGAGCGTGTGCGGCACGGTCGCGACGGTGGGGCCCGCTGATGCCGCGTTCGCAGGTCACGTTGGTGCTGGTCGGCCTGATTGTGCTGGTGATCGTCAGTTGGCTGCTGACGCGCTGAGCCCTTCGGACGCGCTGAACCGGGCCGGGCGCTGCCCGCACCGCGCTCTGTTATGCTTCCCCGCATGTTCGCAGCGACCGGTGACCGGCGGCGCCAGTTTTTGGCGTTCCCGAAGCTCGCCGTGATCACTTCCGCTGTGGCCGACCTGCACTGTTGTCGCTGATACCGCACCCGTCGGCGTACCGGTGTCGTCCTTGTTGACGCACGATCTTTAGAAATCGAACGCCTTTCGCGATCCGACGGACAAGCATTCTTGCCGACGTCTATACGGATTCGCCCGGAAAGGTCATCAATGCCCAACACCATCGCGCGCAACATCGCGCTGGCACTGGCCGCCGCCATGGCAGTCACCACGCTCGCAGGATGCGGCGGCGGACCCAGCGATGTCGTTGGAGGCGGTGAGCGCTCCGACGCGCACACCACCCTGACGCTGGTGGCCTACGCGGTTCCCGAACCCGGTTGGAGCAAGGTGATCCCGGCCTTCTACAACACCGAGGAGGGCGCCGATGTCCAGATCGTCACTTCCTATGGCGCATCGGGCGACCAGTCCCGCGGGGTCGCCAGCGGCAAACCCGCCGACATCGTGAACTTTTCGGTAGAACCCGACGTCACCCGCCTGGTCAAGGCGGGCAAGGTCGCAGAGGACTGGAACGCCGATGTCACCAGGGGAATCCCGTTCGGTTCGGTGGTGACCTTGGTGGTCCGGCAGGGCAATCCCAAGCACATCACCGGCTGGGACGACCTGTTGCGGCCCGGGGTCGAGGTGATCAGCCCCAGCCCGCTGAGCTCTGGCTCGGCCAAGTGGAATCTGCTGGCCCCGTACGCCGTCAAGAGCGAGGGTGGCAAGAATCCGCAGGCCGGCCTGGACTTCATCGAGAAGCTCGTCAGTGACCATTTCAAGCTGCGCCCGGGCTCCGGTCGCGAGGCCACCGACGTGTTCCTGCAGGGCAGTGGCGACGTGCTGATCAGCTATGAGAACGAGGCGATCGCAGTCGAGCGCAAGGGAAAGCCGGTGGAGCACGTCAACCCGTCGCAGACCTTCAAGATCGAAAACCCGTTGGCGGTGGTGACCTCCAGTCGGCACCTTGACACCGTCACCGCGTTCAAGAACTTCCAGTACACGGCGGCGGCGCAACGCCTCTGGGCCGAAGCCGGCTTCCGCCCGGCCGACCCGAGCATCGCCGACGAATTCCGCCACGCGTTCCCGGATCCCGACAAGCTGTGGACGATCGCCGACCTCGGCGGGTGGGACGTCGTCGACAGCTCCCTCTTCGACAAGTCGAACGGCGCCATCACCAAGATCTATACCCGGGTCACCGGATGAGCGCGACAGTGGTCGCCGAGGCGACTCGGCCCGGCGAGGGCGGCACTCATTCGAGATTCCGCCGCGAAGGGGTGTCGCTGCGCGTCGGTGCTGCCACGGTGTGGCTGTCGCTGATTGTGCTGGCGCCGCTGGCCGCGATCGCCTGGCAGGCCGGCGGCGGCGGATGGCGTGCGTTCCAGTTGGCGGTCAGCTCGCACGCCGCACTGCAGTCGTTTCGGGTGACGCTGACGATCGCGGCCGGCGTCACCGTGCTCAACCTGGTTTTCGGCCTGTTGATCGCGTGGGTCCTGGTGCGCGACGACTTCATCGGCAAGCGCTTCATCGATGTGATCATCGACCTGCCGTTCGCGCTGCCCACCATCGTCGCGAGCCTGGTGATGCTGGCGCTCTACGGTCCCGCCAGCCCGGTGCACGTGCATCTGCAGCACACCGCCTGGGGCGTCGGTCTGGCGCTGGCGTTCGTCACGCTGCCCTTCGTGGTGCGGTCCGTGCAGCCCGTGCTGCTGGAGATCGACCGGGAGGTCGAGGAAGCTGCCGCGTCGTTGGGCGCCTCCGGGCTGACCATCTTCCGCGTGGTGGTGCTGCCGGCCCTGACCCCGGCGCTGTTGACGGGGGCGGGGCTGGCGTTCTCCCGAGCGATCGGTGAGTTCGGTTCGGTGGTGTTGATCGGTGGCGCGGTGCCCGGCAAGACCGAGGTGTCCTCGCAGTGGATCCGCACGCTGATCGAGAACGACGATCGCACCGGCGCGGCGGCGATCTCGTTGGTGCTGCTCGCGATTTCTTTCCTGGTGCTGCTCGCGTTGCGGGTGCTGGGGTCGCGAGTGAGCAAGCGGCAGGAGAGGTCCTGACATGACGTCGTCACGCAAGATCCGCTATCTGTTCCGCTTCCTGGCGGTGGCCTACATCGGGCTGCTGCTGATCGTCCCGGTGTCGCTGATTCTGTGGCGCAGCTTCGAACCCGGCTTGGGACAGTTCTACGACTACATCTCCACGCCGGCGGCCATCTCGGCGCTGCAACTGTCGGTGCTGGTGGTGGCGATCGTGGTTCCGCTGAACGTCATCTTCGGTATTCCGACAGCATTAGTACTGGCGCGCAATAAGTTCCGAGGCAAGGGCGTGCTCCAGGCGGTCATCGACCTGCCGTTCGCGGTCTCGCCGGTGATTGTCGGTGTGGCGCTGGTCGTGCTGTGGGGATCTGCGGGATTGCTGGGCTTCGTTGAGAACGACTGGGGCCTCAAGATCATCTTCGGCCTTCCCGGCATCGTGCTGGCCAGCATCTTCGTCACGCTGCCGTTCGTGATCCGAGAAGTCGAACCGGTGCTGCATGAACTGGGCACCGATATGGAGGAAGCGTCGGCCACGCTGGGTTCGAGCTGGTGGCAGACGTTCTGGCGGATCACGCTGCCCTCGATCCGCTGGGGGCTGACCTACGGGATCGTGCTGACGGTGGCGCGCACCCTCGGCGAGTACGGTGCGGTGCTGATCGTGTCGTCGAACCTGCCCGGTAAGTCGCAGACCCTGACATTGCTGGTGTCCGACCGTTACAACCGCGGCGCCGAATACGGCGCCTACGCCTTGTCCACGCTGCTGATGACAGTGTCGGTGTTGGTTTTGATCGTCCAGGTGGTGCTCGACGTGCGGGCCGGAAAGGGAAACAAATGAGCAACGCAATCACGGTGCGCGGGGCGAACAAGCGCTACGGCGACTTCGTCGCATTGGACAACGTCGACTTCGCGGTCCCGTCCGGCTCGCTCACGGCGCTGCTCGGCCCCAGCGGCTCGGGCAAGTCGACCCTGTTGCGGGCCATCGCCGGCCTGGATCACCCGGACAGCGGAACAGTCACCATCAATGGAGTCGATGTCACCGGTGTGCCGCCGCAGCGGCGCGGGATCGGATTCGTCTTCCAGCACTACGCGGCGTTCAAGCACATGACGGTGCGCGACAACGTGGCGTTCGGGCTCAAGATCCGCAAGCGGCCCAAGTCTGAAATCAAAGAAAAGGTCGACAACCTGCTGGAAGTGGTGGGGCTCAGCGGTTTTCAGACCCGCTACCCCAACCAGCTGTCCGGTGGCCAGCGCCAGCGGATGGCCCTGGCACGGGCGCTGGCGGTGGACCCGCAGGTGCTGCTGCTCGACGAACCGTTCGGGGCACTGGATGCCAAGGTTCGCGAAGACCTGCGGGCCTGGCTGCGCCGGCTGCACGACGAGGTGCACGTCACCACGGTGCTGGTCACACACGATCAGGCCGAGGCGCTGGACGTCGCGGACCGCATCGCCGTGCTGAATCAGGGGCGTATCGAGCAGCTCGGCACCCCGACCGAGGTTTACGACGCTCCGGCGAACGCGTTCGTCATGTCGTTCTTGGGCGCGGTGTCCTCGCTCAACGGAGCGTTGGTTCGTCCGCACGACATCCGGGTCGGTCGCACCCCCGACATGGCGGTGTCCGCGGCAGCGGTCGACGGCACCAACGGGGTCGGGGTGCTGCGCGCCGTCGTCGACCGGGTGGTGGCTCTGGGCTTCGAGGTGCGGGTCGAGCTCACCAACGCCGCCACGCAGGTGCCGTTCACCGCGCAGATCACCCGCGGGGACGCCGAAGCGCTCGCGCTGGCCGAGGGGGACACCGTCTACGTGCGGGCCACCCGGGTGCCGCCGTTGACCGATGTGGCGGCAGACGCACCGGTGTCGGCCTAACAGCTCGGTAGGCCTTCCCCGCGCCGGACCGCGCGGGGAAGGCCTAGTAGACGTCCCGCAGATAGCGGTGAGTCTTGATGAGCTGGTTGACATACGCGTGCGCCGCAGCGGTGTCCATGTTGCCGGCGGTGGCCACGATGGCATGCAGCGCGGCGTCGACGTCCTTGGCCATGCGTTCGGCATCGCCGCACACGTAGAGCAGCGCGCCCTCCTCCAACCAGCTGAAGAGCTCGGTCGAGTTCTCCCACATGCGTTGCTGGACATACCGGTTCGGTGCGTCGGCGGCGCCGTCGCGGGAGAACGCAAGGTCGAGCCTGGACAGCACCCCTGACCGGAGATGGTCCTCGAACTCGGCTTGGTAGAGGAAGTCGCCGGCCCGGCGCCGATTCCCGAAGAACAGCCACGAACGTCCCTTCGCCCCGACGGCGCGGCGTTCTTGCAGGAATGCTCGAAACGGCGCCACTCCGGTCCCAGGCCCGATCATGATGACCGGGACATCGGGCCCGGGCAGTCGGAACGAATGAGTGGGCCGCAGATGTATTCGCACCGTTTCGGCGCGATCGGCCAGAAACGTGGTGGCCACGCCGCCATAGTGGCGGTCCGCGAGGGCATAACGGACGGTCGCGACGGTCAGGTGCACGTGGTCGGGGCTGACCAGCGGGCTAGACGCGATCGAGTAGTCGCGGTACTGAAGCGGGCGCAAGGTGTCGATCACCTCGTCCGCAGTCAGCGTACCCAGTCTGATCAGGTCGAGAACGTCCCGGCCGTAGAGCCAAGAGTCCTGTGTCGCAGCGGCATTCTCGCCGAGGGCGGCCGCGGCATGCTCATCGCGGCTGCGTGCCGCCGCCAGCTCCCGCAGTGCCCGCGACGGCGTCCGTATCTCGAGGTGGTGTGTGAGCAGCGTTCCGAGCGGTTCGTCGTGGCCGGGAACCGTGTGTTCGGGCCCCAGGCCGAACTCGGCCAGGATGGCGTCGACCAGGGCGGGATCGTTCACTGGGTGCACGGCCAGGGAATCGCCTGCGGCATAAGCGATGCCAGAGCCGCTGAGGTCCAGTTCGAAGTGGCGGACCTCCTTGTCGGATCCAGGCGCCGTGAGCAGCCGGTTGACCACGACGCGGGCTTCGAAGGGGTGATCCCGGTCGGGGTTGGCCGGTGCGGTCTCCTCGGGCGGTTGTGCTGCGCGGCCGGACACGACGGCGCCGGCAGTGGCCGTGGTGTGCTCTGCTGCCAGGAGCTTGACGACGTCCGTCGTCCACGCCGCGGCCGGCTTGGCGTAGGAGCCGTCGATCTCGACCCGTTCGGCCAACCGGGTGGCGCCCAACTGTTCCAGACGTGCATCGAGCAGTCGACCAGCGTTGCAGAACAGGTCGTAGCCGGTGTCACCGAGGGCGAGCACCGCGAAACTCAGGTGTTCCAGACGGTCGGCGGCTTCGGCGCTCAGTGCCTCCCAGAACAGCGTGGCGTTGTCGGGAAACTCGCCGTCGCCCCAGGTCGAGGTGACGACGATGAGGTGGGTGGCCGACTGCAGGTCGGCGATGTCCACTTGGTTGAGTTCAACGGCCTCCGCGCTGAGACCGGTGGTCTCTTCGAAGGCCTCGGCGAACGACATGGCGGCGTCCTCGGCGTTGCCCATGTCGCTGCCGTAGCCGACGAGCATCGAGAAGTCGGGGCGGGAGCTCACAGTTGTGGCCCGCCCGAACTCGACACAGTGCTGGTGGGGACCCGACGGGAAGCTGTCCTCGGTTGAAGTGCTGACATGGCGGGCCCCCGTACTGGCAGGCCGAAGCCGACCATCGCGTCCAGGATGGCCTGGCTACGCCGGAAGCTGATGGCCTCGTCCTGCTCGGTGTGGCGTGGCAACTGGGCGGCCGCCACCACCACAGTCGAACCCAGGAGTTGCCACATCGATGAGATCGAGATCGCCCCCTCGCACACCGAGTGGAGCCAGACGAACAGCGGCGCCAGGGTCCGGTGGCAGCGGTGTGCCGCCCAGGTGGTCAGGGCCGACTCGCTCGGCAGCACCACGACCGCTTCGGCCTGGCAGCGCTCGCCCTTCTGCTGGATCCAGGGATCGTCGGGCAGCACCCGCACGGTCGGATCGACAACGGCCACCCAGTCGATGTCGTTGTCCCGGTCGAAGTGCACCCACAGGTTCTCCAGGCCCGCGTCCCACGCGCGTCCCTCGAGAAGGACCAGTGGAAGGAGCCGACCCAGCACTTCGTGGATCAAGCGCGCAGCCAACACGTTTCCGGCCGCGCGGCGATCGGTCATGGCGGCGGTCTCGTCGAAGCGGACCCGCAGGCGGTCGATGGTGAAAACCGAATCCAACGGGAACCATCGGCGTTTGTTGACGTCGGCGAGAACCGCGACACCGTAGGTTCGCGGGCAATGCGGATGGATCTGGCGAAGCCTGGTACATGATTCGTGCAGCGCGAACCGCCGACGGATTACCATTCTCGCGATAAGGGGATCCTCGCCCGTGGACGTCACCCAAGCTCCTTACGTAGGTTAGGCTAACCATACTAAGGGCGAAGGGTGGCGATGAGTGCTGTGACGGGTTTCACTGCGGAACGGTTGTTGGTAGTCCGCCGTGCGTCAGGCGGCAGCCTGGGCGGTCAGGACGCCTTCGACGCGGTCCAGCACGGTCGCTGCCACCAGGCGATGCGCGCCGAGCGGCTCGGCCATCGGGATCCCAGCCTGCGCGGCGTAGGTGGCCAACCGGTCGGTGATCCTGCCGTGGGCCAGGAACCACGGGGCGATCATCAGCTTCGTCGCGCCGCGGGCTCGCAAGCGTTCCGCGGCTTCGGGTACCGATGGCTGGGGTCCGTCAGTGGCGAAGGCGACTTCTACTCCGGCCCAACGTGTTCCGCGATACAGCGGGGCTGCGATCGTAGCGGTCTGAGCGTTGGCCGCCGCGTGCGAGGAGCCCACCGCGACCACCACCACACCCAGCTCAGGGTCGAACCGAGAGGCACCGGCGCTCGACAGGCGTTCACCGAGAACCTGCACCAGACGGCTGTCCTCACCCAGCGTCGGAGCCACTCGTACGCCGACGCCGGACTCCGCGATCATCGCCGGAATATCGACGCGGGCGTGGTACGCGCTGGCCAACAGCAGTGGGACGACGACGGTGTCGTCGCCTGCACTGCCGGTGGTCTCGCGCAGCACGTCGCGCAGGTTCGGGGTGCTGTGTTCACAGAACGCCACGCGTACGGCGTATTCGGGCGCCAGCCGGCGCAGATGGCCGGCGATCGCACAGGTGTTGGCAGCCGAGCGCGGATCCCGGCTGCCGTGTGCGGTCAGCACCAGCGTGGTGGTCACGAGGCGTGAAGCCCGCATTCGGTCTTGGTCAGACCCGCCCAGCGCCCGCTGCGCGGGTCGGCACCCTCCGCCGGCTTGATGGTGCACGGTGCGCAGCCGATCGACGGGTAGCCCTCATCGATCAGCGGGTTGACCAGCACGTTGTTCGCGACGATGTAGGCGTCGAACTCCTCGTCGGACCAGGCGGCGATGGGGTTGATCTTCACCAGACCGAACTGCTCGTCGAAACTGACCAGCGGCGCGTTGGCACGCGTCGGCGCTTCCACCCGGCGCAACCCGGTGACCCACGCCGAGTAGTCGCGCAGCGTGCGGGACAGCGGCTCGACCTTGCGCAGCCGGCAGCACAGCGCCGGATTGGACCCGAACAGGTCTTTGCCGTGGGCCGCGTCCTGCTCGGCCACGGTCTGCTGTGGGGTGACGTTGACCAACGCGATGTCGTACATCGCCTCCACCGCGTCGCGGGTGCCGATGGTCTCGGCGAAGTGGTAGCCGGTGTCGAGGAACAGCACCGGAACGCCCGCGCGGACCTTGGCCGCCAGATCCACCAGCACCGCGTCGGCCATGTTGGAGGCCACCACGTAGTTGCAGGAGGAGGCGGGTCCTCCTGAAGCGTCGAGCCCGTTCACCCCGCCGAAGTTCGCATCCGTCCACTCCAGCAGCTCGGTGGCGCTGGCGCCGTCGAGCTCGGCCGCGCCCTTGGCGGCCAGCTCACGCAACTCCGCTTCGCTGTGGGGTCTCATCGCAGATCGTCTTCTTCGGCACGCACCGCCCACTGGGCGAAACGCTCACCGGCGCTGCGCTGCTTGATGAAGTTGCGCACCACTCGCTCGATGTAGTCGCCGAGCTCGTCGCTGTAGACCTTGTGCTGGCGCAGCTTGCGGCCGAACCCACTGTCGGCGCCCAGGCTGCCGCCGAGGTGCACCTGGAATCCGGGGACCGAATTGCCGTTGCCGTCGTCGATCATCTGGCCCTTGAATCCGATGTCGGCCACCTGGATCCGGGCACACGAGTTCGGGCACCCGTTGATGTTGACCGTGACCGGCACGTCCAGCACCGCGTTGAGGTCATCGAGGCGTTGCTCGAGCTCCGGAACCAGGCTCTGGGCCCGCACCCGGGTCTCGACGAACGACAGCTTGCAGAACTCCAGTCCGGTGCAGGCCATCAGGTTGCGCCGCCACGGCGACGGGTTGGACGGCAGGCCGAGCGCATCCAGTTCGGCCACCAGCCCGTCGACCTTGTCGTCGGGAACGTCGAGGATGACCAGCTTCTGGTACGGCGTGAACCGGGCCCGGTCCGAACCGACCTGCTCCATCAGTTCAGCGACCTTGAGCAGCGTGGCGCCGTTCACCCGGCCGGAGATCGGGGCCACCCCGATCGCGTTGCGGCCGTTGCGGGTCTTCTGCACCCCGACGTGGTCGACGGTCGCGGTGTGCTGCTCCGGTGCCGGCCCGTCGATCAGCGGGCGCTTGAGGTACTCGGTTTCGAGAACTTGGCGGAACTTTTCGACGCCCCAGTCCTTGACCAGGAACTTCAGCCGGGCCTTGGAACGCAGCCGGCGGTAGCCGTAGTCGCGGAACAGGCTTGTGACGGCCTCCCAGACGTCGGGCACCTCGTCCAGCGGCACCCACGCGCCGAGCCGCTGGGCCAGCATCGGGTTGGTGGACAGGCCGCCGCCGACCCACAGGTCCAAGCCGGGGCCGTGCTCGGGGTGGTTGACGCCGATGAAGGAGATGTCGTTGATCTCGTGGGCGACGTCCGGCAGACCGGAGACCGCGGTCTTGAACTTGCGCGGCAGGTTGGCGAATTCCGGGTTGCCGATGTACCGGCGGACGATCTCGTCGAGGGCGGGGGACGGGTCGAGGACCTCGTCGAGCGATTCCCCGGCCAGCGGGGACCCGAGCAGACCACGCGGGCAGTCACCGCAGGCCTCGATGGTCTGCAGCCCGACCGCATCCAGTCGGTCCCAGATCTCGGGGACCTTCTCGATCTCGATCCAGTGGTATTGCAGGTTGTTGCGGTCGGAGATGTCGGCGGTGCCGCGGGCGTAGTCGACCGAGATCTCGCCAAGGGTCCGCATCGCGGCGGCAGACAGTGCCTTGCCGTCGCAGCGCACCCGCATCATGAAGTACTTGGCCTCCAGCAGGTCGGCGTTCTCGTCGCCGGTGAAGGTGCCGTCGTAGCCCTGCTCGCGCTGGGTGTAGAGGCCCATCCAGCGGAAGCGCCCGCGCAGGTCGTCCTTGGTGATGGAGTCGAACCCCTGCTTGGAGTACACATCGACGATCCGGGCCTGCACGTTCAGCGCCGGGTCTTCCTGCTTGAACTGCTCGTTGGGGTTGACCGGTTCGGTCTCGCCGAGCGCCCACTGGGCCTCGCTGCGCTTGGCCCTGCTCGGGGGAGCAGTCGGAGTGGCGGTCATGGATTCTCCTTCAAAGAGGAGCCGGCGGGATTGAGCGCGGTGCACCGGCAACTGTCTCCGGCGGCGCAGATCCGGCGGCCAGCTGGAAAATACAGGTGGGCGGTTCTACGACATCAAGGCAGACAGCGACAGCTGCAAACACGCTTGAAATCGATATGCCGCCGAGCCACCAAGGCAACCCCGGACGAGGTGCAGTAGGCGGCGGTCACAACGGCGATTATGCCATGGATGCCGAAAATCTTCCTTACCGGCGCAAAGTTGTGATCAGCGTGAGCAAAACTCATCTGGGGCTCGACGCTGCGGCGGTCGGGCCGGGGGAGCGGATCGGAACGGCTCGGGGCTATGCGCCTCGGTACCGGGCCACCGCAGACGGACAGCCGATCGGAAGGCGGGTGGGACAGGTGAGTGTCGACTTCGGATGGGAACCGGTGTGGGAACCACTGCCGGTGGCCGAGCCGCCACCGCGCACGAGCGGCCGTGCCCAGCTGCGCCGCTGGCTGGCAGTGGCGACGTTGACGGCCACGGTCGGTTGCGGCGGATGGCTGGCGGTCCAGCATTACCAAACCCACCTCGCCGGTGAGCAGGCTCTTGCGGCCGCCGAGGCATATGTGTTGCGGCTGAGCAACATCGACGCCGACAACATCGATCGTAATTTTGCCGACATCACCGACGGATCGACCGGCGAGTTCCGGACCATGCACACCCGTTCCAGCGTGACGCTGCGTCAGCAACTGATCGACAGCAAGGCGACGGCGCGCGGGAACGTCGCCGAGGCGGTGCTGAAGTCCGCCGACCGGAATCACGCCGTGGTGGTGCTTCTGGTCGACCAGGCTGTGCGTAACGCCGACAACCCCGAACCCGTGCTCGATCACAGCCGGATCCGAATGACCATGGACAAGGTCGACGGTCGCTGGCTGGCCAGCAAGGTGGAGTTGGTATGAGGAAGTTCACAGCGCTTACGGCGGGTGTGCTGCTGGTCGGCGCCGCCGAATTGTCCGGCTCGGCCAGCGCCGACCCGATCGACTGGGAAGCGATCGCCCGCTGCGAATCCGGCGGGAACTGGACAGCCGATACCGGCGACGGTGGCTACGGCGGGTTGCAGATCAGCGTCGCGGATTGGGGCGACAACGGCGGCGTGGGACTGCCCTCGCAGGCGTCGGCACAACAGCAGATCGCCGTCGCCAAGCGCATCATGGCCAACCGCGGCCCTGGGGCATGGGCGGGATGCGTGTCGCGTGGCGACGCCGCCGGTACTGCGCCGGTCGGGTCACTGACCCACTACGTGTCCACGCTGGACGCGGACACGCCGGTGACCGGCGGGCCATCGGACTGAGGGGTTGACGCCACGGCGCCGCCCGCGGCGCCGTGGGATGATCGGGCCCCATGACATCCACCCCGACTGCGGTAGCGCTGCCCGACGTGGCGCCGGCCCGGCGCGGCCACGACGGCCCGTTCGGCGTGTATGTGCACGTGCCGTTCTGTTTCACCCGGTGCGGCTACTGCGACTTCAACACCTACACCCCGGCGGAACTCGGCGGCGCGAACCCCGACGCCTGGGTGGCTGCGCTGGGGAAGGAACTGGAACTGGCGGCGGCCCGGCTGGGCGGCCAGCCGGCCGACACGGTTTTCGTCGGGGGCGGCACACCGTCGCTGCTGGGCGGGGCGCGGCTGGCGCGCGTGCTCGACCATGTTCGCGAGCACTTCAGACTGGCCGACGACGCCGAGGTCACCACCGAGGCGAACCCGGAGTCGACGTCGCCGGAGTTCTTTGAATCGATCCGCGCCGCGGGGTACACCCGGGTCTCGCTGGGCATGCAGTCGGTGTCGCCGCGCGTGCTGGCCACCCTGGACCGGATCCATTCGCCGGGCCGGCCCGTGGCGGCCGCCCGCGAGGCGCGGGCCGCGGGCTTCGAGCACCTCAATATCGACCTGATCTACGGCACCCCCGGCGAGACCGATGACGATCTGCTGCGGTCGGTGGACGCCGCGCTGGAGGCGGGAGTGGATCACGTCTCGGCCTACAGCCTGATCGTGGAGGACGGCACCGCACTGGCCCGTCGGGTCCGGCGCGGGGAACTACCCGCTCCCGAGGGTGATGTGGCGGCACACCGCTACGAGCTGGTCGACAGCCGGCTGCGAGCGGCCGGGATGGACTGGTACGAGGTGTCCAACTGGAGCCGGCCCGGCGCAGCCTGTCGGCACAACGTGGGCTACTGGGCCGGCGGCCGATGGTGGGGCGCCGGACCGGGCGCGCACAGCTACGACGGCGCCCTGCGCTGGTGGAACGTCAAGCACCCGAACACGTACGCGCAACTGTTGGGGGACAACGCCCTGCCGGTGGCCGGCTTCGAAGAACTCTCCGTCGCCGACCGGCACACCGAGGACGTGATGTTGCGACTGCGGATGCGCGACGGGCTGGCGCTGGCGGTTCTGGATGCCGAGGAGCGCGAGCGCGCCGCAACCGCGATAGCCGACGGACTGCTGTACCTCGACGGTGAGCGGCTGGTGCTGACCGATCACGGCCGGCTGTTGGCCGACGCGGTGGTGCGTTCGCTGCTGGGCTAGCGGCGATCGCGAGCGCGGCGGGTCGCCGCCAATTGGTTCAGCGGCGGGTTAGCCGCTGAACCAGCCGCGGCCGCCGTCCCAGCTGCCGCAGATGCCGTTGAAGCAGCCGTGGCCGAAACCACCCTGGCCGGGGACAAAGCCGCCGCAGCCCTGCCAACCGGCGTCATGGCCACAGCCGCCGCCTCCGCCGTTGCCGTCCGGGCCGCCGGAACCGTGCGGTTGGGCGACCGCGGTCTGGCCGGGCGTGCCCGCCGAGCCGGTCATCAGCATCACGCCTGTCGGGGCTGCGGCGATTGCCGCGGCGGCTGTCGCTACGAACATCGATCCCACGAGTTTGCGAATACTTAGCATGACTCCATAGTCCGCACGGATGTCGGCGTTGCCAACCTTTGTGTGAGGACTGATACCGAATCGTGAACGCCTGTTACGCGTCACTGCAATCTCGTCGCAGCGGCCGGCGCCACTCATCCGCTGGCCGGTCCGGCAACTAAGGCGGAAACCGCAGATACGGTTTGAGTGGTACTTCGACATGTCGGCGTTGTGCACCGGAAATGCGTTGCCAACATATTCACAGCAATCTTACCTTGGCGTTGCAAGGTCCGCCTCGCGGTGCGCGGAATGGTGGCTGCAGGAGCACTAATCACAATGGTAAACAATGGTTTTTGGGTAGCTGCGACGCGTAGCGCCGGTCCGGCTGGCATCGAGCTAGGAGCGTAGGCAGCAATATCGTAATCCGTTACTTGTAGGAAATCGTACATGCGGATACGCTCCCGGTTGTAGCTCCGCAAACGAGGCCCAACACATGGCGTAGCCGGGGGCAGATGGAGGACCGACGGGATGGCAGTTCAACGGGCGCGAGGCGCCGCGGACCGGGCGCACGGAGCCGGCGGGCGAGTGCTGGAGATTCTCGGTCGACAGGAGTGGATGGACCGGCCCAGCTACCGGCTGGAGAACGTATTGAGCTTCGCATTCAATGCCTTCGGCGGGGCCCGGACCCGGGTGACCAACTTCTTGAACGGTGTGTGGCTGGGTCACCCGGTACATCCGCCGTTGGCATCGCTGACCACCGGTGCCATCGGAACAACCGTTGCCCTGGATGCGCTGAGTCTGCTGCCGAGCAAGTCCGCGACAGAAGTGCTTGACGCGTCGCGATTCGCCCAGCGCGCCCTGGGGCTGGGGATTGCGGCCAACTTCGCTTCCGCGGCCACCGGGGTGACCGACTGGCAGCACACCCACGACAAGGATCGGCGTATCGGGCTGGTGCACGGCGTGCTGAATCTCGTCGCCACGGGTCTGTACATCCAGTCCTGGCGGGACC
Organism: Mycobacterium sp. SMC-19; assembly: GCF_045310815.1. Taxonomy (NCBI): domain Bacteria; kingdom Bacillati; phylum Actinomycetota; class Actinomycetes; order Mycobacteriales; family Mycobacteriaceae; genus Mycobacterium; species Mycobacterium sp. SMC-19. The sequence continues at coordinate 337,080 of NZ_JBJIAM010000004.1, read as the reverse complement.
GGCGCCGCGGCCGGCAACTGCGCGGCATCGTGACCAGTGCGGTCGGCTATGGCATCACCTCCGCCAGCGGATTCCTGGGCGGTGCGCTGGTGTTCGGCTCCGGAATCGGCATCGATCAGTCCGGTGATCGGCTGCGCATCGACAACTGGACACCGGTGCTTCCGGAGGCGGAGCTCCCGGCCGGCAAGAAGCCCAAGCGCATCGACGTCGACGGCGTCGCGGTGGTGCTGTGCCGCAACGGCGACAGCGTCTCGGCGTTCGCCGGACTGTGCCCGCACCTGGCCGCGCCGATGGAAGACGGCTGGGTGGACCGCGGCAGGATCGTGTGCCCGTGGCACGGCTCGCAGTTCGACGTGGAAACCGGTGCGGTGCTGCGCGGACCGTCTGCCGCGCCGCTGCCCTGCTACCAGGCGCGGGTGCGTGACGGGATGGTTGAGCTGCGCGACGGCGCGGTGACACCCCTTGGTGAGGGCCGGGTCAAATATCTCGCCCCGCAGACCCTGGAGTGCCCCGAAATCGCTGAACAGAAGGAGATCGCACAATGAGTGACGCCTACACCGTCTTGCGGGACCATCACAACGTGCTGCGCGGGTTGGGCGGCCGGTTGAAAGCCGCTCCCGTCGGCTCGGCCGAGCGGCAGCAGACCCTCGATACCTTGCTGCGCGAGTTCACCATCCATATGAAGATCGAGGACGACATCTACTATCCGGCGCTGGCGGCCGCGAGCAAGCTGATCGCGATCGCACACGCCGAGCATCGACAGATCTACGACCAGCTCGCGGTGGCATTGCGGACGCCGAGCAGCTCACCGCGGTATGTGGACGAGTGGAATTCCTTCCTCACCGTCCTGGAGGCGCACGCCGACGAAGAGGAGCGCGACCTGGTGCCTCCGCCGGCGCCGGTCGACCTGACCGACGCGGAGCTGGAGGACCTGGGCAATCGGATGGCCGCGGAGATGGAGCGGCAGCGCAATTCCAAGTTCGAGCAGCTGCACGTGAAAGCGCGAGCGAGACTGCTGGCCCTGCTGCCCGGCTGAGGTTGCGCGCGCGTTCGCGGGGCGAGGCGCACGTCACTTAGTAGGTTAGGCTACATTTACTAATTGTGTCCGAGGTCGGTGTCGAAACAGTCTCCGAAGCTGCGTCGTCGGTGCCGTTGCCGCCGGGCGTCGAACCGGCCGATCTGGCTGCCGCGCTGGCCGCGGAACTGCCTGAACATGACGGTCAGGAGTACCTGCTCTACGAGCGTGGTGGAAGTTGGACGCTGGCCGCCGGCGTGCGTGCCGCCGTCGAGCTGGACAGCGACGAGTTGCGCACAGTCCGCGACGGGGTGGTGCGTCGCGAACACTGGCGGGGCCGACCGGCTGCAGTCCTCGGTGAGGCAGTGGACCGGTTGTTGCTCGAGGCCGCTGAGGTATTCGGCTGGGTGGCTTTCGAATTCGGGAGCTACCGCTTCGGACTGCAGGACCGGTTGGCGCCGGGAACCGCACTGGCGCGGGTGTTCTGGCCGCAGACCCGCATCGTCGTCACCGCCGAGAAAGTCGAGCTCTTCGGGCACAGTGACCGGGCGGTCGGGGTGCTGGAGCGCCTGTTGGCCGACGGAGTCCCCGCGCTGGCGGAGCCGTCGCCGATCGTGGTCGACGCGGACGGCGCCGGCTATCGCGATCGGGTGGCGACCGCGGTCGAGGAGATCCGTGCCGGCGGCTACCGCAAGGTGATCCTGTCGCGCTGCGTCGACGTGCCGTTCGCGCTGGACTTCCCGTCGACCTACCGGCTGGGCCGGCGGCACAACACCCCGGCTCGGTCATTCTTGTTGCGGTTGGGCGGGATTAGGGCGCTCGGGTACAGCCCGGAGCTGGTGGCCGAGGTGCGCGGCGACGGCGTGGTGGTCACCGAGCCGCTGGCCGGGACGCGTGCACGCACCGGTGATCCCGCGATCGACGCGGCGGTCCGAGCCGAGCTGGAATCCGATGCCAAGGAGATCGTGGAGCACGCGATCTCGGTTCGCACCTCGGTGGACGAGATCACCGAGATCGCCGAGCCCGGCACCACCGTCGTCGCCGATTTCATGACCGTCCGAGAGCGGGGGAGTGTCCAGCATCTGGGGTCGACGGTGCGCGGCCGGCTGGATCCCGCCCGGGATCGGATGGATGCCCTCGAGGCGCTGTTCCCCGCGGTCACGGCGTCGGGAATTCCCAAATCGGCCGGCATCGACGCCATCCTGCGGCTCGACGAGTGCCCGCGAGGGCTGTACTCCGGTGCGGTGGTGATGTTCTCGGCGGACGGCGGCCTCGATGCCGCGTTGACGCTGCGGGCGGCCTACGAAGGCGGCGGGCGCTGCTGGCTGCGGGCCGGAGCGGGTGTCATCGCCGAGTCACGGCCCGAGCGGGAATTCGAGGAGACCTGCGAGAAGCTGGCCACCCTGGCGCCGTATCTGATCGCCGAGCGCTGAATCCGCCGCCCCACTCCCGGAGTGAGATACCCTATAGGGTATAACAGGCGGCTCGGGGAGAGGACCTCACGTGCTTGATGACGAAGACAGCGTCAAGTCGGTATTGAACCGGTTGCGCCGTGCGCACGGCCAGCTCGCCGGGGTGATCGCGATGATCGAAGGCGGCCGCGACTGCAAGGACGTGGTCACCCAGCTTGCCGCGGTCTCGCGGGCGCTGGACCGAGCTGGCTTCAAGATCGTCGCCAGTGGACTTCGCGAATGCCTGTCCGGTGAATCCGCCAACGGTAAGGCGCCGCTCACCGAGGACGAGCTCGAGAAGCTGTTCCTCGCCCTGGCCTAGCGGCATCGTACGCGGCGTGGGTCACTGCAGCAGCGACTCGGTGAGCAGGCCGCTGACCATCGACTCGATGGTCGATTCGATCGACGAGGCCAGGGTGGCGGTCACTGATGCGACGGCCTGGGTGCGGAACCGCACCAGCATGCCGATCAGTTCGGCGATCTCGGTGTCGGCCGGCAGGGGCGCACCGGGCTGGATCCGGGTCAGGACGTGCTCGGCGCCGGCTCGCACCAACATCTGGCTGATCGCGTCGATGTGCGGCAATGACTGCTCGTAGAGGTCGATGAGCTTGTCGATGGCAATGCCGTAGCCGCGGACCTCGTTGAACGCATCGATCAGCTTGGGCCTGGTTATGGTGGCCACGGCGTCGGCCTCGTTGAGGCGGACCACCCCGAGCGCCACCAGTCGCCGCATCGCCGGCGGGTCGCCGATTCGCCGCTCGGCCTCCGCGCGCGGCATGGTCTCGGGCCGTTCGGTGGTCCAGCTACCGGCGATCGCGCTTTCCAATCCCAGGATGTCGCCGAGGTCCTTGCCCTGCTCCCAGGCGCCGATCATCTCTTTGACGTGCGCGATGGTGTAGCCGCGGTCGAGCATCGAGGTGATCAGCCGCAGCCGGGTCAGGTGAGTGTCGTTGTACAACGCGATCCGCCCGACCCGTCGCGGCGGCGGCAGCAGATCCCGGTCCCGGTACACCCGTACGTTGCGGGTGGTGGTGCCGCCCAATCGGGCCAGGTCGTCGATCCGGTATTCGCGCGATGCCGTGTTGCCGCCCGGATGGCGCACCACGATCTCGAAGAGCTGGGTCACCGCGGCCTCGATCACCTCGCGGGACTCGCGCCGCACTCGGCGGGGGACCCGCCGCAGATTGGCCAGCACCCCGGCGATGGAGTCGGGCTTGGCGGGACGATCCGGTCCGGTCATGCCACCGCGTGGTAGTCGGAGAGGCGGAAACTGCGCATCTGCCGAAGATACTGCGTTGCGAACCCCGGGTACATCGACGCGTTGAAACCGTCCTCGGTCAGATACCAGCTGCGACATCCCGACATCCAGGTCGTCTTACCCAGTCGCCGCTGAATCTGCTCGTTATGGCGCCGTTGTACATCGTCACGCACGTCCAGGTAGCGCAGGCGCCGCCCGCGGATCGCACCGATGGCACGCACCACATAGTCGATCTGGCCTTCGACGTAGACCAGCAGGGAGTTGTGGCCCGGCCCGGAGTTGGGGCCGGTCATGAAGAACAGGTTCGGGTAGCCGTGGGCCTGAATGCTCTTGAAGGCCTGGCCGCCGCCGCTCCAGTCCGCGGCCAGTGAGCGGCCGCCCAGCCCGGTGACCGGAAACGGCGGGCCGGTCAGGTGCACGTCGTAGCCGGTCGCGAACACAATGGCGTCCAGGTGGTGCTCCACGCCGTCGCTGGTGCGGATGCCCGACGGGCTGAGCGTGGCGATCGGCCAGGCGATCAGCTTGCAATTGTCACGCTGCAGCGCCGGGTAGTAGTCGCTGGAGATCAGCATGCGCTTGCAGCCGGGGGTGAAGTCCGGGGTGAGTTGGCGACGCAACCAGGGATCTTTGACCGTTGCGCGTAGGTGGGCTTTGCCCAGTTGGGCCACCAGGCCGGTGAGCGGAGTGTTCCACACCAGTGCGGTGGCGCTAGCCTCGTGCCCCCAGAACAGCGCCTGGCGGGCAAGCTGCTGGGCGGCAGGGACTTTGGCGAACAGATCCTGGACCGCGGCCGGCATGGCCATGTCCAGGCGGGGGATCACCCAGCCCGGAGTGCGCTGAAAGACCTTGACGAATCCAGCTTGTTCGACCAGCTCCGGGATGATCTGCACCGCACTGGCGCCGGTGCCGATGACCGCAACCCGCTTGCCGGTGAAGTCGTAGTCGTGATCCCAGCGTGCGCTGTGGATCTTGTGGCCGGTGTAGCTCTTCAGACCGCGCAGGGCCGGGAGGCTGGAATCCGGCAGCGGCCCGGATGCCAGCACCACGGTGCGGGCCCGAAACTTCGTGCGCCCGGCCGACACCGTCCACACGCCGTCGCCCTCATCGAAAGTCAGTCCGGTGACCTCGGTGCCGAACCGGATGTGGCGGCGCAGGTCGAACCGGTCGACCATGTCCTCGATGTGCGCACAGATCTCACTGGCCGAGGGGTAGGCCCTCGACCACGCGGGGTTGGTGACGAACGAGAAGGAATACAGCAGCGACGGAATATCGCACGCCGCACCGGGATAGCGGGTGTCGCGCCAGGTGCCGCCGACCCGGTCGCTGCGCTCCAGGATGACGATCTCGTCGGGTCCGGCGAGGCCGGCCTCCGCCAGCTTGATCGCCGCGCCGATCCCGGTGAACCCGGCGCCCACGATCAGCGTCTGGTAGATGTGCGCGCGCGCCATGTCAGGCCGCCGGTTCGTGGGTGAGCTCTTTGAACCAGCTCGGGATGGGCTTGAGCAGTCGTTTGGGGTACAAGCCGGAGAGCCACACCGCCGGGTTGGCCAGCAGGTGATAGGGGCTGTCCGGGTTGGCCATCCAGCCCGAGTAGCGCTTGATCACCTGGTAGGCCGGCACCCGCCGGGTGTGTTCGCCTCGTTCGCCGAACTGCGTAAAACGCATCAGCGCCGCGTAGAGCCGCTGGGGATCCAGTCCCATGCCGATGACCTCGTTGCGAATCCGGTTGAGCAGCGGGACCGAGATCAGCGCGCCGACGATCAGTGAGGGGGAGGCTACGGTGCCGACGAACTCGATGGCCAGCCTGCGGGCGTCGGCGTGGCCGATCAGCTCCAGCACCTCGAAATCAACGGCGATGTGCCGGGATTCGTCGTTGTTGATCTTCTCGAACACCTGATGACAGACCGGGTCATCGACCTCGTCGAGCAGAAACTTGAGCAGGGCGCCGTCAAGTGCCACTTCCAGCATCGGGATCACCGTGCCCAGCACCGACAGCGGCAGGTCGTCGGAGTAGTCGTCGAGCCATTGCATCGCCAACCGGATATTCACATTGGGCTCGGGCATCTCGCCGTCTTCGAGCATGCCCCAGCGCTTCATCAGCGCCAGTTCGGCGTTGGCGTGGCGTTGCTCCTCGGCATGAAAGTAGCGGTAGATCTCGGCCAGCGTTGCGGTGGGCGCCTTGCGTGCCATGGCCGCAAAGCCGCGGGCGCCGATGTTCTCGATCCAGCACAGGTCGGCCATGAACTTCTTGAGCTTCGGCGCCATCTCGGGACGGATCAGCTCGGCTCCCGGTGCGTCCCAGTCGATATCGGCCAGCGCCCATTGCCGATCCTTGATCTTGGTGAGCATGACGTCCATGTCGAGAGCCATCGTGATCTCCTTTAGTCGGACCTACCTGGGAATGCCGCACTGGCACGGAATGCCAGTCCGATGGTTCGGGTGAATGTCTCCGGTGCGAAACGTTTGATGTTCCAACCGATCTTGGCGTCCAGTTGCGGCATGCAGTACAGCCCGCCGCGGTCGTGGGTGTCCAGGCAGTCGCGGGCAACGCGCCCAGCGGAGAGCCCGGTCCAGCGCATCAGCAGGTTCGCCGCCTCGCTGGATTGGGCGGTGATCCGGCCGGATTCGACGATGTTGGTCTTGACGAACGTCGGGCACAGCACGGTGACACCGATGCCGGTACCGGACAGCTCGGCCGCCAAGGTCTCCGACAGCGAGAGCACGCCCGCCTTGCTGACGTTGTAGGCCGCCATTTCCGGGGCGGCGCCGAACGATGCGGCGGAGGCGACGTTGATGATGCCGCGAGGCTGATCGGGTACTGCCTCCCGAAGGATCGGGGTGAAGACGTGGCAGCCGTGGATGGGGCCCCACAGGTTGATGCCCAGCGTCCAGTTCCAGTCATCCATCGGCATCTCGCCGATCGGTTGCCCGCCGGCTCCGACGCCGGCGTTGTTGATCACCAGGGTGGGGGCGTGGCCGAACCAGGACTGTGCGGCCTCGGCTAGCGCGGTGACCTCGTCGAGCCGCGAGACGTCGCAGTGCACGGTGGTGGCGCGGCCGCCCGCGCCGGTGATGGCCGCGGCGGTGCCCTGGGCGGCGTCATCGTCGATATCGCTGCAGACCACGGCGCTGCCGCGGCGGGCGAGTTCGATGGCGAAGGCGGCTCCGATGCCGCTTCCGGCGCCGGTCACGACGGCGGAGGCCCCGTGGCTGCGTTTGGGCGATCGGCCAAGGATCATGTGACTGAGTCAACAGTCAATGGTGCCATTAGTCAATGGCAATGTTTAGAGCCGGGCTCGGGCGCGTGGCGGCCCGAACCCGGCTCTGCTGCCGCGCGAGCGCTGGGATCGCCAGCGCTCGCGCGAGACAGGTGGTGCGGTACTGCTAGTTGAACAGGCTGTCGAGCCAGCCGAAGTCGAGCAGGCTGGCAGCGGCAGCCGCGTCGCCCGGGTCGACGTCCACCTCGGGCACCGGGATGGTCGAGGTCAACGCGTCGGCGAACTTGCCCGGCAGGAAGTCGAGGAAGTACGACAAGGTGCCGTTCTCGGTAAGCAGGCCCCACCACTGGCCGGTGTCTTCGCCGGTCTCGGAGTCCCAGGTGATGTAACCGTTGAGCAGTGCGTCGAACGGGTCCTGCAACGTGTGCTCCACACCGTCCGGCACGCCGGTCAGGTTCTCCGACAGCGCGAACGCGAAACCGGTAAGCGGTTCGATGAAGTACTTGGCGGTGGTCTTCCAGAAGTTGAAGTCGCCGAAGATTTCCTGCACGGCCGCCCAAACATTGGTCAGGTCCGCGCCGATGCCCATCACGCCGGGTACGAACTCGCCGGTGCCACGCACAGTGTGGTCGAAGAGCGGCTGGAAGATCCCGTTCAAGTTGTACAGCATGTCGTTGTTGAGCAGGTTCCAGGCGTTGAGGAAGTCGCCCTGCTGGAGGAACTCAGCGACCTGCGGGAGCAGGGTCTCCAGGCCGATGACCCGGCCTCCGCCGGACCACATGACCTCGAGGCCATCCAGCACGCCGTTGAAGCTGTTGCTGGTGGTCTCGCCGTAGTAGCTGCCCAGCTCACCGAGGGCCGTGAAGACCGGGTTCGGGCCCGTGAGCAGGTCCATGATGTGGTCGAGGTTTTCGCCAGTGGTGGCGGTGAGCTCGACCGCGGTCTGCTGGGCGGCCGCGCTGATCATCGGGACGATCGGGTTGACGGCGATCACGCCGGCGCCGGCCAGGGCGACGCCCGCGGCCAGCAGGCCCGTGGCGCGCGCGTTAGATACGGTGCCGCGGTCGGTCGAACCGGCGGCCAGGGCGAGCTGCATTGCTTCTCCTTATCGTGACCTCATCTGATGTGAGGTTCCTGTCTATGTAGAACGCAGGGCAACGTTAACCATAAGAGCAAACATCAGGCAAGCCTTGCCTTACCCTAAGTGTCGGGAGTCACAAGATAGGGCAAGCTAACCTTAGTTCGCGGTTTGGTGTAGCGTCCCTGGGCATGAGCGCTTCATCCCCCGATGCCATCAACGCCGCGCTGCGCGAGATCTTGCGAGACGACCTGCAGGTCGATCTCAACCGCGTGACTCCGGAGTCGCGGCTGGTGGATGACGTCGGACTCGACTCGGTGGCCTTCGCCATCGGCATGGTCGCCATTGAGGATCGTCTGGGTGTCGCGCTGTCTGAGGAAGACCTGTTGAACTGTGACACGGTCGGGGACCTTGAGGCCGCCATTCGGGCGAAAGCCCCTGCCGACGCGTGAGCGTGCTGGCCGGCGCCCTGACCCGGGCGATGACCGGGTCGGAACACGATCTGGTGGTCTTTGACTCCGACGCCGGAGCATGGGATCGCCACCCGTGGCAGCAGGTGCACGCTCGGGCCGAAAGCGTGGCCGCCCGGATCCTTGACGGCGACGACGACGGGGCTGTCGGGCTGGTCGGTGAGCCGACCGCAGACCTGATCGCGGCGATTCAGGGCGCCTGGTTGGCCGGCCGCAGCATCTCGATCTTGCCCGGACCGGTCCGCGGTGCCGATCCCCAGCAATGGGCACAGGCGACACTGGATCGCTTCCACGGCATTGGGGTCCGCACCGTGCTGAGCCACGGATCGGTATTGGAGTTGCTGCGCTCCGAGGCGATCGGTCGCAGCCTGGCGGTGGCGGACGTTGCCGCCGCCGCCGGCACAGATCGCTCGGTCAACCCGGTCACCTCGGGCGCCGATGTGCCCGCGGTATTGCAGGGCACCGCTGGGTCCACCGGTAGCCCGCGCACCGCCCAGCTGTCGCCGGCCGCGGTGCTGGCGAACGTTTCCGGATTGAGCACGCACGTCGGCGTGGATCCGGCGAACGACGTCGGCTGCAGCTGGCTGCCGCTCTATCACGACATGGGGCTGACCTTCCTGCTCAGCGCCGCGCTGACCGGCTCGGAACAGTGGTTGGCGCCCACCGCGGCGTTCGCCGCCTCGCCGTTCCGGTGGCTCAGCTGGCTGCATGACAGCCGGGCCACCATGACCGCCGCACCCAACTTCGCCTACAGCGTGATCGGCAAATACGCCCGACGAGTCCCCGAAGTGGACCTGGGCCGGCTGCGGGTCGCCATCAACGGGGGCGAACCGGTCGACTGCACGGGGTTGGAGCGTTTCGTCACCGAACTCGGCAAGTTCGGCCTCGCCCCCGGTGCTCTCATGCCGTCGTACGGTTTGGCCGAAGCCACCTGCGCAGTGACCGCGCCACGGCCAGGCGCCGGCCTGCAGTATGACGAACTCATCGGCGCGGCGGGCGAAGACGATCAGGCCGTACGCAGACATGCGGTGCTCGGTGAGCCGATTCCGGGGATGCAGGTCCGCATCAGTCCGGTGGCCGAGCGCCACGACGAGCTGCCGCAACGCGAAGTCGGCGAGATCGAGATCCGCGGAACCTCGATGATGTCGGGCTACTTCGGCCAGCCGGCGCTGGGACCGGACGCCTGGTTCGCCACCGGCGACCTCGGCTACTTCACCGACGCCGGCCTGGTGGTCTGTGGCCGGGCCAAGGAGATCATCTCGATCGCCGGGCGCAACGTGTTTCCCACCGAGATCGAGCGGGTCGCCGCCGAGGTGCGAGGTGTCCGCGAGGGCGCGGTGGTCGCGGTCGGCACCGACGGACTCCGCCCGGGACTGGTGATCGCCGCTGAGTTCCGTGGCCGTGACGAGGCCGGCGCGCGTGCCGACCTGATCTCCCGGGTGGCCTCGCAGTGCGGGGTGGTGCCCTCAGATGTGGTGTTCCTGGCGCCGGGATCGCTGCCCCGGACGTCGTCGGGGAAGCTGCGGCGACTCGAGGTCAAACGCAACATGGAGGTTTTGAAGTGACTCAGGTGATTGCGGAGTCGGGTATCGACGCCTACCGCGGTTTGCTCAACGAGGTGTTCGACCAGCAGGTCGTGGATTGGACGGCCGAAGCCGAGGACAGCGGGCGCTTTCCCCGCAAGCTGATCGAACACCTGGGCCGGGCGGGAGTCTTCACCCAGAAGTGGGCGGGGGCGCAGCCCACCGATGTCGCCAAACTGCTGGAGCTGGCCTACGCGCTGGGACGGCTCGGGTCTGCCGGCATCGGAGTCGGTGTGAGCCTGCAGGATTCGTCGATCTCGATTCTGCACCGCTTCGGCCGTTCCGAGTACCTGAAGGACATCTGCCAGCGGGCCATCCGCGGCGAAGCGGTGCTGTGTATCGGCGCGTCGGAGGAGTCCGGGGGATCGGATCTCCAGCGCGTGCAGACCGAAGCCCGTTCCGTGCGTGACGGTTTCGAGGTGCGCGGCCGCAAGAAATTCGTGTCGCTGTCGCCCATCTCCGACCACATCCTGGTGCTGGCGCGCAGCATGGACCACGACGAGAACAGCCGGCACGGCAACGTCATGATGATCGCGGTGCCGACCGATCAGGTGCAGGTGCACGAGCCGTTCAGCAAGGTCGGGGCGGGCCCGCTGGACACCGCCCCGGTCGACATCGACACCTGGGTGCCCGCCGACGCCCTGATCGCCCGTCCGGGTACCGGGCTGGCTGCCATCTCTTGGGGCTTGGCGCATGAGCGCATGTCGATTGCCGGGCAGGTCGCCTCGTCGAGTCAGAAGGTCCTCGGTATCACCCACGCCCGGATGATGCACCGCACCCAATTCGGTGCCACCCTGTTCGAGCATCAGGCGCTGCGGCTCCGGATGGCAGACCTGCAGGCGCGCGTCGACCTGCTTCGCCACGGGCTCAACGGATTTGCCGCCGGGGGCAAGCTCGACTTGCGGACCTCCGCGGCGATGAAGGTTACCGCGGCGCGCCTGGGCGAAGAGGTGATCGCCGAGTGCATGCACATCTTCGGCGGGACCGGCTATCTGGTCGACGAGACCCCGCTCGGGCGCTGGTGGCGCGACATGAAGCTGGCCCGCATCGGCGGTGGTACCGACGAGGTGCTCTGGGAGCTGGTGGCAGCCGGGATGCGTCCCGACTACGACGGTTACGCCGAGCTGTTCGACAGCGGGTCGTCGTCGGGGTAGCGCAAGACCGCGTAAAGCGCCATCTTGCGATAACCCATGTCGTGTTCGCCCAGGAAGACGCCGCCGACGTATTCGGCCAGCCGGCGCATCGCCGTGTTGCGGTACTCGGGTTCGAACATCATCCGCCGGCACTGCGGCTCGAGGTCGAAGACATAGCGCATGATGCGCGGCAAAAGGATTGCCGCGAACCCACGATTGACCACCGTGGTATCGGCGACGGCGGCGTGAATGCCCAGATCATGCGGGTCGGCCGCATAGTACTTAGCGATGGAATCCTTTGCCGCCCGGTAGATCTCGATATAGCCGCCGTCTTGTCCGTTTCGGCTGACGATCAACGGCCGCGAATAGCTGCCGGTGACCTGGGCGGACAGATAGGCGCGCCAGCGCTCCGACGGCCAGGCGGACTCCCAGGTCTGCGCGAGATGCGGCCGGTTCATCCACTCGGAGATCATCTCGGCGTCGGCGTCCGGGTCAGCAACCCGGATCTCATACGGCTCGGCCAGCACCGGAATCGGGGGTGGCGGGACGCGGCGGACCTCGTCGGATAGGTCTGTCAGCTCGCGGTGCAGGATGGTTGCGGCGTCAGTCATAACGAGCAGTGAGCCTACCCGAGCATCTATTCGAGTAAGTGAGGGTAGGGTAACCTAGGTTCGGCTTGGCGGCGGGGCGCCGAGATCGGCTCCGCGGGGTGGGCCACCGTTGGCGAAAGGACCGTGATGGCGCGCGGGTTGCAGGGTGCGATTCTGCGGGGCTTCGGTGCCCGCGACCACACCGTGACGGTGCTCGAGACCAGCCGGATCGCCCCACATTGCATCCGGGTCTGGATGCATTCGCCGACCCTGTTCACCGACGCGGCCGTTGAACCCAGTGCCTGGCTGCGGTTCTGGTTCCCGGACCCGGACGGATCGGACACCGAGTTCCAGCGCGCCTACACGATCGCCGAGGGCGACGCCGAGACCGGACGATTCGCGGTCGACATGGTGCTGCACGAACCGGCCGGGCCGGCCACCCGCTGGGCCCGCACCGTGGAGCCCGGGGCCACGATCGCGGCGATGTCGCTGATGGGCTCGTCGCGCTTCGAGGTGCCCGATGCCGACTCGCAACCCGCCGGCTACCTACTCATGGGGGACTCGGCGTCGATACCGGGAATCAACGGAATCATCGGTACCGTCGCGCCCGACGTTCCGATCGAGCTCTACCTCGAACAGCACGACGACGACGATCTGCTGATCCCGCTGCGGGAGCACCCCCGGCTGCGGGTGCACTGGGTGCCGCGCCGTGACGCGAGCTCGCTGGCCGCGGCGATCGAGGCCCGGGACTGGTCGGACTGGTATGCCTGGGCCACCCCGGAAGCCGCGACTCTCAAGGTGCTGCGGACCCGGCTGCGCGACGAGTTCGGTTTCCCCAAATCCGAGATTCACGCGCAGGCCTACTGGACCGCCGGACGTGCCATGGGCACCCAGCGCGGGCCGGAAGACACCGCTAAGCCCGCGTCGACTCCGCCGGCATCAGACACAGGTGCGAGTGAGGTGCCCGGTTCATGCGGCGGTCCCAGCTTCGCCTCTCCTTCGCCGAGACTCGCTGAACCGCCGGGTGAGCGCACCGTCAACGCGAAGGGGGCGTGGCGCGCCCAGGCCGCGGGCCGGCTGCTCGGCGCGCTGAAGGTGCCGCTGATCATCTCCGGTGTCCTGCAGGCCCTGATCACACTGCTGCAGTTGGCCCCGTTCGTGCTGCTGGTGGAGCTGGCCCGACTGTTGGTCGCCGGCGCCCACGAGTCACCGCTGTGGACGGTCGGAATTGCCGCGCTCTCGCTGCTGGGCCTGGGCACCTTGCTGGGGGCGGGGCTGACGCTGTGGCTGCACGTCGTCGACGCCCGCTTCGCCAGCGCGCTGCGGACTCGGCTGCTGAGCAAGCTGTCACGGGTGCCGCTGGGCTGGTTCACCGCCCGCGGATCCGGCTCGATCAAGCAATTGGTCGCCGACGACACCCTGTCCCTGCACTATCTGGTCACCCACGCCATCCCCGATGCCGTCGCCGCCGTGGTAGCACCGGTCGCGGTGCTGGTCTACCTGTTCGTGGTGGACTGGCGGGTGGCGCTGGTGCTGTTCGTACCGGTGCTGGTCTACATGGTGCTGATGTCGGTGATGATGACCCAGTCCGGCCCCAAGATCAGTCAGGCGCAACGCTGGGCCGAGCGGATGAACGGCGAAGCCGGCACCTACCTGGAGGGTCAGCCGGTGATCCGGGTGTTCGGCGGGGCTGCCGCCTCCACGTTCCGTCGCCGCCTCGATGAGTACATCAACTTTCTCGTGGACTGGCAGCGGCCTTTCATCGGCAAGAAGACGCTGATGGATCTGGTCACCCGCCCGTCGACCTTCCTGTGGCTGATCATGCTGACCGGAACCCCGCTGATCATCTCCGGCCGAATGAACCCGGTGAACCTGCTGCCGTTCGTGTTGCTGGGCACCACCTTCGGCGCCCGCCTGCTGGGCATCGGCCTGGGGGTCGGCGGTATACGCGGCGGCATGCTGGCGGCCCGGCGGCTACAGATCGCCTTGGACGAGCCCGAACTCGCCGTCGAGCAGCGTGATTCAGCACCGGTAGACGCGGCTGGGACCGTGCGCTTCGAGACGGTCACTTTCGGCTATCGTCCCGGTGTCCCGGTGATCCGCGACGTGTCGTTGACACTGCGGCCGGGCACGGTGACCGCACTGGTCGGCCCGTCGGGCTCGGGCAAGTCGACGCTGGCCGCGCTGCTGGCTCGGTTCCACGACGTCGAGTCCGGATCGATATCGGTTGACGGACAAGATATCCGGTCGTTGACCGCCGACGAGCTGTATCGCCGGGTGGGATTCGTCCTGCAGGAGACGCAGCTGGTGCACGGCACTGTGCGTGACAACATCGCACTGGCGGTCCCGGACGCCACCGACGAGCAGGTGCAGGCCGCGGCACGCGAAGCCCAGATCCATGATCGGATCCTGCGGTTGCCCGACGGCTACGACACCGTGCTGGGTGCCGCCGCGGCGCTCTCCGGCGGGGAGCGGCAGCGGCTCACCATCGCCCGCGCCATCCTCGCCGACACGCCCGTCCTCATCCTGGACGAGGCCACCGCGTTCGCCGATCCCGAATCGGAATACCTGGTGCAGCAGGCGCTGAACAGATTGACCCAGGATCGCACCGTGTTGGTGATCGCCCACCGGCTGCACACGATCACCGGTGCCGATCAGATCGTCGTGCTCGACCACGGCAGCATCGTCGAACAGGGCAGCCACGACGAGCTGCTGGCCGCGCAGGGACGCTACCTGCAACTGTGGGAGACCGGCCACGCCGCGGTCACCGTCGGTGCGGAGGCGGGCCGATGATCCGGACCCTGATCCAACTGATCCCGCACGACCGTCGCGGCCGGATGTTCGGCTACGCCGCGCTGACGCTGCTGTCGGTGGCGGTGCGGGCGGCGGGCACCGTGCTGCTGGTTCCGCTGGTGAGCGCACTGTTCTCCGAGACCCCGAGCCGGGCGGTGCTCTGGCTGGGTTGGCTGACCGTGGCGACCGTCGCGGGTTGGCTGATCGACTTCGCCTGCGCCCGAATCGGATTCGACCTGGGCTTCGCCGTCCTCGATCACACCCAACATGACGTGGCCGACCGGCTACCCGGTGTGCGGTTGGGCTGGCTCACCGCCGAGAACACCGCGGACGCGCGACAGGCGATCGCTGCCACCGGCCCCGAACTGGTGAGCCTGGTGGTCAATCTGCTGACCCCGTTGATCAGCGCGATTCTGTTGCCGCCAGCGATCGCACTGGCCTTGCTCGGGGTGTCCTGGCAACTGGGGCTGGCCGCCCTGGGCGGGGTGCCGCTGCTACTGGGGGCGCTGTGGGCGTCCAACCGGCTCAGCGCCCGCGCGGACGCCGCGGCCGGCGACGCCAACACGGCCTTGACCGAGCGGATCATCGAGTTCGCCCGCACCCAGCAGGCGCTGCGCGCGGCGCGGCGCGTCGAACCCGAGCGCAGCACCGTCGGGCAGGCGCTCAGCGCCCAGCATGGCGCGGCGATGCGGCTGCTGCTCATGCAGATTCCGGGGCAACTGCTGTTCAGTCTGGCCAGCCAGGGCGCGCTGATCCTGCTGGCCGGCAGCACCACCGCGCTGACCGTGACCGGCACGCTGAGCGTTCCCGAGTCCATCGCGTTGATCGTGGTGGCGGCCCGCTACCTGGAACCGTTCACCGTCATCAGCGAGCTGGCGCCGGCGCTGGAGTCGACGCGGGCCTCCCTCGAGCGGATCCGCGCCGTGCTCACCGCGCCGGAGGTGACGGTCGGCCCCGGCCAGGCACCCGAGGGTGCCGCCGCGCCAAGCATCGAGTTCGACGACGTCACGTTCGGCTACGACTCGGCGGGCCCACCGGTGCTCGACCGAGTCAGCTTCACCCTGCAGGCCGGCACCACCACGGCAATCGTCGGGCCCTCCGGTTCGGGCAAGAGCACCATCTTGTCCCTGATCGCCGGACTGCATGAGCCCACCGGCGGCCGGGTGTTGCTCGACGGGGCGGACGCCACCGGGCTCGACGCCCCGTCACGGCGGGCCGCCACCAGCGTGGTGTTCCAGCATCCCTACCTACTCGACGGCACGATCCGCGACAACGTCCTGGTCGGAGACCCCGACGCCGATCAGGAGGCTTTCGGACGGGCCACCGAACTGGCCCGCGTCGACGAGCTGGTCGCCCGCCTGCCGGACGGCAGTGACACCAGGGTCGGAGAGGCCGGCGCGGCGCTGTCCGGCGGTGAGCGCCAACGGGTCAGCATCGCCCGGGCACTGCTCAAACCCGCACCGGTGCTGCTGGTCGATGAGGCGACCAGCGCGCTGGACACCGAGAACGAGGCGGCGATCGTCGCCGCGCTGAGCTCGGAGCTGCGCCCGCGCACGCGGGTGATCGTCGCGCACCGGCTGGCCAGTATCTCCCAGGCCGACCGAGTGCTGTTCATCGACGACGGCCGAGTCATTGAGGACGGCACGATCGACGAATTGCGTGCAGCCGGTGGACGTTTTGATGAGTTCTGGCGACAGCAGAACGATGCCGCCGGGTGGCAGATCCACGCCGGCTAGCGACTCGCCATCGATTTTGCGGTGGTCGCAAGCGCGGCGGAGCCGGGCGCAACGGGCCACCGCCATCGATTTAGTGCGATCATCGGAGCGTGAACGCCGACGATGACCCCGAGGCCCGGATACGGGAATTGGAGCGTCCGCTGTCGGGCTTCGCCCGCCCCGTGGAACTGACCGCCCCGACGGGTGCCGTCGACGGGCAGGCGCCGTCGCGGTCAGGAAACGGCCGTGGTCTCGCCATCGTCGTCAGTGTGATCGCCGCGGCAGTGGTGATCGCCGGCGCAGTCGCAGTGTTCCTGGTCTCCCATGACGTGACCAGCTCCGAGCCTAGGCGGCCCACCACGCCCAGCGGTTTCACCCCGATACCGTTGCCCTCCGAACCGCCGCCCGTTCCGGCGCCACCGGTCGCAGCGTCGCCTGCTGTCCCGGCTCCCGACAGCAGTGTCACCCTCATCATCGCTGGGGCTGGGGAGAACAAGACCCTGGCCTGCGACGGCCGCTACGTGTCGGTGAGCGGGGTCAGCAACACGGTGGAACTCACCGGCCAGTGCGCCGGTCTGACGGTCTCGGGCATCGGCAATGTCATCACCGTCGACTCCACGCCCAAGGTCACGGCATCGGGTCTGAACAACCGGATCACCTATCGCTCCGGGAACCCCGAGGTGAGCACCTCGGGGTTCGACAACGTCGTCGAACGTGGGTAGGCCCGCGAATTCGGTTCAGCCGAGCTGGCGGACCAACGCCTTCTTGTCGATTTTTCCGACCGCCGTAGTAGGTAGGGCCGGTAGCGTCGCCAGCTGATCGATCCGGACGTGGGTGGCGACCCCACATTCGTCGAGATGTCGGTTCAGCTCGGCCAGCGTCAACTGTGCACCGTTGAACACCACTGCAGCGCAAACCTTTTCGCCCAAGTATTGATCCGAAAGGCCGACCGCGGCAGCCGATCTAACCGCCGGATGCGCCAGCAGGTGCGTCTCCAACTCGTCGGCAGCGATGTTCTCGCCGCCGCGGACGATGACGTCCTTGATCCGCCCGGTCACCTCCAGGTAGCCGTTGGCCAGGCGACGGACCCGGTCCCCGCTGCGGTAGAAGCCATCCGGGCTGAAGGATCGCTCATTGGCCTCGGGAGCGTTGTAGTAGCCGTTGATGGTGTAGGGCCCGCGCACCATCAGCTCACCCTCGGATGCCTCTGCGCCGTCCTCGTCGACCACCCGCAACTCGTCGTCGGCGCACAACGGCCGGCCCTGCGTGGTGTCGAGCAACTCGGCTGCGTCGCCGGGCCGGGTATAGCAGAGCAACCCTTCGGCCATGCCGAACACCTGCTGCAGGCCCGGCGTCAGCACCTCCCGAATCCGGTGGGCGTCGCCCGCGGCCAGCTTGGCGCCGCCGACCTGCAGCAACCGCAGCGTCGTCGGCTTCTGCGGCTCCCAATCGCAGGCCTGCGCCCACAACGCGGCCAACGCCGGCACCAACGCGGTGACGGTCACCCGGTGACGGGCGATGGTGGCGAACGCCGCCTCCGGGCTGGGGTCGGCGCCGAAGACGGTGGCCGCCCCCACGGACATGGCGCCCAGCAGCCCCGGGCAGGCCAGCGGAAAATTGTGGGCTGCCGGCAACGCCGCCAGGTAGACGTCGTCAGCGGTCAGCTCACACAGCTGCGCGCTGGCGGTGGCGTTGTAGATGTAGTCGTTGTGGGTGCGGGGGATCAGCTTGGGCATCCCGGTGGTCCCACCGGAGACCAGCAGCAGTGCCGGCGCGCCTGGGTCCGGGGTGAATCGCGGCGCGGGGGAGTCGTCGGAGGCCTCATCGATGATGAGTCGCCTCAATCCCAGTTCGGCGGCCATCGCCGGATAGTCGAATCCCGCAGTGGTGTCAGGGATCACGATCCCGACCGCGTCGCTGACCGCCGCCAGATGCCCGATCTCGGCAGCACGGTGCCCGGGCAGGCACAGCACCGGAATGGCGCCCACCCGCAGCACCCCGAACAGCGTGACCGCGAACGCGCAACTGTTGGGCAACTGCAGCAACACCCGGTCACCGGCACTGACACCCAGCCGGTGCAGACCCGCCGCCGCGCGTTCGGCGCCGGCATCCAACTGCGCATACGACAGCGTCGCGCCGCCATCGATCACCGCCGGACGCTCGGGCCAGCGTGCGGCGGCGTCGTCGAGCAGCGATGCCAACGGCCGTCCGCTCCAGTAGCCGGCCGCGCGGTAGGCGGCCGCCCGCTCGTCGGGAAACGGTACGAACCCGCGCATATGTACTCCCTGGCTTACCGAAGACCGAACCTGGATAGAGTAGCTTCGAGAAATTAGGGCAGCCTAACGAAGGGTGGAGTGGCGCCGTGGGGCCGGACGAGATACGCGCGCAGGTCGCTGACCTGCTCGGCGCCGACGCCAGCGCCGTCGATCCCGAGGCCGACCTGGTCGGACAGGGCCTGGACTCGATCCGGATGATGAGCCTGGCCGGTCGCTGGCGCAAACAGGGCATTGACGTCGACTTCGCTGCGCTGGCCGCCGACCCGCGCATCGCCGCGTGGCAGGACCTACTGGGCGACCGGGGCGAACCCACACAGGTCGCCGCGCCGACGGACGACCCGAGCGATGCCTGCGCACCGTTTGCGCTGGCTCCCATGCAGCACGCCATGTGGGTGGGACGCGACGACGACGTCGCGCTCGGCGGGGTGGCCGGGCACCTCTATGTGGAGTTTGATGGGTCCGGCATTGATGCGGATCGGCTGGCCGCCGCCGCGGCCGCGCTGGCCGCCCGCCACCCAATGCTGCGGGTGCAATTCTCACCCGACGGCACCCAGCACATCCGGCCCGATGCCGAACTGCCCGTCGTGGTGCAGGACCTGCGTGGCTTGGATGCCGCCGAGGTGGCCCAGCGGCTGGACGCCACCCGGGTGGCGAAATCGCATCAGCAACTCGACGACGCGGTCTTCGAGCTCACGGTGTCGTTGCTGCCGGACGGGACCGCGCGTCTGCACGTCGACCTGGACATGCAGGCCGCCGACGCGATGAGCTACCGCACTCTGATGGCGGATCTGGCCACCGCCTACCGCGGGGAGTCGCTGCCGGAGTTGGGCTATACCTACCGGCAGTACCGTCACGCCACCGCCCACCGACAACCCGACGAGGACCACCGCCTGTGGTGGGCGCAGCGCATCCCCGAACTGCCCGACCCGCCCAAGCTGCCCCCGCCCGCGGGCGCCCCCGCTGACCCGCGGCGCAGCACCCGGCGGTGGCACCGGCTGGACCCGGACACCCGCGACGCGCTGTTCGCTGCGGCCCGTGCCCACGGCGTCACGCCGGCCATGACCTTGGCCGCTTCGTTCTCCCACACCCTGGCCAGTTGGTCGGACGGCCCACGCTTCCTGCTCAATGTGCCGCTGTTCGGCCGGGAACCGTTGCACGACGACGTGGATCGGCTGGTCGGTGATTTCACCTCGTCACTGCTGCTGGATGTGGATTTGAGCCAAGCCAGCACCGGCGCGCAGCGCGCACACGCGGTGCAGGACGCCATGCGCGCCGCCGCCGCACACGCCGACTATCCCGGCTTGGCGGTGCTGCGTGACCTGAGCCGCCACCGCGGCACACAGGTGCTGGCGCCGGTGGTGTTCACCAGCGCGCTGGGACTCGGGGAACTGTTCGCCGATGGGGTCACCGGCGCGTTCGGCACCCCGGTCTGGATCATCTCCCAGGGCCCGCAAGTGCTGCTGGATGCCCAGGTCACCGAGTTCGACGGCGGGATCCTGGTGAACTGGGACGTCCGCGAGGACATGTTCGCACCGGGCGTGATCGACGCCATGTTCGCCCACCACATCGCCGACCTGATCCGGCTGGCCGGCGGCGATGGCTGGGCAGAACCCGCGCCGGCAGCGTTGCCCGCCGACCAGGCCCAAGTGCGGGAGTCGGTGAACGCGGGCACCGCCGCACCCAGCGGGGAAACGCTGCAGGACGGGTTCTTTCGTCAAGCAGAACGCGATCCCGAGGCGGTCGCGCTGCTGCACGGGGCGGGGGAGCTGAGCTACGGCCGGCTACGCGATCAGGCGTTGGCGGTGGCCGCCGCGCTGCAGGAGCGCGGCGTGCGACCCGGTGACACCGTGGCCCTGCTGGGACCCAAGGGCGCCGAGCAGATTCCGGCGCTGCTGGGCATCCTGGCCGCCGGCGCGGTGTATCTGCCGATTGCCGCCGATCAGCCGCCCGAGCGCAGAGAGCGGATCCTGGCCTTGGGCGGTGCCGCGCTGGCGCTGGTGACCGGGGAAGCGGTGCCGGCGTTGAAGATTCCGGTGCTGGCGGTGTCCGATGCCCTGCAGCACCCCGGCGTGGTAGACCCGGTTCGCACCGATCCGGCCGAGCTGGCCTACGTGGTGTTCACCTCCGGCTCCACCGGCGAGCCCAAGGGCGTCGAGGTCACTCATGATGCCGCCATGAACACCATCGAAACCCTCAGCACCCGTTTTGGATTCGCGCCGAGCGACCGCAGCCTGGCGCTGCTGACCCTGGACGCCGACATGTCGGTGCTCGACGTCTTCGCCATGCTGCGGGCCGGTGCGGCCATCGTGATGGTCGACGAAGCCGACCGGCGCAGCCCCGAAGTGTGGGCGCAGCTGGTGGCACGCCACCGGGTCAGCGTGCTCAACCTGATGCCGGGCGCCCTGGAGATGTTGGCCGCCACCGGCGGCGAACTGTCGTCGGTGCGCGCGGTATTGACCGGAGGCGACTGGGTTCGCCCGGAACTGGCGCGACACTTCGCCGCGGTGGCACCCGGGGTGCGGTTCGCCGGGCTGGGCGGGGCCACCGAAACCGCCATCCATGCCACGCTGTGTGAGGTCGAGGGGGAACCGCCGGCGCACTGGGCCGCGGTGCCCTACGGCACCCCGCTGCCCAACATCGCCTGCCGGGTGGTGGGCGCCGACGGAGCCGACCGCCCCGACTGGGTGGCCGGCGAACTGTGGGTCGCTGGGCGCGGCATCGCCTCGGGCTACCGCGGCCGGCCAGACCTGACCGCCGAGAAGTTCGTCGAGTACGACGGCCGAACCTGGTATCGCACCGGCGATCTGGTCCGCTATCTGCCCGACGGCACACTGGAATTCGTCGGCCGCGCCGATCACCGGGTCAAAATCAGCGGCTATCGCATCGAACTCGGGGAGGTCGAATCCGCACTGCGTCGGCTGCCCGGGGTCGCCGAGGCGGTGGTGGTGGCTCTGACCGAGCCCGGTGGACGTGAGGTGTTGGCGGCCGCCGTGCGCACCGGTGATCCCGCGGTGAGCGTCGCCGGATTGCAGGCCGCGCTGGCCGAATCGCTGCCCGAGCACATGATTCCCCGTCAGCTGCAACTAGTTTCGGCGGTTCCCTACACCGTTTCGGGAAAGATCGACCGGCGGGCGGTGACGGCCGAGCTGGCCGCGGCAATGGCGGCCGGCGACGGCTACCGCGAGCCATCCGGTCCGCTGCAGCGTGCCCTGGCCGCGATCGTCGCCGAGGTGCTTGGTGCCGCCCGAGTCGGAGCTGACGACGACTTCTTCGCCCTGGGCGGCGATTCGGTGCTGGCCACCGCCGCGGTGTCACGCATCCGCACCTGGCTGGACGCCCCCCGCGCGGTGGTGGCCGACATCTTCGTCACCCGAACCGTCGCGGGGCTGGCTTCTCGGTTGGCTGCGGCTGAGACTGATCCCGGTCGGTTGGATGCGGTCGCCGAGATCTACCTGGAAGTGGCGCAGCTCGATGCTGCCGATCTGCTGGCGGCAATCGGCGAGGAGTGAGCCAGGGGAGTCGCCGATTCAGCCGGCGACCTCCAAAGCCCACCTTTCGCCGAGGCCGGCGATGGGTGCGCCGGACGGTTTTCGGAAAGGCGACTTCCCGCTGTTGCTTTCGCACGCCGTCGACGGTCTGCCGGCAGTCCGTTGCGACAGGCTTACCGGCGTTGTACAGTCGAACGCGATATACCCATACCCCCTTAGGGTATAAACGGCAGCCGAAAGGAGTCGAAATGGGGATCGTCCACAGGCTCGGCCGTATTGTGCGCGAGCGCCGACGTGCCATCGCGGCCACCATGGCCTTCGTCGGTGTCACGGCGGGAGTCTTTTTCGTCGGAGCCTGGGCTGGAGCCTCCGGGGCGGTTACGCTAAGTCCGGTAACGGCCGCCGCGTTGCATGCTCCGAATGCGCCTTCGCCCAACGGGTCCGAGCACGACGGCGGTAGCTCGCACAAGTCGGGTCCGGGAATGTCTCACCACAAGATGTCTCCGGAGATGTCGAAGGACAAGCAGATGCCGGACAAAAAATGCTGCGACAAATAGCAATTCACGCCGAGCAATCGGTCTGGGGTTCGATGGGCTGCTGCGCATGACAGCGCAGACCGGCCGCGAGCGGCACGACGAGCACGATCACTGCGGCGCCGGCGTCGAGCCTTCGGGCGTGCCGGAGGCGTCGGAATACACCTGCCCGATGCACCCGGAGATTCGCCAGCCGGGCCCGGGGTCATGCCCGATCTGCGGCATGGCGCTGGAACCGGTCCTGGTCACCGCTGACGCAGGTCCCAACCACGAACTTGCCGACATGACCCGCCGCTTCTGGGTGGGCCTCGCGTTGGCACTGCCAGTGGTCGTGCTGGCCATGGGCGGCCACCTGTTCGGCTGGGTGCCGGACGTCATCTCTTCGTCGGTATCGGCCTGGATCCAGTTGGCGCTGGCCACTCCCGTGGTGTTGTGGGCAGGATTGCCGTTCTTTGTCCGCGGCTGGGATTCGGTGCGCACCGGCCACTTGAACATGTTCACCCTCATCGCGATGGGCACCGGCGTGGCCTGGGTGTACAGCGTGGTCGCCACGGTCGCGCCCGGTGTCTTCCCCGACTCGTTCCGGACTATGGGCGCCGTCGACGTCTACTTCGAGGCGGCAGCCGTCATCACCGTCTTGGTGTTACTCGGCCAAGTGCTGGAACTGCGGGCGCGCGAGCAGACCTCCGGCGCCATCAGGGCCCTGCTCAATCTGGCACCCAAGACTGCCCGGCGAATCCGTTCGGATGGTGCCGACGAGGAGATCAGCCTCGACGACGTGCAGCTCGGCGATCAGCTGCGGGTGCGGCCCGGCGAGCGGGTGCCGGTCGACGGCACGGTCGAGGACGGCAGATCCACGATCGACGAGTCGGTAGTGACCGGCGAATCGATGCCGGTCACCAAAACCGCCGGCGACACTGTCATCGGCGGCACCATCAACCAGTCCGGCGGGCTGGTCATGCGCGCGGAAAAGATCGGCCGGGACACCATGCTGGCGCGGATAGTGGCCATGGTCGCGCAGGCGCAGCGCTCTCGAGCGCCGATCCAGCGGATCGCCGACCGAGTCGCCGGAGTATTCGTACCCGCGGTGATCGTCGTCGCGGTGATCGCGTTCATCGTATGGGGACTGTTCGGTCCCGACCCCAAGCTGGCGCACGCCCTGATCGTCGCGGTCACGGTGTTGATCATCGCGTGTCCCTGTGCGCTGGGGCTGGCCACGCCGATGTCGATCATGGTCGGAGTGGGCCGCGGAGCCAGGCTGGGCGTGTTGATCAAGAACGCTGAGGCGCTGGAACGCATGGAGAAGGTCGACACCCTGGTCGTCGACAAGACCGGCACGTTGACCGAAGGACATCCCGCGGTGACGGACATCGTCGCTGCGTCCGGTTTCGATCCCGCCGAGATCCTTCGACTGGCCGCAGGTGTCGAGCGGGCCTCCGAGCACCCGCTGGCGCAAGCCATCGTCGCGGCGGCGGCGGACCGCGGCCTGGTCGTTCCCGCCGTCGACGGCTTCGACGCACCGGCCGGTCGCGGCGTGATCGGCGTCGTCGAGGGCCGCCGTGTCGTGGCGGGCAACGCCGAGTTCCTCATCTCGCAGCGGATCGACGTCAGCTCGTTGGAGGCCGACGCCAACCGGCTGCGGTCGGATGGCGCCACGGCCATCTATCTGGGCGTCGACGGCCGGGCGGCCGGCATCTTCGCCATCGCCGACCCGGTCAAGCCGACGACTCCGGCGGCGCTGGCCGCGTTACGCCGTGCAGGTATCGACATCGTCATGCTGACCGGCGACAACCGGGTGACCGCCGAGGCCGTCGGACGTCGCCTGTGGATCGACCGGATTGAGGCCGATGTGCTGCCCGATCAGAAGAGCGATGTCGTCACCAGGCTGCGCACCGACGGGCGGGTGGTGGCGATGGCCGGGGACGGCGTCAACGACGCTCCGGCGCTGGCTGCCGCCGACGTCGGGCTGGCCATGGGCGGCGGCACCGATGTGGCCATGGAAAGCGCTGGAGTCACCTTGCTCAATGGCGAACTCACCGGCATTGTGCGCGCCCGCGAACTCTCCCGGATGACCGTGGCCAACATCCGGCAGAACCTCTTCTTTGCGTTCGCCTATAACGCCGTCGGCATTCCGATCGCCGCCGGAATCCTCTACCCGGCGTTCGGGCTGCTGCTGTCACCGCTGATCGCCGCGGCCGCCATGTCCCTGTCGTCGATCAGCGTGATCGGCAATGCGCTGCGATTGCGCACCCAGCGTCTGACCGAAGATAGCTGAAAAACGCAGGTAAACGCTGGGATAGGGGCTGGTGGAGCGTGGTCGGTGTGTGCCAGCATCGGTGATATGAAAGCGCGCCGATCGCTCTTGTTGCTCAGTGTTCCGGTGGTGGCGGCGTTGGCTGCGCTGCCCGGCGCCCCGGTCGTCCCCTCCGCCTCGGCTGCCGGCTGTCCCGACATTGAGGTGACCTTTGCCCGGGGAACCGCCGAACCGCCCGGTGTCGGCGGAGTCGGCCAGAAGTTCATCGATGCACTGCGCTCGCAGGTCGGGGGGCGCTCGGTCGGCGTATACGCGGTCAATTACCCGGCAGGCGAGGACTGGTCGCCCTCGGCGTCCGCCGGTGCCGGCGATGCGAACGCCCACGTTCAATCCATGGTTGCAACCTGTCCGAAGACCAAGCTGGTGCTCGGCGGCTATTCGCAAGGCGCGATGGTCATCGATCTGATCACCATTGCGCGGGCATCGGTGGCGGGCTTCACCGCCGCGACGCTGTCCGAGGAGGAAGCTGCGCACGTGGCCGCGGTCGCGGTGTTCGGCAATCCCACCGACCGGTACCTGGGCGGGCCGATCAGCGAGATCAGCCCCTGGTACGGGGCCAAGGCGATCGACCTGTGTGCCGACGGCGATCCCATCTGCACTCCGGGAGCCCTGGCGCTGCCCTCACATGACGAGATGTTCTCCGCTCCGCACCTGTCCTATGCACAGTCGCCGATGCCCGCTCAGGCCGCGGGCTTCGTGGCGAGCCATCTCTGACCCAGGGCTTTACCCGACTACCTCCGAGGCCCAGTACTCACGCAGGCTGGCGATCTGATCGCCGGCGAATTCCAGGATGGCGACTTCCCGCATCCGTTTTCGCACGTTCTGGACGCGGTCGACGAAGGTCGCCTCCCACTCGGCGACCACTGTGCTGCCGTCGGTGGCGGTGTAGAGGTTGAGCAATCGGGCGTCGATATCGGCCTGTCCCTCGACGACCTTGCGCTGCCAGTAGTCGCGGATCCCGGCTCGGTTGCGGATGGGTTCGCCCAGCACCCGCTCGTGGTAGGTGGCGTCGTCGGTGAAGATCGTGACGATGAGCTCGGGGTCCTGTTGGGTCCAGGCCCGCAGGTAGGTATCGATCGTGGTGCGGACATCCATCAGGGGAGTGTGGCCCACGGCGCGGCCCCGCCCTCACCGAACGTGCATTCAGCGCGAGGAAACGGGCCAAAAAACGCGCTCAGTGCACGCTCGGTGCAGCGGAGGGTCCAGGACCGGCCGAGAGGCGCCCGGATTTCCGGCAGGCCTCCTATAGGGGTAACCTAACGCAGGGAAATTAGGGCAGCCTTTACTAATACTTGCGAGGGGATCGGATGGCCGTCGACGACACCTCGGCCGTCGCGCAGTTCCCCTCCTGGATCGGGCGCTTTCCCGGTCCCGGCGCTCCCACTTTGGTCTTCCCGCACGCCGGCGGAACCGCGGTCAACTACCGACCCCTGGCGCTGGCCCTGGCCGCCGGTGCCGACACCTACGTCATGCAATATCCGCAGCGTGCCGACCGTTTCCGCGAACCGGCCGCCGAAACCCTGCCGGAACTGGCCCGCAGCCTGTTCGACGCCGCGCCCTGGCACCAGCTCGGGCCGCTGCGCCTGTTCGGGCACAGCATGGGATCGCTGGTCGCGTTCGAATTCGCCCGGCTCGCCGAAGAGCGCGGCATCGAGATCCAGCGGCTGTGGGCTTCGGCCGCGCCCGCGCCCGGCCTGGTGGCCGGCCTGCGTAAGGTGCCCACCGGTGACGCCGACCTGCGCGCCGAACTCGCCCAACTGGGCGGCACCGACCCGCGCATTCTGGCCGACGAGGAATTCCTCACCCTGCTGTTGACCCCGGTGCGCTCGGACTACCTGGCGTTCAACCGCTACCAGTGCGCACCCGAGGCGACCATCAGCGCCGACATCATGGTGCTCGGTGGCCGCTCCGACGACCGGGTCGGAGCCGACCTGCTGGAGCGCTGGGCCGACCACACCACCGGCGCCTGCGCGATGTCGCTCTACGACGGCGGGCACTTCTACCACTACGAGCACATCGAGACCTTGGCGAAGCGGATCATCGCCGATGAATGATCGGCGCGAGGACCCGGTCGTCATCACCGGCCTCGGCGTCGAGGCTCCCGGCGGGATCGACACGGCCGAACAGTACTGGTCGCTGCTGGCCGACGGCCGTGAGGCGCTGAGCGCCATCCCCGAGGACCGGGACTGGGCGGTGCGTGAACTCATCGAGGGATCGCACCGCGATGGCTTCAAGCCGATCTGCAACGCGGGCGGATTCCTCTCCGGCGCCGCCGAATTCGACCCCGGATTCTTCGGTATCGCGCCACGCGAGGCCGTCGCTATGGACCCGCAGCAGCGGGTGGCGCTGCGGGTGGCCTGGCGCGCCCTGGAAGATGCCGGCATCAATCCCGACGAGCTCACCGGCCACGACGTCGGCGTGTACCTGGGCGCGTCGGTCACCGGCTACGGCCCGGACATGGCGCAGTTCAGCGCGCACAGCGGTCATCTGCTGCCGGGCACCGCACTGTCGGTGATCTCCGGCCGGATCGCCTACACCCTGGGGCTGGCCGGCCCGGCGATCACCGTCGACACCTCCTGTTCGTCGGCGCTGTCCGCGTTGCACCTTGCGGTGCGGGCGATTCAGACCGGTGACACCGACATGGCGCTAGCCGGCGGGGTGTGCGTGATGGGTTCGCCCGGCTTCTTCGTCGAGTTCTCCAAGCAGCACGCGCTCTCCGATGACGGCCATTGCCGGCCGTACAGTGCCGCCGCCACCGGAACGGTGTGGGCCGAGGGTGCCGGAATCTTTGTGCTGCAACGAAAATCGGCCGCGCTGCGCGACCGCCGCCACATCTACGGCGAGATCCTGGCCAGCCGGCTCAACCAGGACGGCCACACCACCGGCCTGCTCACGCCCAGTGAGGCGGCCCAGCAGCGACTGTTCCGCCACGCCCTGGCCGACGCCGGCGTGCGCCCCAGCCAGGTCGGGATGATCGAGGGCCACGGAACCGGAACCCGGGTCGGGGATCCCGTGGAACTGCGTTCACTGATCAGCGTTTACGGCACCGACACGACGGCCGATACGGGCCCGCGGCTCGGTTCGGTCAAATCCAACATCGGACATACCCAGGCCGCGGCCGGGGCACTCGGGTTGACCAAGGTGCTCCTGGCCGCCGAGCACCAGGCGATCCCGGCCACCCTGCACGTCCGCGACGGCTGGCACGACGGCATCGACTGGGATGGGCACCCAATCACGCTGGCCGAGACCATCACCGCCTGGCCGGCGAGCGACGGCCGCCGGATCGGTTCGGTGTCGGCGTTCGGGATGAGCGGCACCAACGCGCACCTGATCGTCGGGGTGGACGAGGTCGCGCCGTGCTGAACAGCCACCCGACCACTCTGCCCGACGGCCGGATCCCCGTGCTGATCTCGGCACACGCCCGCGACCTGGTGGCTGCCGAGGCCGGGGCGCTGGCGCGTTACCTGCACACGCATTCCGCCGGGGTCGAGGCGGTCGCCCAGACGCTGCGGGCCACCCGGTCGGTGCGCCGCTATCGCGCGGTGATCCGGGCCCGCGATACCGCCGAGCTCGTCGCCGGCCTGGATGCCGTCTACCGCGGCGTCGAGCACCCCCTGGTGGCCCGGTCGCACCAACCCGAGGCCGCTCGCACCGCTTTCGTGTTCCCGGGCCAGGGGAACCAGTGGCCCGGCATGGGAGCCGAGCTGCTCGGCCTCGCGGCTTACCGCGCCGAGGCGGACCGCTGCCATGACGCCTTCTTGCGTGCCGGGCACGCTTCGCCGCTGAGCTACCTGCGCGGCACCGATGACGCCGACCCGGTGGTGGTGCAGGCCGCCCAGTTCACCCACGCCGCGGCACTGGCCGCCACCTGGCGGCACTTCGGCGTGCTGCCCGACATCACCGTCGGGCACAGCCTGGGGGAGCTGGCCGCCGCCTACACCGCCGGCGTGGTGGATTTGGATGCCGCCGTGGCGGTGGTCGCCGCACGGGCACAGCTGACCGACCTGCTGGCCGCCGACGCACCGGTCCGGTTCGGCATGGCGATGATCGCCCTGAACGCCGACGCCGCCGCCGACATGATCGCCGCCACCCCCGGGTGGCTGGAGCTGTCGGTGGTCAACGGCCCCGAATCGGTGGTCGTCTCCGGCGAATTACCGGCGATACAGCACATTCTGGAGTGCGCCGGCCGGCGCGGAGTCTTTGCCCGCGAACTGCCGGTGCGCTATCCGGCGCACACCAGCGCCCTGGAGCCGCTGCGAGACCAGTTGACCGGGAAGCTTCCAGACGCTCAATTCCACAGCGCCCCGGTGGAATTCATCGGATCGGTGTACGGCGGTCCGATCCCGCTCGCGGCAACGTTCCGCCAGTACTGGTTCGACAATCTGCGCCGGCAGGTGCGGTTCGACCTGGCCGCCGCAGCCGCGGTGGCGCGCGGGGTAACGACGTTCATCGAGATGTCGGCGCATCCGACCCTGCTGGTGGCGCTCGCGGACTCGGTCGGGCCCGCCCAAGTGCTGGGCAGCACCGAGCGTGACCAGCCGTCCGGCGAGGCGCTGGCAACCAACATCGCAGCCGCGGCGATCGCCGACCCCGGCTACCGCTGGCGCGACTTTGCGCCGGATGCTCCTGCGCTGCTGCGGCATTTCCCGCACGCACCGATGCACACCAACCGGCTGTGGGCAGGCACGGAAACGTCCGCGCCCCGCCACCGCATGCCGGTGGTCATGACCGAACGCTGGCTGCCGTTGACCGAGCCGGGGCGGCGGCCCACGCGGGTGGCCGTCATCGACTATTCCGGGCAATCGCCTGGTCTGACCGCGCAACTCACGGCGGCGCTGGATGCCGAAGTGGTGGACCAGGCCGACGCCGAGTTCCTGCTTCTGGTCGCTCCGCTCGCCGACTCGGTCGATATCACCGCCGCAGCAACCGAGTTCGCCGAGAGCGCGGTCGGTCAAACCGCCGTTCTGCCCGGACAGAACTGCCGCCGGGTATGGCTGGTGACCCGCGGCGCCGAGTATCTCGATGGTGATCCGGCACCGAGCCCAGGTGCCGCGGCGTTGGCTGCGCTGCACCGCAGCGCCGGATTCGACTACCCGGACCACACATTCGCGCACCTCGATCTGCCGGTGCAGCCCACTGCCGCGGACCTGCGTGCCGTGGGTGCCGCACTCTGGCTGACCGACACCGAGGTGGCAGTACGTGCCGGACGCTTGGCGACCCGCCGATTGGTCGAGTCTGTCGAGTCCAAGGCCGCGGCAACGGTGCCCACGGTCCCGGAGAACGTGGTGATCAGCGGCGGTACCGGTGCCATCGGAATGGCCTACGCGACGTTCTGCGCCGACCACGGCGCCCGCGACATCGTCCTACTCAGCCGCAGCGGGGCCAGCGATGCCATTGCCGCGCAGTTGGATGCGCTGCGTGCGCGTACCGGGGCGCGTATCACCGCGATCCGCTGCGACATAACCGACGACACTGCGATAGCGGCGGTCATCGCGCAGTACCGGCCCGTTCCGGCCGGCCTGCTGGTGCATACGGCGTCGGCAGAAGCTGTGGCCGCATCGCAGATTACGGCCGAGGCGGTGCGGGACGCGTTTGGCGCCAAGGTGATCGGACTGGACAACCTGGCACGGCACTGGCCGCTGGACGCCGACGCACGCGTGCTGGTCTGCTCCTCGGTACTGGCGCTGTGGGGCGGCTCGGGACACGGGCTCTACGCGGCGGCCAACCGGATGGTCGACACGTTGGTGGGACGGCTGCGAGCCCAGGGCCTGGGCGCCACCTCCATCCGCTGGGGACTGTGGCGCAGCGTGGCTGTGGTCAGCGGCGAGGAGAAGGACCGGATCGCCCGAACGGGCCTCACCCCGATGGCCCCGGAGGCCGCGATCACCGCCGGACTTCTTGCCGCGCCGGGCGACCCGGCGATCCTGGCCGCCGATTTCGATCGACTGGCGGTGTTCTTCGACAGCCAGGGCGTTCCCTCGCCGTTCGAGGCATCGCTGACCGCCGCAACGGTGGAGGGGCAGGCCGATCGCCCGATCGGTGAGGTGGTGGCGGACGAACTGGTGACGGTGCTCGGCTTGGAAGGCCCCGACGACATCGACATGCACCGGGCCTTGGTCGATCTCGGCCTGGATTCACTGCTTGCGCTGGACCTGCGCAAGCGCTTGGGGCGGGCCACCGGCCTGCGTGTGGCGCTCGGTCCACTGCTGGCCGGAATGACTGGAGCCCAGCTGACGGCGACGCTGCGTGACGACGCAGCGCCGGCCGCGGCTACGGAAAGGACTGTGTTCACCCATGACTGACGCCGTCGACCAGGCGACCGACGCCAACGAGCTGCGGCTGGAACTGTTGCGCCGTCGACTCGCCGAACGCGGGCTGGCTGCCACGTCGGCATCGGAGCCGGATTCCGGGCCGACCAACGGGTCTGGGCCGCTGACCATGAGTGACGGACAGCGCCGGATGTGGTTCGTGCAGGCGCTTGACCCGGACGGCGCGCTGGCCAACATTTCGGTTTCCTACCGGCTGAACGGCCCGCTGGACGGCGCCCGGCTGCAGGCCGCGCTGGCCGCTGTTGCCGCGCGCCACCCGGTGCTGCGCACCGTCTATTCCGTCGACGACGCGGGCGAACCCCACCCGGTGATCGCCGAGGTCACGCCGGGCTTTGCCACCCACGACCTGTCCGACCTTGCCGAACAGGCCCGGGCGCTGCGGCTGGAAGTACTGGCTCAGCGAGAATTCGGCACCCCGTTCCGGCTGGACACCGATGCACCGCTGCGGCTCACCCTGATCCGGGTTGCACCAGACGAACACATTCTGCTGCTGGTAGCCCACCACATCGCCTGGGATGACGACTCCTGGGCGGTCTTCTTCGCCGACCTCACGGCCGCCTATGCCGACCCGGAACAGTTCGCCACCCGCCCGCCCGTACCGCATCCGGTCGCACCGGCAGGCTCCGGCCACGAAGCGGAGCTGAAGTACTGGCGCACTCTGCTGGCGGACCCGCCGGATCCCCTGGAGCTGCCCGGCCCACATGGCTCGGCGATACCCAGCACGCTGCGCGCCGGATTGTGCACCCGCACCCTGCCCGCCGGGTTGATGTCTGACATCGCCGATCTGGCGCGCAGCAACGGCGCTACGCCCTACATGGTGATCGCCGCGGCGCTGTCCGCTCTGATCCAGCGCTATACCGCCACCGACGACTTCCTCATCGCCTCACCGGTGCTCAATCGCACTGCTGGCACCGAAGGGGCCATCGGCTACTTCGGCAACACCGTGGTGCTGCGTGCCCGGGTCGTCGCCGCGGACCGCTTCAGCGAACTGCTGGCTCGGACCCGAGACGCCGCACTGGGGGCATTCGGCCACCAGGGCATCAACCTCGACCGGGTGGTGCGCGAACTCAACCCGGATCGCCGGCACGGGGGAGTGGAACGACTCACCCGGCTCAGTTTCGGTTTCCGCTCGACACAGGGCGGCGGATTCCAGCCGGATGGAATCACCTGCACCCGGGCCGATTACCGCGGCAAGGTCGCCCAGCTGCCGCTGGGGATCATGGTGGAGGCCGACGCTGACGGCGCTTTGATCGAGGCCGAATACCTGCACGACGTGCTCGACGAGGGATTGGTCGAGCAGTTGCTGCGCCACCTGGTGCAGCTGCTGTCCGCCGCCGTGGCACAGCCCCAGACGACCGTCGGCGAGCTGGACATCCTCGGCGACGACGATCGGGCCTGGCTGGACGCGATTTCCCGCGGACCCGACTTCGTCCCGCCTCCACAGGCGCCGGCCACCCTGGGCTCGCTGGTGGCCGACCGGGCCGCGGCCACCCCGAACGCCATCGCCGTCGTCGACGACCATGGCAAGTACAGCTACGCCGAGATCAACGCGCGCGCCAATCGAATCGCACACCACCTGATCGCGGCCGGCATCGGCACCGAGGACAAGGTCGCGGTGCTGTTCGGCCGCTCGACGGATCTGGTGGTCACCGCCTTGGGTATCGCCAAAGCCGGCGCCGCCTACGTTCCTGTCGACCCCGAATACCCGACGGACCGTATCGAATTCATCCTCGGTGACGCCCGTCCGTCGATCGTGCTGCGTGAACCGCTGACAGCGGACGAGCTGGCCGGCCGGCCCGACACCGACCCGACCGACGCCGAGCGGGTGCGTCCGCTGCGGCCTGAGAATCTGGCCTACCTCATCTACACCTCGGGTTCGACCGGGTTGCCCAAGGGTGTCGAGGTCTCCCACGCCCCGATCACCGAGTACCTGGTCTGGTTCGGCGGCGAGTACGGCATCGACGACACCGACGTTCTGCTGCAGGTCGCCTCGCCGAGCTTTGACGTGTCGATAGGCGAACTGTTCGGCACCCTGGGAAACGGTGCCCGGCTGGTGATTCCACGCCCGGACGGTCTTCGCGACATCGGCTACCTGACCGACCTGCTGCAGCGCGAAGGCGTCACCGCCATGCACTTCGTGCCGTCCCTGCTGGGCCTGTTCCTGTCGCTGCCCGGCGTGAATCAGTGGCGCACCCTGCGCCGCATCCCGATCGGTGGAGAACCGTTGCCGGGCGAACTCGCAGACAAGTTCCACGCCACCTTCGATGCCCTGCTGCATAACTTCTACGGCCCCACCGAGACCGTGGTGAACTCTTCCCGATTCAAGGTGGAAGGACCCCAGGGCAACCGGATCGCGCCGATCGGCAGCCCGAACATCAACACCACCATGTGGCTGCTCGACGACGCCTTGGCGCCGGTGCCGGTCGGAGTGATCGGCGAGATCTACATCGGCGGAACACATGTGGCTCGCGGCTACTTCGACCGTCCCGGACTGACCGCCGAGCGGTTCGTCGCCGACCCGTGGACGCCCGGCCAGCGGCTGTACCGTACCGGGGATCTGGCCCGCCGCAATGCTGCCGGCGACCTGGAATTCATCGGCCGCGCCGACGACCAGGTCAAGGTCCGTGGTTTCCGGATCGAACTAGGCGAGGTGGCCTCGGCCATCTCGGTGGATCCGAGTGTCGGCCAGTGCGTGGTGGTGGTCTCGGACCTTCCCGGGTTGGGCCGCAGCCTGGTCGCCTATCTGACCCCCGCCGGCCCTGGCGCCGGGGAAGATACCGTCGAGATTCCGCGGATCCGGGCCCGGGTGGCCGCGGCGTTGCCGGAGTACATGGCGCCGTCGGCCTACGTGGTGGTCGACGACATCCCGATCACCGCGCACGGCAAGATCGACCGCGCTGCGTTGCCCGACCCGCAGCCGATCGAGAGCACGCCCTACCGGGAGCCGCAGACCGACACCGAACACGTGGTGGCGCAACTGTTTGCCCAACTGCTCTCCCGTGACAAGGTGGGTGCCGACGACTCGTTCTTCGACCTTGGCGGTCACTCGCTGCTGGCCACCAAGCTGGTTGCGGCGATCCGGGCCCGTTGCGAGGTGGAGATCGGCATCCGGGAGATCTTCGAGGCCAGCACGGTGGCCCGACTGGCCGCCGCGATCGATCGGGCCCCGGCTGCGCAACCCGACGGGGCCGGGCGACCGCCGCTGGTCGCCGTGCCGCGCTCCGGGAATCTCCCGGTCTCGGCGTCCCAGCTGCGAACCTGGTTCGCCTACCGACTGGACCCGAATGCCACCGGCGACAACATTCCGCTGTCGGCCCGGCTCACCGGGCCCTGCGACACCGCCGCGCTAACCGCCGCGATCGGTGACATGGTGGCCCGCCACGACAGTCTGCGCACCACGTTCCGCGAGATCGACGGTCTGCCGCATCAGGTGATCAATGCGCCCGCGGCAGTACCGGTGACCGAACTGCAGTGTCCCGAAACCGATCCGGGTGCCGTCACCGCGTGGACGCGAGCCCGGCTCGACGAGCAGCGCGCTATCGCATTCGACCTGGAACGGGATTGGCCGATCCGGGCGGCACTGCTGCACCTGCCCGGCGACGAACGGGTGCTTTCCCTGGTGGTGCACCACATCGCCGCCGACCACTGGTCGGTCGAGGTGCTCTTCACCGACCTGCTGATCGCCTACCGATCCCGTGCCGCCGGTTCCGCGCCGGCATGGGAGCCGCCGGCGTTGCAGTACGCGGACTTCGCGCATTGGCAGGGCGAACTGCTGCGTGACGAGTCCGGGTTGATCGAGGCGCAACGCCGCTATTGGATCGAGCAGCTGGCCGATCTGGCCGACGACACCGGACCGCGGCCGGACTTTCCCCGCCCCGCCACCGCGAACGGCTCCGGTGACTCGGTCGCATTCAGCGTCCCCCCGCAGGTGCGGGCCGGGCTGGCGGCGCTGGCCCGCGAGACCGGCGCCACCGAGTTCATGGTGGTGCAGTCCGCGGTCGCGGTGCTGATGCATCTGGCAGGCAGCGGCGACGACATCCCGCTCGGCGTACCGATCGCCGGACGCACCGACAACGCACTGGACAACCTGGTCGGGTTCTTCGTCAACATCGTGGTGCTGCGAAACCGGTTGTCCGGCAACCCGACACTGCGCGACGTGGTAACCCGGTCGCGGGAAGCCGCACTGGGCGCCTACGCCCACGCCGACCTGCCGTTCGACCGGCTGGTGGAGGCGCTCAACCCGGTCCGGACGCTGTCGCGCAACCCGCTGTTCCAGGTGGTGGTCCACGTCCGCGAGGCCGCCGACGTCACCCACGTCATCGACACGGGACCCGACGGCGACCTGGTCTTCCGCACGGTGATGCCCACCTTCGACATCGCCCATGCCGACTTGTCGGTGAACCTGTTCACCACCAAGGGGGCCGACGGGGAAGGCTATGACGGACATCTGATCTACCGCACCGACCTCTACGAGCGCGCCACCGTGGCGCGACTGGCCGACTGGCTGGGCCGGGTGCTGGCGACCATGGCAGGCGATCCGGGACGGGCGCTGCGCGACATCAGCCTGGTCGACGAGGAGCAACGCGAGCGCATCCTGCAGCGGTGGAGCCGCGGTGCCGAGATTCCCGCGGGCGATCCGCAAACCATCGCCGACGTGCTGGCGCCCAGCCGCAGCTTCGACAGCGTCGCCGTGCGATGCGCCGGAGCCGAGCTCACCTATCCGCAGCTGCATTCCCGCTCCGACCGGCTTGCCGAGCTGTTGATCGCCGCCGGCGTGGAACCCGGAACCCTGGTGGGTCTGTCGGTGCGCCGCGACCTGGATCTGCCGGTGGCGCTGGTCGGCATCATGAAGGCCGGCGCCGGCTACTTCCCGCTGGACCCGAGCTATCCGAGCCAGCGACTCGAGTTCATGATCGACGACGTCGCGCCGAAAGTGATACTGGTCAGCGCTGCCACCCGGGATGCGATTCCGGCACGGGACGGTGTCACGCTGCTGTGCCTGGACGACGCCGATGTGCAGGAGGAGCTGACCAGAGACGTTGCCGGGGTGAATCTTCCGGTGCCGCACCCCGATGACCCGATGTATCTGGTGTTCACCTCCGGATCCACCGGCATGCCCAAGGGCGTGCTCGGTACCCACCGGTCGATGAGCGCACGCCTGAACTGGCAGATCGCCCACTACCCGGTCAGCGGTGACGACATCCGCCTGGCCCAGTCGTCGATGACGTTCCTGGAAGGCGGCATGGAGATGCTGGCCGGCCTGGCCGCCGGAGCGACGCTGATTCTGGCCGACGACGATGAGTTCCGTAATCCCGAAGCACTGGCACGGCTGATCGTGGACGAGCGGGTGGCTCAGGTGACCGCGGTGGCGAGCCTGATCTCGGTGCTGGTCGACTCTGCACCCGAGGCCGTGCGCGGGCTGCGAAGGCTGGTGTGCAGCGGTGAACCCGTCTCGGCGGACCTGCTGGCCCGGCTGGGCGGGGCGCTGGATCCGAACGCTCAACTGCTCAACAACTTCGGTGCCACCGAAACCTCCGGTGCGGTGGTGCGCGGTGAACTGGAGCCGCCCACACCGAAACTGGGCCGGCCCACGCCCGGGTCTCAGGCCTACCTGCTCGACGACGCACTGCAGCCGGTGCCACCCGGGGTGGTCGGCGAGGTCTACTACGCGGGCCCGCAGATCGTCCGCGGCTACTGGAAGCGGCCGGGACTGACCTCGACCCGCTTCGTCGCCAACCCGTTCTCCAAGACCGCGGGCGACCGGCTCTACCGCAGTGGTGACCGGGCCCGTTGGACCGTCGACGGAGTACTCGAATTTGTTGGCCGCACCGACCACCAGGTCAAGGTGCGTGGCTTCCGGGTGGAGCTGGCCGAAGTGGAGGCCGCGTTGCGCGGCGCACCGGGAGTGGCGACGGCCGCCGCCCGTACCTGGGACCAGCGCGGTGTCACCACGCTGGCCGGCTACCTGGTACCTGCGACCCCGGTCACCGACGCGGCGGAGTTCATCGCGTCGGTGCGTGCGGCCGTGGCCGCAACGCTGCCCGGCTACATGGTCCCGTCATCGCTGACGGTGCTCGAGGCCATGCCGTTGACGGACTCCGGGAAGCTGAACCGGCCCGCGCTGCCGCAGCCGGCGGTGGCCACGCGCGGCGCTTCGGACCCACCGGTCACCGCCACCGAACAGACCCTGGTCGGAATCTGCGCCGAGCTCTTGGGTGTCGCGGCAATCGGGCGCAGCGACGGCTTCTTCGAGCTCGGCGGCGACAGCATCCTGTCGGTGCAGCTGGCCGCGCGGGCGCGCGCGGCGGGGCTGGACGTCGACCCGCGGATGATCTTCGAGCACCCCACGTTCGCCGAACTGGCCGCCGCCGTCGACGCTGCGGCCGCGGCCGGTGGCACCCCAGCAGCCGCCGACACGGCGTTTGAGCCGATGAGCGTCTCGGGTCTGAGCAGTGACGCACTGGCCGATCTGACTGCGGCATGGGGTGATTCGCCGTGACCGAGACTGCATCTGCGCACAGCACTGCGGCTCCTGCGGCGATCGAGGATGTGCTGGCGCTCTCCCCTTTGCAGCAGGGATTGTTCTCGCTGGCCAAGCTCGCCACCGATGACGGGGGCGGGGTGGACGGTGTCGACGTCTACACCGTGCAGTTCGTCATCGATATCGAGGGCGCCGTCGACCCCGGGCTGTTGCGACGCAGTGCCGAGGCGATGCTGGTCCGCCACGCAAACCTGCGGGCGTCATTCTGGGACGTCGACCTGCCGCACCCGGTGCAGATCATCCCGGCGACAGCAGCTCTTCCGTGGCGTGAGATCCATTCTGCGCCAACTGAATTCGATGA
The DNA here is from genome assembly GCF_045310815.1 of Mycobacterium sp. SMC-19. Lineage (NCBI taxonomy): Bacteria > Bacillati > Actinomycetota > Actinomycetes > Mycobacteriales > Mycobacteriaceae > Mycobacterium > Mycobacterium sp. SMC-19. The sequence goes on along the minus strand of NZ_JBJIAM010000004.1, from coordinate 298,994 downwards.
GATCGCGCGTATCGAGCGCACCACGAACTTCGATTTGGCCCGCGGACCGTTGCTGCGTTTCGTGCTGGCCCAGTCCGCCCCCGAGCGGTACCGGCTGATCCTCACCGTGCACCACCTACTGCTCGACGGATGGTCGATGGCGGTGTTCTTCGACGAAATGGTGGCGATCTATCGCGCCGGCGGCGTCGACCCGCTGCCGCCGCCGCGCCCCTACCGCGACTACATCGGCTGGCTGACAAGCCAAGACACTGCCGCCGCGACCCAGCGGTGGCGCGACTACCTGGCCCCGCTCAGCGCCCCGACCATGCTGGCCGGTGGTGAGCGAGCCACGGTGGGCAGCGCCGTCCCGCAGACCCACGAGGTAGCGCTGGACAGCGACGCCACCGCGCGCCTGACCGAGTGGGCCCGTCGGCATGGGCTGACGCTGAACACCGTGCTGCAGTTCGCCTGGGCGGTACTGCTCGGCCGCCTCACCGACCGGACCGACATGGCGTTCGGCGCGGTGGTGTCGGGTCGCCCACAACAGCTCACCGGCGTCGAAACCATGGTCGGCCTGTTCATCAACACCGTCCCGGTGGCCGCGTCGACACCGCCGCGCGCCGAGGTGGTCGCCACCTGCCAAGCGCTGCAACGCGACACCGCGGCCATGCGCGACCTGGGCTACCTGAGCCTGTCGACGGTGCAGCGGGCCAGCGGCAACGCGGTGTTCGACACCCTGCTGGTCTTCGAGAATGCGCCCATCGGCTCGGCGTCGGCGGGGGTCACCACCCCCGATGGGGTGCGCTTCATCCCGGTCACGGTCGAAAGTCTGACGCACTATCCGCTGACCCTGGTCAGCTATCCACCCCGCGACGGTCGGCTTACCGTGCTGCTCGAAGCGATCCCAGATGCGCTGGGGGAGTTATCGGTTCCCGATCTTGGGCAGCGGCTGCTGCAGGTGCTGCGCCAGCTGGCCGACCCGGCGCGGCCCCGCATCGCCGATTTGGACGTGCTGTTGCCCGTCGAGCGGGCCCGCATCGCCGATCCGGCGGTGGACGTGAACCCGCCCACCTCGGTGCCCGCTCTGTTCACCGCGGCCGCCGCAGCGCACCCGGACAGTCCGGCGCTTACCGGCGAGGATCGCAGCCTGACCTACGCCGAGCTGGCGGCCGAAGCCGCCGGTTTGGCGCGGGCGCTGGCCGGGCGGGGGATCGGTCCCGAAGACCGGGTCGCGATAGCACTGCCCCGCTCGCTGGATTCGGTCATCGCGATCCTGGCGGTGCTGCAGGCCGGGGCGGCCTACGTTCCCGTCGACATCAGCCTGCCCGAGGCGCGCATCGAATCGATTCTGCGCCAATCTGGTCCGAAGCTGACGCTGACCGTCGAACTGCTGGCCGAGTTGCGTTCCGAAGACGCTGTGCACATCGCGACTCCGACCGCGATCCACCCCGACTCGGCCGCCTACGTGATCTTCACCTCGGGATCCACCGGAGAACCCAAGGGCGTCGTCGGCACGCACCGTGCGCTGGCGTCGTACTTTGCCGACCACCAGCAACGCATGTACGCGCCCGCCGTGGCCCGCCTGGGCCGGGCGCTGCGCGTCGCGCACGCCTGGTCGCTGAGTTTCGACGCGAGCTGGCAGCCGCTGGTCGGCCTGCTGGGTGGTCAGTGCGTGCACCTGTTCTCCGCCGACGAGATGCGTGATGCCGAGGCGATCATCGACGGTATCCGCCGGCACCGGCTGGACATGATCGACACCTCACCGTCGATGTTCACCCAGCTGTTCGACGCCGGCCTGCTTGATGCCGGCTCGGACCACCGCCTCACCGTGCTGGCGCTGGGTGGGGAGGCGATCGCCCCGCACACCTGGGCACGACTGCGTGCGGCGCCCTCGACGGCGGTCCACAACTGCTACGGACCCACCGAGACCACGGTGGAAGCCGTCGTCGCCGACGTCGCCGACACCGATGTTCCGGTGATCGGAGAAGCGGTGCGGGGCATGAGCGCTCACGTACTGGACTCCGTGTTGCGCGAAGTGCCTGACGGGGTGGCCGGCGAGCTGTACTTGGCTGGCGCCCAGGTCACCCGTGGCTATCTGGGTCGCGCCGGGGCGACCGCGGCTCGCTACGTCGCCGACCCGTTTCGCACCGGCGGCCGGATGTATCGCACCGGGGACCTGGTCCGGCGCCGGACCGATGGCCGCCTGGTCTACCTCGGCCGGGCCGACGACCAGGTCAAGGTGCGCGGCTATCGGGTCGAGATCGCCGAGGTCGAGGCGGCCCTGATCGCGGCGGCCGGGGTGACCGCCGCCGCGGTACTGCCCGTGCAGGGGCCGGCCGGAACCCAACTGGCCGGCTTTGTCACCGGCGCGCAGGTGGACACCACCCGGGTTCGCGCCGAGATCGGCGCCCGGCTGCCGTCCTACCTGATACCTGCCCGGATCACCGCGGTGGAATCGATGCCGTTGACCGCCAACGGAAAACTGGACACCGAGAAGTTGGCGGCGCTGCTGGCGCAGTCCGGTCCGCTCGGCGGCGGGGTAGAGCCGGACACCGACACCGAACGGATCCTGGTGGAACTGCTGGCCGAGGTGTTCGCCGGCCCAGAGGGCCCACAGAATGCCGAGGGTTCAGCCCCGGGGGTCGAGAACGATCTGCGTGAGCTGGGTTTGGACAGCATCGTCGCGCTGTCGATGGTGCGGGCGGCCCGCCGGCGCGGCCTGCCGTTGCGTCCGCGGACCATCTTGAGCTGCAACACGATTCGGGACGTGGCCGCGGCCTTGGACCGCGAAGTGGCCGAAGCCGACGAGGCGGCGCAGCGCGACGGTGCGCAGGCGGCCGACGGGCCGATTCCGCTGCTGCCGGCCGGCCGCTGGCTCTACCAATACGGCAGCCCACGCCGATTGGGGCAGGTCGAAGCGATCCGGCTGCCCGACGACACCGACGGCGAGCAGCTGCGGGCTGCCCTGGCCGCGATCGTCGCCGCGCATCCGCTGCTGCACACCCGACTCGACCCGGCCGAGCTGACGCTGTACCCGACCGAGCCCGTCGACGTCCTGACCGAGGTCGCGGTCAGTACGGCCGACCTTTCGGTGGTCACCGAGCACGGCACCCGACTGTTGGAGAGCCTGGATCCGGCGAACGGAGTCATGCTGCAGGCGGTGTGGCTGCGCGAGCCCGACGGCGCGGGAGTGCTGATGCTGTGCGGGCACGTACTGGCACTGGACCCGGTGTCGTGGCAGGTGATCCTCGGTGAACTGCACGCCGCGCTGGCCGGGGCGGATCCGCTGCCGGAGCGCAGCGGCTACCGGCGCTGGGCGAGCGCACTGCACGAGCGTGCGCAGAGCCTGGACACGGTGGACTTCTGGGCCGCCCAGCTGGCCGGCGACGACCCGGATCTGGGTGCTCGGCGAGTCGACCCGGAACGCGATCGCGCCGGCGATCTCACGGTGTCGGTGACCGTCGCCGACCGGGTGCTGACCGCTGCGCTGTTGGCCTTGCCGGTTCCGATGCATGACCTGCTGGTTGCGGCGACCGCGCGGATGGTCACTGCCTGGCGGGCCCGCCGCGGGCAGGCCGGCGCGACGCCGCTGCTGGCCTTGGAGACCCACGGGCGTGCCGAGGAGGTTGTGACAGGTGTCGATACCGCCGACATCGCCGGACTGTTGTCGGCGATCTATCCGCTGCGGGTGGCCCAGGCAGACCCGGCCGGGGTGGCGCGCGCACTGGCGGACATCCCGGGCGGCGGAATCGACTACGGGCTGCTGGCCTATCTGCGTGCCGACACCGCCGACCTGCTGGCGGCTCAGCCGGGGCCCCAGCTGTTGCTGAACTACCTGGGCCGGGTCGATCGGGCCGGGGGCGGGCCGGCGGTGGCTCCAGACCTGATCGCCGGGCTGCCGTCGGTGCCCGAACCCGGCCAGGCGGTACGCCACGAGCTGAGCGTCTTCGCCGCGGTGGCCGACCTCGGGGCGGGGCAGGCGCTGATGACCCAATGGCGCACGTTGCCCGATATCCTCGGCGACGCCGAGATCACGGCATTGCAAGAGCTGTTCACCGACAGCCTGGGCGAGCTGGTGGAGGAACTGCGATGAGCACACTTGCGGTGGTGGGCGCCGGGGCCAAGGCCGTCGCGGTGGCCGCTAAGGCCGCCGCGCTGCGCGAGATGGGCGTCGCCGCCCCGGACGTGGTCGCCGTCGAACGCACCGAGGTCGCCGCCAACTGGCGCGCCGCCGGAGGCTGGACCGACGGTGCGCATCGGCTGGGCACCAGCCCGGAGAAGGACGTCGGCTTCCCGTACCGCTCGGCGCTGGTGGCCGGCCGCAACGCCGAACTCGACGAGCGAATGACCCGCTACGGCTGGCAGTCCTATCTGATCGCCACCGGCCAGTTCGCTGAGTGGGTGGACCGGGGCCGGCCGGCCCCCACCCACTTGCGGTGGAGCCAGTACCTGCGCTGGGTGGCCGATGCGGTGCGGCTCAACGTGATCCCCGGTGAGGTGGAGCGGCTGGGGGTGAACGGCGCCGGTTGGGTGCTGCACACCCGCGAAACCCAGGTCGCCGCAGACGCGGTGATGATCACCGGTCCGGGCCAGGCCGAGAAGTCGATCCTGCCTGGCAATCCGCTGGTGCTCTCCATCGCGCAGTTCTGGCACCGGGCTGCGGCCGACCGGATCAGCGCCGAGCGCGTCGCCGTCATCGGGGGCGGCGAGACCGCCGCATCGATGCTCAATGAGCTGTTCCGGCACCGGGTTTCGACGATCACCGTGATCTCCCCGCAGGTGACGCTGTTCACCCGAGGGGAGGGATTCTTCGAGAACGCGCTGTTCTCCGATCCCACCGACTGGACAGCGCTGACCCTGGCCGAGCGGCGAGATGCGTTGGCCCGCACCGACCGCGGGGTGTTCTCGGCCCGGGTGCAGGATGCTCTGCTGGCCGACGATCGGATCCGTCACCTGCGGGGAAGGGTGGCGCATGCGGTGGCCCGGGACGGCCGAATCCGGCTGACACTGAGCACCAACCGCGGCGGTGAGAACTTCGAGACCGTGCACGGTTTCGACCTGGTCATCGACGGCTCCGGCGCGGACCCACTGTGGTTCGTGTCGCTGTTCGGCCAGGACACCTTGGACCTGCTTGAGCTGGGCCTGGGCGGCCCGCTTTCCGGCGACCGGTTGGCCGAGGCGATCGGGCACGATCTGGCCGTCACTCACGTCACCCCGAAGCTTTTCCTGCCCAACCTTGCCGGGCTCACCCAGGGGCCTGGCTTTCCCAACCTGAGCTGTTTGGGACTGCTGTCCGACCGGGTGCTGGGCGCCCACCTTTCTGCTGCGCCACCGATACCGAGGAGATCCGATGAGCACCAATCCCTTTGACGACGAAAGCGGCAGCTTCTACGTGCTGGTCAATGACGAGGAGCAGTACAGCCTGTGGCCGACGTTCGCCAATGTTCCCGCCGGGTGGCGAGTGGTCTACGGAGGTGAACAGGGCGCCGACCGCGCGGCCTGTGTGGAGTACGTCGAGCAGCACTGGAACGATCTGCGGCCCAAGAGTCTTCGTGATGCCATGGCGGCCGAACGGGGGTAGCCTTGCTCCGGAAACCGTCATTCGGAGGGGGAACCGTGACTGGAAGACTTCTACTGATCGGCGCTTCGGCGCTGGCTGTGATCGGGGTGTCCGGGTTGTTCGGCGGAGGTGTGGCTTCCGCTGAGCCGGCCGCACCGCAGGACTCCGTGGCCGGTGCGCCCATCCCGCTGGAGCCCGCGCCGCCAGTACCGGCCCCCGCCCCGGCGCCGTCCGGCGTGCCGCTGCCCACGACCGGTGAGGTGTCGGGCATGCTGACCAGGCTCAGCGACGCCGGCATCGGCTACAAGGAGAAGGCCGATCTGGTCGAGAACGGCATCACGCAGCACGAGGGGCACGGCCTCGACAGCGAGCTGCGCAGGGCCTACCGCGACGGAGAACTGCCCTACAACTTCGACGTGATCAATGTGGTGCAGACCGGCGAGGGCCAGGGGCTGGCCAACGTCACCGTCTCGGGCCCCAAGATGCCTGCGCCGCAGACCGTCCCGCTGCAGCTCGTCGACCAGGGTCGTTGGGTGCTTTCGCACGACTCGGCCACCCAGCTGATGCAGATCATGGCGGCCCACTAGCCCGCAGAACGGGTCGGTCAGCGGTTGAGGCGGCCGAACATGCCCTTTTGGGCCTTGTAGAGCCGGGGGAATTCGGCGAAGAGCCGGTCGTACACCTCGTGATTGGCGGCTACCGGCTCGAATACGCCGTCGAGCGGGATCAGATCGCGTAGCTCGTCGCGGTGCACGTAGCCCATTCCGATCCCAGCGAACAGCGCCGCGCCCCGCAACTGCGCATTCAGCGGATCGGCCACCCGCTCGCAGGTACGGCCGGTGACGTCGGCGATGATCTGGCACCACAGGTCCGAGCGCGCACCGCCGCCCACGATCCGGATCGGTCCGCCGTTGGGGGTGAACCGATTCACGCACTCGAGCAGCCAGCGGCTGTTGTAGGCGACCCCCTCGAGCACCGCGCGCACCAGATCGGCGCGGGTGGTGGCCAGTGACAGGTTGTGGAACCCGCCGCGGGCACGGCGGTCGTCAACGGGGGAGTGCTCGCCTTTGAGCCAAGGCGTGAAGATCACCCCGTTCGAGCCGGCCGGTGCGCCCGCCGCCAGCGCGGTCAGCGCGTCGTAGTCCAGATCGTCGAACATGGTGTCGCGCAACCATTGCAGTGCGCGGCCGGCGGTGTCCTGGTTGTTGACCAGCAGATAGGACGTCGGGTCGAGGCCCGCGACGGTGGCCAGCTGGTGGAACGCATCGGTCTTCTTGAACGCCACCGGACAGCTGATCCACGACGTGGTGGAAATGGTCAGATGCAGCTCACCTTGGCGCACCGCACCGGAACCCACTGCAGCAGCGTGCAGGTCTGGGGTGCCGGTGACCACCTGGGCCGCAGGCGATATGCCGAGTTCGGCGGCGACCGACGGAGCCACCGGGCCGATGATGGAGCCGGTCGGCACCAGCGGGGGCAGTTTCGCCCGGTCGACACCGGCTAGGCGCACCAGCACATCGTCGTAGTCGAGCACGTCCAGATTGCGGTTGTTGGTGAGCCAGCTGCCCATCATCGAGGCCCGCGATGCCGCCGCTCGTCCGGTGAAACGCATGCCGAGGTAGTCGACCGGCTCCAGCAGCCAGCGGGTGGCCGCGAAGACCGCAGGGTCGCCGTGCTGCAGGTGCAGCATGTGCCCGACCGGGTCGTCGCCGCTGGGCGAGGGGATGCCGCCGTTGCGACGGAGCCAGCTGAGCAGGACCCGTGGTCGGTAGCCGGCTACCCGACCGCCGAATACCTTGCGGCTGTACGGCGCACCGCGGGTGTCCATCCACATCACGCACGGACCCACCGGACGTCCCTCGGCGTCGACCGGGATGGTGCTGGCCCACTGCCCGGTGATCGACACCCCGGCTACCCGCTCACCGCGTATCCCGCTCTCGGCCAGCCCGCGTTTGGTGGCGTCGCGGATGATCTCCCACCACAGGCCCGCGTCTTGGGTGGCGGCACCGCCCGGGCCGTATTCGGTCGAGACGGCAGTGAGGTCCGACCACAGCACGGCGCCGTCCAACGACACGAAACCGACTTTAGGGCCGCCAGTGCCAAGGTCAACGGCCAGAACGACGCGGTCCGAACTGGTCATACGGGCGGCAGCGACTGCTGGGTGTCGAGGATGTGTTCCATGAACCCTTCGATGAAATGAGCCGCCTCATCGGTCATCCCGCCGGGGACACCGCCATAGACCGCAGCGCTGACCGGCGCCTCGCCCGCAGCGGTCTTCTTCTTGGCGTACTCGACCGCGTCGTCGAGGTCGGCGGCGAATGCCTCCGCCACGCCGGGCTGGGTCTGGGGCCGGGTGACGGCCATGTGGATGGAGTTGGGGTACTGCTGGCCGTTGAAGCGCCAGCCCTTGGGCTTCATCGCGTCAGCGACGTGGTAGATGTCGAATTCGTCGGAGCGGAAGCTGAAGCAGAACGTTGGTGAGCCCAGGATCATCAGCTCGGGGTGGCTGCGCACGGCATCCTGCATGGCCGATGCCGTCTCGAGGATCGCCTTGGCGTAGGCCCGGTAGCCTTCCCTGCCCAGCTGCACCATCGACGCCCACGCGGCGGCGATCAGCCCACCCGAGCGGGAGCCCTCGATTCCCGGCGAGTGGTATTTGCCGCCGGACCACTCCGGCAGGTAGAAGTATTGCGCGTTGCGGTAGGCCTTGTCGCGAAACAGCAGGGTGGAGGCGCCCTTCAACGAGTAGCCGTACTTGTGGTTGTCCGCGGAGATACTGGTGACCCCGGGAACCCGGAAATCGAACAGCGGGACGTCATAGCCCAGCTCCTGGGCGAAGGGCAGGACGAACCCGCCCAGACAGCCATCGACGTGCAGGCCCACTCCGTGCTGCAGGGCGAGCTGCCCCAGTTCAGGAATCGGGTCGACGGTGCCGTAGCCGTAGTTGCAGGCCGAGCCCATGATCGCGATGGTGTTCTCGTCGATGTTGTTGGCCACCCAGTCGACGTCCACCTGGGTGGTCTGCGGATCGATGGGCGCCCTGCGCATCTCGATGCCGAACAGATGGCAGCCCTTGTCGAAGGCCGGGTGACCGGTTTCGGGCTTGATGAAATTCGGCCGGGTGATGCCCCGGTGCTTGGCGGCGTGCTCGCGGTAGGCCAGCAGTGCGTGGATGATGCTGCCGGTGCCGCCGGTGGTGACCATGCCGACCGGTTCGGTGTCGGTGATGGCCTCGGCGTGCATCAGATCCAGTGCCATCGCGATGATTTCGCCCTCGAACTTGGTCGCCGACGGGCATATGTCGCGCTGCAGCACGTTCACATGGGCGAACAGTCCGAACGCCTCATCGAGAAAGCGGTAGTGCTCGTGGTCACCGCAGTACATGGTCCCGGACACCTTGCCGGTTTCCCAGGTGGGGTCCTCAGCCTGCGCCATCTCACGCAACTCCGCGAGCACTTCGTCACGCGGCCGGCCCTGTTCGGGCAGCGTGCGGTTGACGGTGAAGCGGTCCGTGTAGGGAAAGTCGGACATGGTGAGAGCAGATCCTCCATCTTGAGGACCCCCGGGTCACAAACCCCGAGGGATCATCGTCTTGTTGTTCGCACGCGCAATAGCAGAGCTAACCACGGGTGGCCGACGCGGCGTCACATCACGTGCCGCCCGCCCCCGTCGGTATCACGCCGACCGTCCCACCGCGGGCCCGCAGTGAATTGCCTGAATTCATGATCTCCTGCGTGTCCGAATGCCGGCTGCGGATGGGTAGCAAGAATTGCCATGATATTTGTTCAATGGCCGTGGGCCGATAATCTCAAATCGCGTGCGAGAATTCCAACACCAAAAACGGCAACATTGACATGATTTTGTTGTTAATCGGGTGTTGGTTGGGGAATGCGCGATGCTAGGCCACGCCCAGGCTGTCCAGCACCGCTGAGTGCAGCAGGGCGTTGGTAGCCACCGCGCTGCCGCCGTGCGGGCCGGCGGTGCCGCTGAGGTCGGTGAACGTGCCACCCGCCTCACGGACCAGGATGTCCAGGGCCGCCATATCCCACAGTGACAACGAGGGCTCGACAACGATGTCGACCGCGCCCTCGGCGAGCAGGCAATGGGCCCAGAAATCGCCGTAACTGCGCGTTCGCCACACGGTGTCGGTCAGATCCAGGAAGCGCTGACGCAGTCCGAGGTGCGCCCACTGCTTGAGTCCGGCGAACGACAGGCTCGCCGAGCCCAGGTCTGCCACCGCGGAGACCGATAGTCGCCTCGGCGCCGCCCCGCCGACCGCGGCAAATGCGCCCAGGCCATCGCCGGCCCACCACCGCCTGCCCAGCGCGGGGGCGCTGATCGCACCGACGCGCGGCACGCCGTCGTCGAGCAGGGCGATCAACGTGGCCCACACCGGCACCCCGCGCACGAAGTTCTTGGTGCCGTCGATCGGATCGATGACCCACTGGCGGCCGCTGAAGATCGCACTGCCGCCGAACTCCTCGCCCAGCACGTCGTCGTCGGGCCGATCGCGTGCCAGGACGTCACGCAGCGCGACCTCCACCGCGCGGTCGGCGTCGGTGACCGGAGTGAGGTCCGGCTTTGTGTCGATCCGCAGGTCCAGTGCGCCGAACCGGTCCATCGTCATGGCGTCGGCCACGTCCGCCAGGCTCAGCGCCAGGGTCAGATCGTCATTGATGGATTCCGCTGCAATTCCCACAAACGGGGGACAGTACCACCGAGTTGAGGTTTTCCGTGTTCGCCGGCGAAATGACCGAATTAGGGAATCGCGTCGCCGGTATGGAAAAATGGGGGGCGCGAGTTGTTTTTCTTCGCCCGCGACTCAAATCGGCATAACGGCAATTCCTTGCCGCACCTGGGTGCCGCCGTCGATGCGATCAGGGAATCCCGGCTGAGGGGAAGGGGCCTGCGATGACCACGTACACGCAGACGCTGGCCGGCACCACCTACCGGTTCGACGGGCTGATTGACCTCCTGGCCAAGGCCACCCCGCGCCGGTCCGGCGACGAACTGGCCGGCTGCGCCGCCGCCAGCGACGCCGAACGAGCCGCGGCGCAATGGGCGCTGGCCGACGTCGAGCTGGACACTTTCCTGCATGACCTGGTGTTGCCCTACGAGACCGACGAGGTCACCCGGCTGATCATCGATCGCCACGACCGCGAGAGCTACCGGGCGGTGTCCCATCTGACCGTCGGTGGTCTGCGGGACTGGCTGCTGGAGGTGGCGGCGACGCCGACAGCGGCCGACACCCTGCGTCGAGTCGGGCCCGGGCTGACTCCCGAAATGGTGGCCGCGGTCAGCAAACTTATGCGGAACCAGGACCTGATCGCGGTGGCGCGATCGGTACGGGTCACCAGCGCGTTTCGCACCACGCTGGGATTGCCGGGCCGCCTGGCCACCCGGCTGCAGCCCAACCATCCGACCGACGATCCCCGGGGTGTCGCCGCGGCCACGCTCGATGGGTTGCTGCACGGATGCGGCGATGCGGTGATCGGCATCAACCCGGCCACCGACTCGCCGCAGGCCACCGCCGACCTGCTCTACCTGCTCGACGACATCCGGCTGCGCTACCAGATCCCGACGCAGTCCTGCGTGCTCTCGCACGTGACCACGACCATTGAGCTGATCGAGCGGGGCGTCCCGGTGGATCTGGTGTTCCAGTCGATCGCCGGCACCGAGGGCGCCAACCGCAGCTTCGGTGTGAGCCTCGATCTGCTGCGTACCGCCAACGAGGCCGGGCGGTCGCTGCAGCGCGGGACCGTCGGGGACAACGTCATGTATTTCGAGACCGGCCAGGGTTCGGCGCTGAGCGCGCACGCCCACCTGGGCAGCGGTGGCCGGCCGGTCGATCAGCAGACCCTGGAGACCCGGGCCTACGCGGTGGCCCGCGAATTCTCACCGCTGCTGGTCAACACCGTGGTCGGGTTCATCGGACCCGAATACCTCTACGACGGCAAACAGATCGCTCGGGCCGGGCTCGAGGACCACTTCTGCGGCAAGCTGCTCGGGCTGCCGATGGGGGTGGACGTCTGCTACACCAACCACGCCGAAGCCGATCAGGACGACGTGGACACCCTGCTCACGCTGCTCGGCGTCGCCGGGTGCAACTTCGTCATCACCGTCCCCGGAGCCGACGACGTGATGCTGGGCTACCAGAGCATGTCCTTTCACGACGCGCTCTATGCGCGACGAGTGTTGGGCCTGCGCCCCGCGCCCGAGTTCGAGACCTGGCTACAGGGGATCGGTATCGCCGATGAGTCCGGCCGGGTGCTGCCCAGTGCGGTGGAGCGCTCGCCGTTGCGGTCGCTGGCGGCACCGGCATGAGCGCCTTGCATTCGAAGCCGCCGGGTTCTTGCGGCGGTCCCAGCTTCGGCTCTCCTTCGTCGAGCCTCGCTGAACCGCCGGGTTCTTGCGGCGGTTCCAGCTGCGCCTCTCCTTCGTCGAGCCTCGCTAAACCGACTGAGTCGCAGGACCTCTGGCAGGACCTGCGCCGCCACACCCAGGCGCGGATCGGGCTCGGGCGTTCCGGCGACGCCCAGCCGACCCGCAGCGTGCTGGAGTTCCGGGCGGCGCACGCCCTGGCCCGCGATGCGGTGCGCCAACCATTCGACGTCGGGCGGCTGGCCCAGAGGGTGGCCGGCGTAGGGCTCGGCGAGCCCGTGGCGGTGACCAGTCGAGCGAGCAGTCGCGAGGAGTATCTGCGGCGCCCCGACCTTGGTCGCCTGCCCGATGATTTGACTGAAATCCCATGCAGTACAGCGCAGGTGGGCTTCGTGCTGTGCGACGGACTGTCCCCGGCGGCGCTGACCGAACACGGTGTTGCGTTACTGCGCGCGCTGACCGATGTGGTGGGTGCTCACCGCACTATCGCCGCACCGGTGATCGCCACCGGGGCCCGGGTAGGGCTCGGCGACCATATCGGCCAGGCGATGGGCGTGCAGACCGTGGTGGTGCTGATCGGTGAGCGACCGGGATTGTCGGTGGCCAGCAGCCTCGGGCTGTATCTGACACACCAGCCGCGGCCGGGACGCACCGACGCCGAACGCAACTGCGTGTCCAACGTGCATCCTCCGGACGGTCTGGGCTACCTCGAGGCGGCCCGCGTCGTCGACGCCCTGATCACCGGTGCGCGCAGACTCGGTCGATCAGGAGTCGACTTGAAAGCCACCTCGGTGGCTGCGCTCGACGGGCTAGGTTCATGCGGCGATCCCGGCTTCGCCTCGCCTCCGGCGAGCCTCGTTTAACCGCTGCGGCTCGATCGAACCGGTCTCGACGGGCTGTTCTGTACTGACACGCTTGCTGGAGTCATTACGGCGCCCCGCTTCGCCGGCTCCGACGCGCTTGCAATGGCCTGCAGGAGTGTCGAACGACTGGCTGCGGTGGGGTAGTCGGGGTAGCAGGGCGATTTGGACCTTGAAGTCTTCGTGTTGACGTGGCAGCTGGGCCGTGTCGTCACCAGGTACCGGCGTTGTCGGTGGGCCGTGGAAACCAAACCAACAAAGTTGTTCGACACGCTTTAAGATCGGGCACCATAGACATCAACACGCGAAAGTTGCGCCACTTCGTGGTGGCTGCTGAAGAACTGCACTTCAGTCGGGCGGCAGCGCGTGTCTTCCTGGCGCAGCAGGCACTGAGCCGCCAAATCAAAGAACTCGAAGACGAACTCGGCGTCAAGCTGTTCGAACGGACCACCCGCAACGTGGCGCTCACGCCCGCCGGCGAGGTCTTCCTGGAGGGAGCGCGCACCGTCTTGGCCGCACTGGACGGTGTGGCCGCCGCCGCCCAACAGGCAGCGCGCGGGGTGGTGGGCACGCTGCGGCTGGGCTACGTACCGGGCGCCGCGCTCGAACTGACCGCACCGATCCTCGCCGAGTTCCGGGAACGTCACCCCGAAGTCACCATCGAGATGCGGGAATTTCAGGTCAGCGATCCGTCGGCCGGGTTGGCGTCGCGGGCCACCGATGTGGCATTCCTGCGGCTGCCGCAGAGCACGCCGAACATCAGCACCGAGATCCTGGCAGTCGATCCCGTCGTCGCGATGGTGTCGACCTCGCACCGGCACGCCAGACGGAAGTCGGTGTCGGTGCGGGACCTTCTCGACGACCCGATCACCCAGTCGTCCAGCGTCGACCAGGCCCATCACGCGTTCTGGAGCCTGGCTGCGGCGCGGACCGCTGCGACGAAGGTGCACGTGGTGCGCTCCGATTCGATCACCGAGGAGGCGCAGGTGGTGGCCGCCGGAGCGGCCATCGCCATCACCGGTGCGGCGGCCGCGCACTTCATGCCGTTGAGCGGGGTCCGGTTCCTGCCGATCGACGACTGGCCCGGCTCGGCCATCGCGGTGGGCTGGACCGACGGCGAGCCGTCGCCGCTGGTCTCCCGCTTCGTCGACGTCGCCTGTTTGGTGCGGGACAGGGAGCGGGACATCGTGCACGGCATCGAGCACCGGCTGTTGGCGGGTTCACCGTAAAATCGAGGACGGCCGTAGCTGTTCGAAGCAGGAGGTGAGCACCCGTGGGCGTGGCTGATGATCGCCGCCTCGAGGTACTGCGTGCCATCGTCGCGGACTTCGTTGCCACCAAGGAGCCGATCGGCTCCAAAGCCCTGGTCGAACGGCACAACCTGGGGGTTTCGCCGGCCACCGTCCGCAACGACATGGCCGTGCTGGAGGCCGAGGGGTACATCGCCCAACCGCACACCAGTTCCGGGCGGGTGCCCACCGAGAAGGGCTACCGGGAGTTCGTCGACCGGATCGACGACGTCAAGCCGCTGTCGGCCGCGGAGCGCCGGGCGATTCTGTCCTTCCTGGATTCCGGTGTCGATCTCGATGACGTGCTCCGCCGCGCGGTGCGCACCCTGGCGCAGCTGACCCGCCAGGTGGCCGTCGTGCAGTACCCGACCCTGTCGGTGTCGACGGTGCGCCACCTCGAGGTGATCGCGCTGACCCCGGCGCGGCTGCTGCTGGTGGTCATCACCGACTCCGGCCGGGTCGATCAGCGCATTGTCGAACTGGGCGAACCGATCGACGAGCATCAGCTCAGCCAGCTGCGGGAGCTGCTCGGCGCCGCGCTGGAGGGCAAGCGGATCTCGGCAGCCTCCACCGCGGTCGCCGAACTCGCCGGGCACCTCGACGGGCGCAGCGGGCTGTCGCCCGGCCTGGCCAACGCGGTGGGTCGCTCGGCGACCGTGCTGCTGGAATCGTTGGTCGAGCACCGCGAGGAGCGCCTGCTGCTCGGCGGCACGGCCAACCTGACCCGCAACGCCGCCGACTTCGGCAGTTCACTGCGGTCGGTGCTGGAAGTTCTCGAAGAGCAGGTTGTGGTGCTGCGGCTGCTCGCCGTGCAGCAGGAAGCCGGTAAAGTCACGGTGCGCATCGGTCACGAGACCGAGGCTGAGGAGATGGCCGGCGCCTCGATGGTGTCCACCGCTTACGGGTCGCTGGGCACCGTCTACGGGGGCATGGGGGTGCTGGGTCCCACCCGGATGGACTATCCGGGAACGATCGCCAGTGTTGCAGCTGTTGCTATGTACATCGGTGAAGTGCTCGGGGCTCGCTAATCTCCGGCTGGCAGAAGTTGGGAAGGGCTAGGCGTGGCACGCGACTATTACGGCTTGTTGGGCGTCGATAAGGACGCGACCGACACCGAGCTCAAGCGCGCCTATCGCAAGCTGGCGCGCACCTACCACCCCGACGTCAACCCCGACGAGGCGGCGCAGGCCAAGTTCAAGGAGATCAGCGCCGCCTACGAGGTGCTGTCCGACCCGGAGAAGCGCCGCGTCGTCGATCTCGGCGGCGACCCGTTGGAGAGCGGCGGCGGCGGTAACGGCTTCGGTGGCGGTTTCGGTGGCGGTTTTGGGGGCCTCGGGGACGTGTTCGAAGCGTTCTTCGGCGGCGGGGCAGCTTCGCGCGGCCCGATCGGACGGGTCCGGCCGGGTTCGGACTCGTTGCTGCGCATGCGCCTGGACCTCACCGAGTGCGCAACCGGGGTGACCAAGCGCGTCACGGTCGACACCGCGGTGCTGTGCGACCGCTGCCAAGGCCGCGGAACCCACGCTGACTCGCGCCCCATGACGTGTGACACCTGCCATGGCCGCGGCGAGGTGCAGAGCATGCAGCGCTCGCTGCTGGGCCAGGTCATGACCTCGCGGCCCTGCCCCACCTGCCGCGGCGTCGGAGAGGTGATTCCGGACCCGTGCCACCAGTGCGGTGGCGACGGCCGGGTGCGCTCGCGCCGTGAGATCAGCGTCAAGATCCCGGCTGGAGTCGGCGACGGCATGCGCGTGCGGCTGGCGGCCCAGGGCGAGGTCGGCCCGGGTGGGGGACCGGCCGGTGACCTCTACGTCGAGGTGCACGAGCAGCCTCACGACATCTTCGCCCGCGACGCCGACGACCTGCACTGCCACATCTCGGTGCCGATGGTCGACGCGGCGCTGGGCACCACCGTGACCGTGGACGCGATCCTCGACGGTGCCACCGACATCACCATCCCGGCCGGCACCCAACCGGGGGCCACCATCGTGCTGCGCGGCCACGGCATGCCGCAGGTGCGGACCGGTGTGCGCGGTGACCTGCACGCTCACATCGAGGTGGTGGTTCCCGAGCGCCTCGACAGCCACGACACCGACCTGCTGCGCAAGTTCAAGCAGCACCGCGACCGCGAGATCGCCGAGGTCCGCTCGGCGCACACGCAGAACAGCGGCGGGCTGTTCAGCCGACTGCGCGAAACCTTCACCGGCCGCTGAGCCCGCGGTGGCAGGCCTGTTCTATGTCGACGCGCTGCCCGAGGTGGGTGCGCTGGCCGTGCTCGGTGGCGACGCCGGGTTCCATGCCGCGACGGTGCGCCGGATCCGGCCCGGTGAGCAGCTGACCCTCGGTGACGGCGCCGGGCTGGTGGCGCAATGCCAGGTCGAAGAGGTCGACCGCGGTGGGCTGCGGGCCCGGGTGCTGGAGCGTTCCCAGTTCGCGCCGCCGGCCCCACCGGTGACCGTGGTGCAGGCGCTGCCCAAATCCGAGCGTTCCGAGCTGGCGATCGAGCTGGCCACCGAGGCCGGCGCCGACGCTTTCATGGCGTGGCAGGCCGACCGGTGCGTGGCCCGCTGGGACGGCCCGCGAGCCGATAAGGGACTGCGGCGCTGGCAGGCGGTGGCCCGAGCGGCCGCCGGGCAATCCCGCCGGGCCCACATTCCGCCGGTGGATGGGGTGCTCAGCGACGCCGAGCTGGTGTCGTGGGTGCGCGACCAGGTGGCCGCCGGCACGACCGTGCTGATGCTGCACGACGCGGCCGGCGTCGCCTTGGCCGACGCGGTGGAGCCCACCGCCGCGGCATTGGCGCTGGTGGTGGGCCCCGAGGGCGGGATCACCGAGGCGGAGCGGACAGCGCTGACCGGCGCTGGTGCCGTCGCCACCCGGCTCGGTCCTGCTGTGCTGCGCACCTCGACCGCGGCGGCAGTCGCGCTGGGCGCGCTCGGGGTGCTGACGCCGCGCTGGGGGAGTGAATAGCCGGGCGGCCTCGGTGCCGTCGCTGAGCATCAGCGACGGCTACGCGGTGTATCGCGGCCCGGTGGGCGGCGGCGGCCCGATTCACCGTCACGGGGCCTTCCAGATCGTGGTGGCCGGGCGAGGCGAAGTGACGATGGTGGATCTCTCCGGCAGCTGCCATCAGGCCGCCGCACTGGTGGTGTCACCGATGGCGCCGCACCGCATCCTGGCCATCCGCGACCTGATCACCTACTTCATCGAGCCGCATTGCCTGTTCGCCGATCGGTTGCGGCAACGCTACGACGCCGGGATCGCCGCAGCCCCCGAGCTGGGCGAGCTGCGCGAGCCCGATGTCGCAGCCGCCTGCCGGGGCCAGTCGGAGGAGCTGGATCCGCGCCTGGTGTCGGCGCTGGCCCTACTGGCCGACAGCAACATCACGATGCCGAGCCTGGCTGCCGAGATTGGCCTCTCGCCGCAGCGCCTGCGCGCGCTGGCGCGCCGGGAACTGGGGATGCCGCTGGCCCGCTGGCGGGTCTGGTCGCGGCTGCGTCGCGCCGTCGAAGCCCTGCAGTCGGGCATGCCGTTGGCCGACGCCGCCATTGCCGCGGGGTTTGCCGATCAGGCCCACTTCACCCGCCAGATGCGGGAGATGATGGGCCTGACGCCGTCGGTGGTGCTGAACGCCCTCGTGTGATCACTGTTTGCGGGCGGTATAGATCGAGATCGTTCCGTTGATGGTGGCCACCACGTCGGCTTCGCGAACCTCGGTGAAGCCGGCGGCCGAAATCAGCTCCGGGAGAACACCATCGGCATTCGGTTGGGTATCGGTCTTGCCGTCGGCGAACTGGACGAACCGAAACGCCAGGCGCATCAGCGGCGTCCGTTGCAACCCGAAGTCGGCGATCACCAGCCGCCCGCCCGGCCGCAGCACCGCGAACATCGACGCGAGGATGGCGCGCTTGATGTCCATCGGACATTGGTGCAGTACCAGAGAAGACGTCACGCCGTCCATCGATTCCGCGCCCACCGATGCCACCAGGTCGTCGCCCATCCCGGTCAGCCAGCGGACCCGGCCGGCTGACTCGGACTCCGCATCCTTTTGCCGCGCCACCGCCAGGATCTCCGGATCGGGGTCCAGGCCCACGATGTTCGCCTGCGGCTCCACCCGAGCGGCCAGCAGCGCCAACGAACCGGTGCCGCAACCCACGTCGAGAATCGTGTCGCCGGGACGCGGCGCCAGGTGCATGACGGTCAGGCCTCGCCACAGCCGCTCGCGCGTCAGCGCCACCACGTAGTCGAAGAACCGGGCCGGCGCCAGGCGGCCCAGGGCAGGGGTGAAGGTTTCCTCGCTCATACCCGGCAGTTTCGCGCGCGCGGCACCGCCTCGTCTTGAACGAACCGCTCATCGGTGACGGTAGGCGGTAGACTCAAGCGTCCGACTCATCGTCGTACCCACGGCACAAACCCCCAGGAAGCAGGCATCGGAAACCCCGTGACGCCCCGCGATACCCCCGCTGCCGGGCCGGCCTCGCAGGTTCGCAGCAGCGTCGATATTCCACCCGACCTGGTCGTGGGCCTGCTGGGTTCCGCAGATGAGAACCTGCGCGCCATTGAACGCCTGCTCAGTGCCGACCTGCATGTGCGCGGCAATGCCGTCACCATCTCCGGAGCGCCGGCCGATGTCGCCCTGGCCGAACGGGTGCTCTCCGAGCTGGTGGCGATCGTGGCCGGCGGGCAGTCCCTGACGCCCGAAACGGTGCGGCACAGCGTCGGGATGTTGGTGGGCACCGGCAACGAATCACCCGCCGAAGTCCTCAGCCTCGACATCTTGTCGCGGCGCGGTAAGACCATCCGGCCCAAGACGCTCAACCAGAAGCGTTACGTCGACGCCATCGATGCGCACACCATCGTCTTCGGTATCGGGCCGGCCGGCACTGGCAAGACCTATCTGGCGATGGCCAAGGCGGTCAAAGCGCTGCAGACCAAACAGGTCACCCGCATCATCCTGACCCGGCCGGCGGTGGAAGCCGGTGAGCGGCTGGGGTTTTTGCCCGGCACCCTGAGCGAGAAGATCGACCCGTATCTGCGCCCGCTGTATGACGCGCTGCACGACATGATGGACCCGGAGCTGATCCCCAAGCTGATGAGTTCCGGTGTCATCGAGGTGGCGCCGCTGGCCTACATGCGCGGCCGGACCCTCAATGACGCGTTCATCATTCTCGACGAGGCGCAGAACACCACCGCCGAACAGATGAAGATGTTCCTGACCCGGCTGGGCTTCGGCGCCAAGATCGTGGTCACCGGTGACGTCACCCAGATCGACCTGCCCGGCGGGGCGAGATCCGGGTTGCGGGCCGCCGTGGACATCCTTGACGACATCGACGACATCTACGTCGCCGAGCTCACCAGCGTCGACGTCGTGCGGCACCGGTTGGTGTCGGAGATCGTCGACGCCTACGCCCGCCATGAATCCGAACAGGTCCAGCCGGGGCTGGCCATGAACCGAGCGTCGCGGCGCGCATCGCAAGGCAGGTCACGCCGATGAGCATTGAGGTCTCCAACGAATCCGGTCTCGACGTCTCCGAGGTCGAGCTGGTCAGCGTCGCCAAATTCGTGCTGGCCAAGATGGACGTCAATCCAGGGGCCGAGCTGTCGATGGTGCTGCTGGATACCGCCGCGATGGCCGACCTGCACATGCGCTGGATGGACCTGCCCGGGCCCACCGATGTCATGAGCTTCCCGATGGACGAGCTGGAGCCCGGCGGCCGCCCGGACGCTCCCGAGCCCGGGCCATCGATGCTCGGCGACATCGCATTGTGCCCGGAGTTCGCCGCCGAGCAGGCCGCGGCGGCCGGGCATTCCCTGGGCCAGGAGCTGGCGCTGCTCACCGTGCACGGCGTGTTACATCTGCTCGGCTACGACCACGCCGAGCCGGACGAAGAAAAAGAGATGTTCGCCCTGCAGCGCCGCCTGCTCGAGGAGTGGGTCGCCGACCAGGTGGAGACCTACCGGGCCGAGACCCAGAGCGAGAAGGACCGCCGACTCCTCGACAAGTCCAGGTATTTCGACGAATCGTGACCGGAACACCGCTGCTACTCGGCGTGATTGCGCTGATCGGTCTGGGTGGGTTGTTCGCGGCGATCGACGCCGCGGTCAGCACCGTCTCGCCGGCACGGGTGGAGGAACTGGTCCGGGCGAAACGGCCCGGTGCGGTCTGGTTGGTCAAGCTGATGGCCGAACGTCCTCGCTACATCAACCTGGTGGTGTTGTTGCGGATCACCTGCGAGGTCACCGCGACCGCGCTGCTGGTGTATCTGCTGAGCGCGGTGCTCGGCCTGGACTGGGGACTGTTCGCGGCCGCGGCGGCCATGGTGGTGGTCAGCTTCGTGGTGATCGGGGTGGGGCCGCGGACTCTGGGCCGGCAGAACGCCTATTCGATCGCGCTGGCCGCAGCGCTTCCGCTGCAAGTCTTGTCGGTGTTGCTGGCCCCGATCAGCCGCGTGCTGGTGGTGTTGGGTAACGCGCTGACCCCGGGGCGCGGGTTCCGCAACGGGCCGTTCGCCTCCGAGATCGAGCTGCGCGAAGTGGTCGACATGGCGCAGCAGCGCGGGGTGGTGGCGGCCGACGAGCGCCGGATGATCCAGTCGGTCTTCGAGCTCGCCGACACCCCGGCCCGCGAGGTGATGGTGCCGCGCACCGAGATGGTCTGGATCGAAAATGACAAGACCGCCGGGCAGGCCACGTCTTTGGCGGTGCGCAGCGGGCATTCCCGCATTCCGGTGATCGGCGAGAACGTCGACGACATCCTCGGTGTCGTCTACCTGAAAGACCTTGTCCAGCAAACCTATTACTCGGTCACCGGAGGGCGGGACACCACGGTGGCGCAGGTGATGCGCCCGGCGGTCTTCATGCCCGATTCCAAGGCGCTCAACGCGCTGCTGGAAGACATGCAGCGCAGTCGCTATCACATGGCCCTGCTGGTCGACGAATACGGCGCCATTGCGGGTCTGGTCACCATCGAGGACGTTCTGGAGGAGATCGTCGGCGAGATCGCCGACGAGTACGACCAGGGCGAAGTCGCCCCGGTGGAGGAGCTGGACGGCAACCGATTTCGGGTCTCGGCGCGGCTGCCGATCGAAGACGTCGGGGAGCTCTACGGGGTGGAGTTCGACTCCGGTCTCGACGTCGACACGGTCGGTGGGCTGCTCGCGCTGGAGCTGGGCCGCGTTCCGCTGCCGGGTGCCGAGGTAGTGTCACACGGCCTGCGCCTGCGGGCCGAAGGCAGCCGCGACAGCCGCGGGAGGGTGCGGATCGGCACGGTTCTGGTCAGCCCCGTCGAACCCACCGGCGAGGAGGCCGCAGTTGAGCAGTGACGCACACGTTGTGCGCGCGTCGAACGTGCGC
Source organism: Mycobacterium sp. SMC-19 (assembly GCF_045310815.1). Taxonomy (NCBI): domain Bacteria; kingdom Bacillati; phylum Actinomycetota; class Actinomycetes; order Mycobacteriales; family Mycobacteriaceae; genus Mycobacterium; species Mycobacterium sp. SMC-19. The sequence goes on along the minus strand of NZ_JBJIAM010000004.1, from coordinate 277,572 downwards.
CCAGCGCGACAACGCATCCGAAATCTCACGCTGAGAACACGTTCGGCGAAAGGCGGCTCGTGACCGAGTTCCATTCCGGCTTCGTATGTTTTGTCGGCCGGCCAAACACCGGCAAATCGACGCTCACCAACGCCCTGGTGGGTGCGAAGGTGGCGATCACCTCGAACCGCCCGCAGACCACCCGGCACACCATCCGCGGCATTGTGCACCGCGATGACTTCCAGATCATCCTGGTCGACACCCCCGGCCTGCACCGTCCCCGGACGCTGCTGGGCAAGCGGCTGAACGAATTGGTCAAAGACACCTATTCCGAGGTCGACGTCATCGGCTTGTGCATTCCCGCTGACGAGGCCATCGGGCCGGGGGATCGCTGGATCATCGAGCAGATCCGTGTCGTCGCACCCAGAACCAAGCTGGTTGTGGTCGTCACCAAGATCGACAAGACCACCCGCGACAAGGTGGCCGCGCAACTGGTGGCGGTCGGCGAGCTGGCGCCGGAAGCCGAGATCGTGCCGGTATCGGCGATCAGCGGCGAGCAGGTCGACGTGCTGATCAACGTGCTGGCCGCCGCGCTGCCCGTGGGGCCCGCCTTCTACCCGGACGGTGAACTGACCGACGAGCCCGAAGAGACCCTGATGGCCGAGTTCATCCGGGAAGCCGCCCTGGAGGGGGTGCGCGATGAACTGCCGCATTCGCTGGCGGTGGTGATCGAGGAGGTGCGCCCGCGCGACGATCGCGAGGACCTGATCGAGGTATATGCGCTGCTGTACGTGGAGCGCGACAGCCAGAAGGGGATCGTGATCGGTCGCGGCGGCGCCCGGCTGCGCGAGGTGGGTACGGCCGCGCGCACTCAGATCGAGAAGCTGTTGGGTACCAAGGTCTTTCTCGACCTGCGGGTCAAGGTGGCCAAGAACTGGCAGCGCGACCCCAAGCAGCTCGGGCGGCTGGGCTTCTAGAGTGGCGGCGGATCGGCGCGGATCGCGCCCGAACGCCGATGGCCACCGCCCGCGGCCGGGGAATCGGCATTGGTAGATTCCTTGGATGCCCGTACGCAAGTCATTGCTTGTCTCCTCGGTTGGCTTCCTCGTGTGTGCGCAAGCACTGGCCGGCTGTGGGGGATCCCAGAAGCCGGTCGACACCACCAAGCTGTTCAACGTCCAGTCGACGTTCGGCTCGGATTTCAAGACCCAGACCAAGGGTCCCAACGACATCGACCCGAAGATCCTCGGGCCGCAGAAGATGCCGCCCGGCGTCACGTTCGATCCCTCTGACTGCGCCGAGTACGCCGCCAACACCGGCCGGCCGCCGAAGGGCATCCGGGGCAAGATGTCGATGGTCTCGATCCTGGGCAACGGCAACCAGCTGGTGGCGATCGCCATGCAGGCCGACCAGGACCTGCCGTATGACGATGCCGACGCCGAGAAGTGCAAGCACGTCTCGTTCAACGCCGGGAAGCTCACCGGTTACCTCGACGACGTGGACGCCCCGAAGATCGACCACGCCAAGACGGTGGGTTCACACTCGGAGATCGAGATCACGGGCAAGGACGGGCAGCAGCAGTCCCGCGAGTCCTACACCTTCACCGCCTACCTGGGCAGTGCGCTGGTGCAGGTCACGGCCAACCCGCAACCGGTCCGCGGCCAGCCGCCGAGCATGGTCGACGCCGACCGGGCGCGCCAGTTGCTGGTCGACGCGGTCGCGGCGTTGCGCGACTAGCCCATGCCGAAGAAGCAGTCGGTCGGCAACGCCCGAGTGCTGATCACCGGGGGCGCCCGCGGGATCGGGGCGGCCACCGCCAAGCTGCTCGCCGCTCACGGTGCACGAGTGTGGATCGGTGACGTCGACGAAGACGCCTGCCTGCACACCGCCGCCGAACTCGGCGTCTGCGGCGGCCGGCTCGACGTGACCAGCGCGGCGTCCTGGCGGGACATGCTCGCGCGCATCGAGACGGACTCCGATGCCGGCGGCCCGCTGGACATCCTGATCAACAACGCCGGGGTTATGCCGCTTGGAGCGTTCGAAGCCGAGACAGAGCAGGTCAGGGACCTGATTCTGGACGTCAACATCCGAGGCGTGCTCAACGGTATGCAGGCGGTGTTGCCCGGCATGGCCCGACGTGGCCGTGGACATGTCGTCAACGTCGCCTCGATGGCCGGCATGATTCCGGTGCCGGGCATGGTCACCTACAACGCGAGCAAATACGCGGCCCTGGGCGCGTCGCTGTCCGCGCGGCGCGAGTACGCCGGAACCGGTGTCGCGGTGTCGGCGGTGCTGCCCTCGGCGGTGCGGACCGAGCTGACCTCGGGTGCCCCGCTGGGCGGCGGGATGCCCACGGTCGATGCGGATGATGTGGCTGCGGCGATCTGGGCGGTGCTGCGAACACGTGCCGCTCGCCGGTCGGTGCCCCGTTGGGTGGCTCCGGCGTGGTCGATGACGGCGTTTGTGCCCGAGTGGCTGCAGAGTCTGGCCCGGCGGCTGATCGACGACCGGCGGGCCTTGACGTCCATCGACACCGCTGCGCGCAGTGCCTACATCGAGCGGGTGGACCGACAGGCCCGCACACATCATGACGAGACGGCGTCGTGACCGGGCGTGAGCCCCGCGTCATCATCATCGGGGCGGGCGTCGCGGGTATCACCACCGCCCACGTCCTGCGTGAGCAGGGTTTCACCGATATCACCGTGCTGGAGAAGGGCTCCGACGTCGGCGGGGTCTGGTACTGGAACCACTATCCGGGTCTGCGGTGCGACGTACCCTCGCAGATCTATCAATTCGGGTTCGCGCCCAAACCCGACTGGCAGCATGCCTGGGCCACCGGCACGGCTATTCAGCGCTATCACCGAGACGTCGTCGAGCAACTCGGTCTGGCGGAGCTGATCCGGCTCGACACCGAGGTGACCGACGCGCAATGGGACGAGCGTCGGCACTGGGTTGTCACCACTGCTGCCGGTGAAGAGTTGGTCGCCGACTTTCTGATCTGCGCGACCGGCGTCCTGCACCACCCGTTTGTTCCCGACATCCCCGGACTGGCGGACTTCGCCGGCCCGGTGGTGCACACCGCCCGTTGGGACGACGCGCTGGAGACCGATGGAAAGCGGATCGCGGTGATCGGCACGGGTTCCACCGGCGTACAGGTGGTCTCCGCCCTGCAGCCCGATGCCGTATCGATCGATCACTATGTTCGTTCGGCGCAGTGGATTCTGTGGGCGCCCATGTCGCTTCGACAGTTTCCCGGCGTCGCCGCCGTCTTGGCACGGTTCCCGACGTTGCATCGCACGCTCTACCGGCTGATGGCATTCGGCGGTTCGCGAGTCTTGACCGACGTCACCACCCGTCCGACCTGGCGGCGCCGGGCGGTGCAGGCCTACGCCCGGGCCTGCCTGCGAATCCAGGTGCGTGATGAAGCGCTACGAGCCAAGCTCCGGCCTGACTATGAGCCGCTGTGCAAACGTCAGGTGGTGTCGGGAAGCTACTACCGGGCCATCCGCGCCGACAACGCGGAGTTGGTCACCGACGGCATCGCCGAGGTCACCCCGAACGGCATCCGCACCGCCGAGGGCGCCCACCGGGACACCGACGTCATCGTGCTGGCCACCGGCTTCCACGCCCACAACTACATGCGCCCCATGCGGTTGCACGGCCGGGACGGCGTCAGCATCGATGACGCTTGGGCGAAGGGGCCGCGGGCCTACCAGATGACCGCGATTCCCGGCTTCCCGAATCTGTTCACGGTGTTGGGTCCCAATTCGCCCACCGGGTCGATCTCACTGCAATACACCTCGGAGTTGACCGCGCGCTACATCGGGCAGTGGCTGGCGAAGTTCCGGGCCGGCGAGCTGACCACGATCGAGGTCACCGATCAGGCCACGACCCGGTTCAACGACGACGTCGCGATCGCGATGGGTCCGACAGTGTGGAACACCGGCTGCAATTCGTGGTACCTCACCGAGGGCGGCACCGTCGATCTGTGGCCGTTCGACCGCGCCACGATGAAGGCGATGTTGGGCAGCCCCGATCCGGCGGACTTCCACCTCAGCTGACCCAGCCGCCTCGGCTGATGCGGCCCCTCAGCCCTCGCCGCGTGCCACCGGACGGGACGGATCCGCACTCCACTGCGACCACGACCCCGGGAACATGGCCGCCGAGCGGCCTCCGGCGGCCAGTGCCGCGACGATCACCGTGGCGCTGATCCCCGAGCCGCAGTAGGCGCCCACCGTGTCGTCGTCGCCGACGCCGTGGTCGGCCAGCAGCCCGGCGATCGTATCGCTGGGCAGGAACGTTCCGTCGGCGGCCAGCAGTGCGGTGAACGGCAGGTTCTTCGCGCCCGGGATGTGACCGGCGGCCGCATCGATCGGCTCCACCTCTGCGCGGAACCGCTCGGGGGCGCGGGCGTCGAGCAGTGCCAGCGAGCCGGACTGAGCGCCGTCGCCGGCCTGGTCGGCGGTCAGCGTGGGCCGCAGGCCCTCATAGAGGTCCTCGGGCAGCAGAGTGACGTTGCCCGGCTCGGGGCAGACCTCGCCGGTCTGCAGCTCACCGCCGGCGGCGGTCCACGCCTGCAGGCCACCGTCGAGGATGCGGACGTCCGCCACGCCGGAGGTGGTCAGCAACCACCACAATCGTCCGGACGCGGCCCGGTTCCAGTCGTCGTAGACCACGACCGGCTGGTTGCGCCGTACCCCCCAGCGGCGGGCGGCGGCCTCCAGATTGCGGCCGGTCGGCAGGGGATGGCGACCCCGACCGGGCACGGTGTGGTCGGACAATTCGTCTTCGAGTGAGACGTACACCGCGCCCGGAAGGTGGCCGTGAAGATATGCCTGATGCCCGTCTGGCGCTTCCAGACTCCAACGGACGTCGAGGAGGGTGACCGGATCACCCGCCCGCAGGAGCTCCGTGAGCTCCGCGGCCGTGATCAGGACCTTACTGCGCGGACCCACCGCGGGGATCCGCTCAGTAGTTGTTGCAGGAGTTGGCGACCGAAGTGATGGTGCCGACGTACTGCTGAGCCTCCGGCATGGCCTGGACCATGCCGGCCAGCTGCTGCCGCTTGGCCGGCGGCGAGTTCAGGAACATCTGCAGCATGCCCGGCCCGTTCGGGCTGGCGTCGAACTCCGCGGCGGCGGAGGGGTTCTCCGCGACCAGCGCCGCATGCACCTGCGAGTAGCTGCAGGTGGTGTTGATGATCGGGCCGAGGTCAGGGCTCGCGGATGCGAACCCAGCTCCGGCGGAGAGCGACAGAGCCAGACTGCCAGCTGCGACAGCGAACCTGGTCAACGACAGAGAGGCCATTTTTCGGACGCCTTTCACCAGTGCACCTTTACGGGGATATGAAGACCTAAGTCAAGACTGGCCAAGCTTAGCCGACCTCCGCGCGACCCGCTGAAGTCGCAGCTAGCGGCGTTCTGGGGCGCTTATGAGCCGTGTCCGGGCTCGGTACGCCACCACGGCGTGGGTTGCCGGGCCGCCCAGCCGTTGATGCCCTCCAGCTCAGCGGCCAGTGACACCAACAGCCCTTCGCTGTTGGCCGGGCCCATCAACTGCACTCCGATCGGCAGCCCCTCGGAGGTGAACCCGGCCGGCACACTGATCGACGGCCAACCCAGCAGGTTCCATGGCCAGGTCACCGGGCAGGCCGCGATCATCGCGCGATCGGTCTCCCAGCTGCCCAGGTCGTCGAAGGTGTGCACCAGCGGTGGCGGCTGGGCGGTGGTGGGCGCCAGAACCACGTCGACGATGCGGAAGATCGAGCCCACCCGGCGCTGATCCTTGGACTCGTGGGCACGGGCTTTGCGCAGCACAGCCTGCGAGAGCAGCCGGCCGGTGCGCATGTTGGCCAAGGTCCGCTGGTCGAGGTTGACGGCGCTGCCGAGGCCGTTGGCGGCGGCCAGCACTCCGGCGGTGGACCGGGACAGGAAATTCCACGACAGTCGCATCCCGTAGTCGGGGTTGCCCGGAACCACGGTGTGCCCGAGCAACCGCAGCTGCTCGGCGGTACGTTCCAGCGCCGCCCTGATCTCCGGATCCAGCCGAGCTGGGAATCCGGTGTAGGGGAACTGGGTCGACAGCGCTATTCGCAGTTGCCCCGGAGCCGTCCGCACATAGTCCGAGACCGTCATCGGCGGTGGCTTGTGCAGGTCTCCGTCGGCATTGCCGGACACCGCGTCCAGCACCAGCGCCGCGTCCTCCACGGTGCGGGCCAGTACGCCGTTGACGGTGAGGCCATTGAATGCCTCCGGCTGCGGCCAGGTGGAGATGCGGCCGCGCTGTGGCTTGATGCCGACCAGGTGCGTCCACGCGGCGGGGATGCGCACGCTGCCGGCTCCGTCGGATCCGATGGCCGCGGCGACCAGGCCCGCGGCCACCGCGGCGGCGCTGCCCCCGGATGACCCGCCGGGGGTGTGCCGGCGGGACCAGGGATTGCGGGTGTGGCCGAATCCCGGGCCGCTGGTGAACGGCCACTGGCCCAACTCGCAGGTGTTGGTCTTGCCGACGATCACCGCGCCCGCCGCCCGCAGTCGGCGCACCACCTCGGCGTCGTGGCCGGCGGGTTCGATATATCCGGAGGCGCCGAACGAGGTGGCCACACCCGCGATATCGGTGTCGTCTTTGATCGCGATCGGGAGGCCCAGCAGCGGGGCCCGGTGGCCTGCGGCCCGACGCCGGTCGGCTTCGGCGGCGCTGAGCAGCGCCGACTCGGTGAATACCACCCGGAAGGCGTTCAGTGTGGACTGGCTGGCGTCGATGGCGTGCAGCGCCCGACGCACCAGGTCGACGGAGGTCGTCTCGCCGCTGGCCAGCTGGTAGAGCTGCTCGGTGAGGGTGGGGAAGCGGGTGCCAGACGCCGCGGGCGGGTGGGTCATCGGTGAAGAGAGTATCGGCGTGCCACGCCGGTGGGTGTTCTCGAAACACCCCCTCGCGATGCGAAACTGGTCCGATGCGGCTGTACCGGGACCGGGCGGTGGTGCTGCGCCAGCACAAGCTCGGCGAAGCCGACCGGATCGTCACTTTGCTCACCCGCGACCACGGGCTGGTCCGCGCGGTGGCCAAGGGGGTGCGCCGTACCCGCAGCAAGTTCGGTGCCCGGCTGGAGCCGTTCGCCCACATCGATGTTCAGCTGCATCCTGGCCGCAACCTCGACATCGTCACCCAGGTGGTGTCGGTGGACGCGTTCGCCACCGACATCGTCAGCGACTACGGCCGCTATACCTGCGCCTGCGTGATCTTGGAGACCGCGGAACGCCTGGCCGGTGCCGAGCGGGCCCCGGCGACGGCGTTGCACCGGCTCACCGTCGGTGCGCTGCGCGCGGTGGCCGATGGCCGACGCCCCCGCGAGCTGGTGCTGGACGCCTATCTGCTGCGTGCCATGTCGGTGGCCGGGTGGGCGCCGGCGCTGACTGAGTGCGCCCGTTGCGCCACCCCAGGCCCGCATCGGGCATTTCACGTCGCGGCCGGTGGCAGCGTCTGCGGGCACTGTCGCCCGGCTGGGGCGACCACCCCGCCGATGGGTGTGCTGGATCTGATGTCGGCGCTGCACGACGGCGACTGGGAGGCCGCTGAGATTTCCACGGCGGCGCATCGCAGCCATGCCAGTGGCTTGGTGGCCGCGCATCTGCAGTGGCACCTGGAGCGGCGGCTGCGGACGTTGCCGTTGGTGGAGCGGGTCCAGCAGCGGCCGGCCGGGCGCGACGTCGAGGCCGAGGCTGAAGTTCAGCCTCAGGCCACCGGCAGCGACGGCTGATCCCCCCGGGTACCGACCTGGGGATTGCGTCCGTTTCGGTGGACTTTGCCAGTGTCGGCGGTAGGCTGATGCGACTTCACGATCCCTAGGTTCAATCAGGAAGGCAGGCCGAATGTTTCACGACACCGGGTGGGGGCGCTGGGCGCACAGAACGACACCGGGATTCGGAGCCGGTATCGGTGCGGCGGCCGGAGCGCTACTCGTCGTGGGAATGATCCCGGCCGTGGCTTCCTGCGCGCGGGCCGCCGAACCCGGTCCGGCTGCCGGGATTACGGCGCCGCTGCCGATGAACGGCCCCGGAGCTGACGGTGCCGATGGCGCTGATGGTGCTGATGGTGCCCCCGGCGCGGACGGCGCCCCGGGCGCCGGTGGCCTGGGTGGCCAAGGCGGCAAGGGCGGCCAGGGCGGTAAAGGTGGCCAGGGCGGTAAGGGCGGTGCCGGCGGTAAGGGCGGCGCCGGCGGCCAGGGTGGCCATGGCGGCCACGGCGGTGCCGGCGGCGCTGGTGGCGCCGGCGGCGCGGCGGGCCCCGGTGGCCAGCCCGGCGAGGGTGGTGCCGGCGGTCTGGGCGGTGCGCCCGGCCCGGGCGGAAAGCCGGGCCAGCCCGGTCAGCCCGGTCAGCCCGGGAGTGCCGGCTGAATCAGCCGCAACCGATCGTTTCGGTGCACTGGGCGCTCCACTCGGAGTCGCCTCCCAGCGCGCCGGCATAAACAGCCCCCGCTAAAGTCTGATCCGATCCGGCGGGGGGCAACTTGACAAGGAGCCACAAAGAAGTGACCGAGAATCCACGCGCAGACGTCGTCTCCCGGCAGTACGAGCGGTGGACCTACCCGCCGCCCATCCACGACCTGCAGGCATGGTCGGCCGGGAACTGGGAGTGGTTCGACCCGAGCCACGCACACCGGGTGCTGTGGCCGGATCGTGAGTACCGCCCCGACCTCGACATTCTGATCGCGGGCTGCGGCACCAACCAGGCGGCGGTCTTCGCCTACAACAACCCGCAGGCCAAAGTGGTGGCCGTCGACATCAGCGCGTCGTCGCTGGGCCACCAGCAGTACCTCAAGGACAAGCACGGCCTGTGGAACTTGGAGCTGCACCAGCTGCCGATCGAAGAGCTGTCCACGCTCGGCCGGGACTTCGACCTGGCGATCTCGACGGGCGTGCTGCACCACATGGCAGACCCCAAGGTCGGCATGAAGGCGATCGCGGACCAGCTGCGGCCCGACGGCGTCGCCGGCATCATGCTCTACGCGCGCTATGGCCGGATCGGTATCGAAATCCTGGAGTCGGTCTTCCAGGACCTGGGGCTGGAGCAGAGCGACGACTCGATCCAGACGGTTCGCCAGGCCATCCGACTGCTGTCGCAGGACCACCCGGTCCAGCCGTACCTGCGGATCGCCGGTGACCTGGCCTCGGACTCGGGTCTGGTGGATACGTTCTTGCACGGTCGGGCGAAGAGCTACGACGTCGACGGCTGCATCGATCTGGCCAATTCGGCCGGGCTGGACTTCCAGGGCTGGCTGCTCAAGGCGCCGTACTACGCCCACGATGTGGCGGTGGCGTCCGGCGGCTTCTACGACAAGGTGAACGCGCTGCCGGAGGAGAAGATCTGGTCGGTGATGGAGCGCATCCACACCCTCAATGCGCGGCACTTCTTCATCGCCACTCGGCCCGAGCGGCCCAAGAGCAGCTACACGATCGATTTCTCCTCGCCGGAGAGCCTCGACTACGTGCCGCTGTTCCGCTGGAAGTGTGGCCTGAACGGCAACGAGATCTTCCGTTCGGGCTGGCGTATGCCGCTGAACCCGGCCCAGCTGCCGTTCGTCCAGAGCATCGACGGGCGTCGTAGCATTCGTCAGATCGCTGCGGACCTGGCGCAGGCCGCCGGCCCGGCCCGCGGGAGCGCCGCGGACCTGGAGAAGTTCGGTCGCAAGCTGTTCCAGTCGCTGTGGCGTCTGGACTTCGTCGCGATCGATCTGAGTGCCGGTTCCTGATCGCAGGTACAGCCGGTAAGCCGCCGCGGCGACCACATGGTCGCCGCGGGCGGCGCCGGTCCGGTCGGGCAGGATAGGGCGCATGGTGTTGAATCGGGTCAATCGGAAGGTTGCCTTCCCACAATTGCCCGCGGCACCCGAGGACTATCCGGTGTTCCCGGACAAGTCCACCTGGCCGGTGATCTTCCCGCAGCTGCCGTCGCCGCCGGGCGGGGGGCCGTGCCGGCCCCCACAGCACACCTCCAAGGCCGTCGCCCCGCAGATTCCCGCAGACGCGCTACCCAACCACGTTGCCGTCGTCATGGACGGCAATGGCCGCTGGGCGACCCAGCGCGGGTTGGGTCGCACCGAGGGGCACAAGATGGGCGAGGCGGTGTTGATCGACATCACCTGCGGCGCCATCGAACTCGGTATCAAGTGGCTGACGGTGTACGCGTTCTCGACCGAGAACTGGAAGCGCTCCGCCGAAGAGGTCCGCTTCCTGATGGGCTTCAACCGCGAGGTGGTCCGTCGACGTCGGGAGAACCTCAACGCGATGGGCGTGCGGATGCGCTGGGTGGGTTCGCGGCCGAAGATGTGGCGCAGTGTCATCAAAGAATTCGAGATCGCCGAAGCGATGACCGTCGGCAACGACGTCATCACCATCAATTACTGCGTCAACTACGGTGGGCGCACCGAGATCGCCGAAGCCGCCCAGGCCATCGCGCAGGAGGCGGTGGCGGGCAAGCTCAACCCGAGCCGGATCAACGAGGCCACCATCGCGCGGCATCTGCATCGGCCCGACATGCCCGATGTCGACTTGCTGATCCGTACCTCGGGGGAGCAGCGGTCATCCAACTTCATGCTCTGGCAGGCGGCCTACGCGGAGTACATCTTCCAAGAGAAGCTGTGGCCGGACTACGACCGCCGCGATCTGTGGCAGGCCTGCGAGCAGTACGCCTCGCGGCAGCGCCGGTTCGGAACGGCATGATGGCAGCCCTGGCCGACCGCCTCGCCACGGTGCTCGCCGAGGTGCTGACCGTTGATGCCGAGCCCGACGGCGCGCTGACTGTGCGGCACGATGGCACACTGGCGTCGTTGCGGGTGGTGCCGATCGCCGAGGACCTCGAGCTGGTGTCGCTCACTCAGATCCTCGGGTGGGATCTGCCGCTGACCAAGGCGCTGCGCAAGCGCGCCGCCGAACAGGCGAGTCTCAGCCAGCTCGGGACCGTCACGCTGGTCGAGAAGGATGCCGAGTCCGCAGATGTGATGCTGCGCTACAACTTTCCCGGATCGGGCCTGACCGACGACGCGCTGCGCACGCTGGTCCTGCTGGTGCTGACCAAAGGTGTCGACATCCGGGACGTACTCAGCGCCTAAGGCGTGCGGCGATCACTTCCGGCAGTCGGCGCAGGTGCCGAAGATCTCGATGGTGTGGCCGACGTCGGAGTAGTCGTGCTCGGCGGCGATGCGGGCGGCCCACTCCTCGACTTCGCGGTCGCCCACTTCGACGGTCGCCCCGCAGTCCCGACACACCAGGTGGTGGTGGTGGTGCTCCGAGCACCGCCGGTACACCGATTCGCCGGTGTCGGATCGCAGTGTGTCGACCTGTCCGGCCGTTGCCATCGCCTGCAACGTGCGATAGACGGTGGTCAAACCGATGTTCTCGCCGCGTTCGCGCAGGGCGTCGTGCAGCTCTTGCGCCGACCGGAAATCGTCGACGGTCTCCAGCAACGCCGAGATCGCCGCCCGTTGCCGGGTGGAGCGCACGCCGGGGGCGGTCAACGGTCCTCACCGGCATGGGCCACTGCGTCGATGGCGATGTGCGCCAAGTGATGATCGGCCAGCCGGTAGAGCACTTCGCGGCCGGAACGTTCCCCGGCGACCACCCCTGCTGCCTTGAGGATCTTCAGGTGCTGACTGACGAGCGGCTGGGGGACTCCCAGCGCGTCGACGAGTTCGTGCACGCAGCGGTGCGACTCCTGCAGCTGCAACACGATCGCGATGCGCACCGGGGCGGCCAGGGCGCGCAGCAATTCCCCCGCGGCGTCGAGGATCTCCCGCGGCGGTGTCGCGGGGAAGGCAGGACCGCTGTGTTGGTGGCCGTCGGCCACCAGACCCGACACTGAGGAGGGCACAGCATCACCTCCGCACGCATTGGAAATCGTTTTCACTTGGCACCCACTGTTCCATGCGTGATGACGCATGTCAAAGAACCCCGGCGGTATCGATACGATGACTGATGTTTTGCGTGTCGGCGTTGCCGGCGCGGTCCCGTCAAGACAGGAGTGCACCCCCTCGTGGCGTCCATCATCGACACCGTTGCCAACCTGGCCAAGCGACGTGGCCTGGTCTTCCAGTCGGGCGAAATCTACGGCGGCACAAAGTCGGCGTGGGACTACGGCCCACTCGGGGTGGAACTCAAGGAGAACATCAAGCGACAGTGGTGGCGCTCCGTCGTGACGTCCCGCGACGACGTCGTCGGCCTGGACAGCGCGATCATCCTGCCGCGTCAGGTGTGGGTGGCCTCCGGGCACGTCGCGGTGTTCAACGACCCGCTGGTGGAGTGCCTCAACTGCCACAAGCGGCACCGGCAGGATCACATGCAGGAAGCGGTGGCACTGAAAAAGGGTGGCAACCCCGATGACGTGCCGATGAGCGAGATCTCCTGCCCGGACTGCGGTACCAAGGGGGAGTGGACCGAGCCCCGTGACTTCAACATGATGCTCAAGACCTACCTGGGTCCGATCGAGTCCGAAGAGGGCCTGCACTACCTGCGGCCCGAAACTGCGCAGGGCATCTTCGTCAACTTCGCCAACGTGGTGACCACGGCGCGTCGCAAGCCGCCGTTCGGAATCGGCCAGATCGGCAAGAGCTTCCGCAACGAGATCACCCCCGGCAACTTCATCTTCCGGACCCGTGAGTTCGAGCAGATGGAGATGGAGTTCTTCGTCGAGCCGTCCACCGCGCCCGAGTGGCACAAGTACTGGATCGACGCGCGCCTGCAGTGGTACATCGACCTGGGCATCAATCCGGAGAACCTGCGCCTCTACGAACACCCGCTCGAGAAGCTGTCGCACTACTCGGCCGGCACCACCGACATCGAGTACAAGTTCGGTTTCACCGGCAACCCGTGGGGTGAGCTGGAGGGCATCGCCAACCGCACCAACTTCGACTTGACCACGCATTCGGAGCATTCCGGTGTGGACCTGTCGTTCTACGACCAAGCATCCGACACCCGCTACGTGCCCTACGTGATCGAGCCGGCAGCCGGCCTGACCCGCTCGCTGATGGCCTTCCTGGTGGACTCGTACCACGAGGACGAAGCCCCCAACGCCAAGGGCGGGGTGGACAAGCGCACGGTGCTGCGGCTCGACCCGCGGCTTGCACCGGTCAAGGCCGCCGTGCTGCCGCTGTCGCGCAATGCCGACCTGTCGCCGAAGGCCCGGGACCTGGCCGCCGAGTTGCGCCAGTCCTGGAACGTGGAGTTCGACGACGCCGGCGCGGTCGGCCGGCGTTACCGGCGCCAGGACGAGATCGGTACCCCGTTCTGCATCACGGTCGACTTCGACTCGCTCGAAGACCACGCCGTCACGGTGCGTGAGCGCGACACGATGTCTCAGGAGCGGGTGGCCATCGACGCGGTCTCCGACTACCTGGCCGTGCGCCTCAAGGGCTGCTGAGCGCTGCTCGCAGGCTCTGAGCCGTTGCTGGCCGGGGTCTTCCGTGGCGAATCGCCGTGGGTTGACCTCTCGCAACCGCATTCGGTGCGGTCCGCCGCTGGTTTGCCCCCGAGAGTGTTTGGGTTTCGCGCCTCCTGAGAGTCCGACGCTTTAGGTTGATGCGCTGTCGTGTTCGGCATTAACTTATGAAAGTCTGTATCTCGTAATGGCTTTCTGAAAGTCAAGTGCTAGTCCACACCTGGGAGGTAGGTAGATGGCTATCAGTGAACGCAGCGCGGAGCATCAACATTCACTTGGCGCGAGGGCGCGCCGTCGTGTGGTCGGGGTGGGGAGCACGGCGGCCGCATTCTTGGCATTCGGGATGGCTCCATTGGGCGCTGCGGCGGACGCGCATGCCGACGGGTTCGACTGGCTGTTGGACATGTTCGAACCCAGCGATGTCGCGGGCGTGGCGGCGGACACCTCCGGGGTCGACGGCGTTTTCGGCGATTCGCCTTTCTGGGACCAACTGTTGCTGGCCAACCCCGCGCTCGACCCCGCGAGTGTGATCGAGCAGTGGATGTACGCGCCGTGGCACACCGCCATGGAGGCCTGGATCACCAGTGACCTGGGCCAGCAGATCAACGACGCCATCAACGTGGCTTATGTGCAGATGAACGGCGTAGACAGTCTCGATGGTGCGTGCGGCCTGATCTGCAATGGGGTCGACGGCACCGAGACCGACCCCGACGGCGGCGCCGGCGGACTGTGGTTCGGCGACGGCGGCGACGGCTGGGACTCCACTATGCAAGGCGTGGCTGGTGGTGACGGTGGTGCCGCCGGGTTCTTTGGTAACGGCGGCGCGGGCGGTGACGGTTGGGATTCCACCGTGGCCGGCGTGGACGGTGGTATCGGCGGTGCCGGCGGCACCGGCGGCACGGTCATGGGCGACGGCGGGGTCGGAGGTGCCGGCGGCGCCGGGTATCTGGCTACGGCCAACGGCGTCGACGGCACCGCGGTCGGCTCCAACGGTGGCGCCGGTGGTGTCGGCGGCGACGCCATCGCTTCGGTCTTCGGCAACGGCGGTGCGGGTGGTGCCGGTGGTGCCGGCGGCGCGGGGACTGCTAACGGGGCCAGCGGCACTGTCACCGGCGGTAACGGTGGCGTCGGCGGGACTGGCGGTAACTCGGCCGCACCAATCGGCAACGGCGGTGAAGGCGGCGCCGGCGGCGCAGGCGGTGCCGGCGGTGAAGGCACCTCCAACGGCTTCAGCGGTGACTCGACCGGCGGCAACGGCGGTGAGGGTGGTACCGGTGGTGTAGCCGAGAACGGACACGGCGGCACCGGCGGGGTCGGTGGTGCCGGTGGCGAGGCCACATCCAACGGCTCCCAGGGCGTCGCCAACGGCGGTGACGGCGGGACCGGCGGTACCGGCGGGCAGGGCCTTATCGCCGGGACCGGCGGTGACGGTGGTGCCGGTGGCGAAGCCCGGGCCAACGGCGCCGGGGGCACCGCGACCGCCGGTGACGGTGGTACCGGCGGCGTTGGCGCCGAGGGTGCAACAGGTGCAGCAGGTACTGCGGGAGGTAGCGGCGGCAGGGGCGGTGCCGGTGGTATTGGTGGCGACTCCACCACCCACGGTTCGGGTGGCGTCTCGACCGCGGGTGACGGCGGCGACGGCGGTGCCGGTGGCAACGGAGGGACCGGAGGCACCGGCGGCGCGACCGGAGGGGCCGGCGGACAGGGCGGTGCCGCTGGCGCCGGTGGCAAGGCGACGGCGACCGGCAACAGCACGGCGACCGACGGTACGGCCGGTACGGCCGGACCGGACGGCCAGCAGGGTGCGACTGGAGCAGCCGACGCCCCCTGACACCTCGTGGTGTGAAAGTGCCCGCAGGCCTTTGGCGTGCGGGCACTTTCGCTGTGGTGTCTGAGCAGTGCCGAACAGCGCCGGCGTGCTGAGCGCGGTCAGTCGCCGGCGGCTTCGGGGGATATCGACCTGAAGGGCTTGAACCAGTCGGTTCGTGCGCGCCAAGAAAGCTCGGATGCGTAGGCGAATGCCATGGTGCTCACGCCCGCGAAAATCCAGGTGGGCAACGTGACCGCACTGCCGAGCAGCACGCTGGTCAACTGCGCGAGGATCGCCGCGACTTTGAAGACGACCCACACCAGGTAGTACTGCGCGGAAGCCGCCGAGCGCGGATCACCGCGCAGGGCCAGCAGCACCCGCCCGGTGAACCCGAACAGATAGAGCGCCAAGGCGCCGATCAGCGCCCAGTACACCCCGAACCACGGACCTCGGGGTGCGAAGACATCCAGATACCCGGGTTGCCCGCGATCGGCTATGCAGAACACGATGACTATCAGCGGCAGGCCCAGTTTCAGCGGCATCATGATGTGGCGCCGCTTGAGCAGCCTGGCGTGATCGTCGTCGGCCAACCGCGTGGTCAGGTGCTCGAACATCGCCGCCACCGCGCCGAACATGCAGAGCACCGCCAGCAGGCCGGCGACATTCCACAGTCCGAACACCCGGTAGACGAGCGGGTCGAAAAGTGTTGGACCCAACGGGGACATCAGCAGACCCGCGCAGACGATGAGAACCAGGACGCGCGAGGGATTGGCGTCCCAGCGTGAGCCCCAGGTGTGACGGCGCGCCCACAACGCGTATCCGCACGCCGCCAGGGCCGCCACCAAGGCGACATTGATCAGATCCAACATAGGTTCACCAGCAGACTAGAACCGGCCACCGCCGCCGAAGAATCCTCCCCCCGACGAGGAGCCGCCGAACGAGGTCGGACTCCAACCGCCCCCTCCGCCGCCACCGCCGAAGCCGCCGCCACCACCGGAGAGGATGTTGCCGATGATGATGCCGCCCAGCATGGCGCCGGTGTCGTTGCCGCCGCGGGGATCATTGCCGTAACGCCCGTAGTAGGCCCGCTGCGCGTCCTGTACGTCGGCCTTGGCCAGCGACTGCGCCGCGGCGGCCAGGGTGGCCGCGCCGTTGGCCTGGGTGATGGCTCCGGCGACATCGGTGGCGCGTTTGTCGTTGGCGGCGTCGAGGCGGCGCCGTGCCTCGGCCAGCCGGGTGCGCGCCTCCGGGCCCACGCTGCCGCGACGGGTGTCGATGTATTCGGACACCGCGCGAATGCGCGACGACGCCGTGAACAGGGCCTGCTCGAGCGTGCGGGCCAACCGCTCGGCGGCTGCGCGTTCTTCGGCCACGGTGTCCAACAGCTGGTCCAGGTCGGCGTCGGCCTTGATCAGCGCGGTGAAGGCCCCCAGGGGATCTCCGGTGGTGCGGGCGGTGGCGACGGCCTTGACCACGGTGTCGCGGGCGGCGGTCAGCTCGGACTTGTGTGTGCCGACTCCGCGTTGTAGCTGGGCGGCGGCTTGGGCGATGCCGGCCTCGGCGTCGGCGATGCTCGCAGGCAGGGTGGCGACCGCGTGGCGGATGTCGCTGGCGGCGTTGTCCACCGCGTCGAGCAGCGCCCGGCCCTGGCCCAGCCCCGACTCGGCGGCACGCACCGCATCCACCAGGTCGCTCTGTCCGCCGGTCACCGGGTGGTCGGCCAGGCTGCGCGCCCGGGTGATGTTGCGTTCGGCGAAGGCGGCCCGGTCCTGTGCGGTCTTGACGTTGCCGGACACCGAACTGAGCGCGGTGGCGTCGAACTCGGTATGCAATTGGACTAGGCGCTGCTCGGAGGCCGGAATGCGGCCGGTCAGCTCGACCAGTTGCTGGGTCAATGTGTTGAGGCGGTCGGCGGCGCCCAGCACCAGATCCCGCAACTGCTCGAACGCGGCGCGCTGGGTCTCCAGTTCGCGGTCTGCCTTGGAGGCGGTGACGATCACCCCGGTCAGCAGATCGCGCTGTTGGGCCGGCGTCTCGGGGATGTCGTCGTCGAGTTGCTGGCGAACGGTGAAGGCGTGTTCCATGGCCGCCTTGGCCGAGGCGACGGCCTGCGCGAACGGCCGGGTGCGCTCGTCGCCGAATTCCTCGACGGCCAGCTCCAGTTCGTTGGCGCTGGTGCGCACCGCGTTGTCGACCTCGACTACTTTCTCTCGCGACAGGGCGTCCAGGGCGAACACCGGCACGTCGGTGAGCGCGTTGGGATCGGTCGGGTCGACTCGCCGGGCCGCCGCCAATGCCGCGGCGTGGCGCCGGCGCCGCAGGTGACGAACCACCAGCAGCAACACCAGGCCGGCGGCCGCCACCGCGGCCAGGGCGAGCAGGATCGGTGCCCAGCTGACCTCGGTGGGTGCGGCGGCGGCATCGAGTCCGGTGGCGGCAGCTGAGGCTGCGCCGGCCCAGTTGCCCAGGTGCAGGGCCGGTTCGATCTGGTTGCGCCGCAACGCGTCGACCTTGCCCGAGCTGATCTCGGAGATACCGTTGGACACCAGGAAGGCGTAGCTGCGGTCGGCGGTGGCTACCGCGAGCAAGGCGTCGTTGCTGCCCAGATCGCTGAGCCGCGCCGTGCTGCGGCCCCAGTCCTCGGCGGTCTGCCCGGAGAACACGTCGACGTAGACCACCCACAGCCGAATGTGCCGGTCGGCATAAAGCTTGTCGATCGCGTCCTGCACCCCGGCGCGCTCCGATTGCGAGAGCGCCCCGGCGCTGTCGGTGATCAAGGTGGGCAGACGCAGCGCAGGCTGCGCCGCAGCGCTTGGAGCTACCAGCAGCACTGCGATCAGAAACGCTAGGGCGGCGCTGGCCAGGCGGGGGATGCGCATGCCGGTAAATCTATATGCGATCCGGGGGCGATCGACGCCAATTCTGCGACCGGCTCACCCGGTTCCGCCGGGTTGGGTGCCGAACTTCGGCCCGGCGTGTCACGGTCCCGGCCGGGGTCAAAATAGACTGGCGGCGGTGGCCACAAACTCCTGCGACAGCTACGACGCGCACGACCGCGACCGCGTGGTGGCGGAGCCGTCGAAAACCGCCGGCCTGCCCGGAACCGGCGGCCAATATCGCACCGATTTCGCCCGCGACCGGGCCAGGGTGCTGCACAGCGCTGCGCTGCGTCGGCTGGCCGACAAGACTCAGGTCGTCGGCCCCCGCGACGGCGATACCCCGCGTACCCGGCTGACCCACTCGCTGGAGGTGGCGCAGATCGGGCGGGGGATGGCGATCGGACTCGGCTGCGACCCTGATCTGGTGGACCTGGCCGGGTTGGCCCACGACATCGGCCACCCGCCCTACGGTCACAACGGTGAGCAGGCGCTCAACGAAATCGCCTCGAGCTGTGGTGGATTCGAGGGAAATGCGCAGAATTTTCGAATCCTGACCAGTTTGGAGCCCAAGGTCCTGGCGCCTGACGGTGCCAGTGCGGGGCTGAATCTGAGCCGGGCGGCGCTCGACGCGGTCACCAAATATCCGTGGCGCCGTCGCGCGGCGGACGGCTCGGTACGGACCAAGTTCGGCTTCTACGACGACGACCGGGCGGCCGCCGAATGGATGCGTCGCGGGGCTCCGGAGGGGCGGGTCTGCCTGGAGTCGCAGATCATGGATTGGGCCGACGACGTCGCCTACTCGGTGCATGACGTTGAAGACGGCGTCATTTCAGGTCGGATCGATCTGCGGGTACTCGCCGATGCGTCGACCGTGGCCGAGCTGACGCGTCTGGGCGACCCCGACGGGGTGCACGATCTGGCTGGGGCGGCTCGCCGACTCACCGAATTGCCGGTGGTGGCCGCCGTGGGTGATTACGACGCGACCCTGTCGGCGTCGGTGGCACTCAAACGGTTGACCAGTGAGCTCGTCGGGCGCTTCGCCTCCGCGGCGATCACCGCCACCCACGCTGTCGCCGGTCCCGGGCCGCTGACCCGCTACCAGGCAGACCTCGCGGTGCCCGAACTGGTGCGAGCCGAAGTGGCCGTACTGAAAACCCTTGCGGTGCAGTTCATCATTTCGTCGGATCAGCATCGCAGGATTCAGGCCGCTCAGCGCGAGCAGGTGCACGAGGTCGCGCATCGGCTGCTCGCCACGGCACCGGACAGTCTGGACCCGCTCTTCATTCCGGCGTTCACCGCCGCGGCCGACGATGGTGCGCGGCTGCGGGTGATCGTCGACCAGATCGCATCGTGCACCGAGGGGCGGCTGGAACGCCTGGTCGCGGGCTAGTGACACAGCGGCGCCCCGGCTGCACCCGGCTTCGCCGCGCTTGCGAGCACCGCGGGTGAACTCAGCCGAGCTTGGCGACCTTGTCCATCATGGCCCGCACGACATCGGTGCTGCTGGTCTGCGGGTCACCGGAGCCACTGGCGTTCTCGGTTCCGGTGAAGGCGATCAGAACTCCGACGATGCAGTTGTCCTGCAGGCCGATGGCGCGGGTGTCGGGTGCCTTGGGGCTCTTGTCGAGGACGATCGACGCGGCCAGCACATCGTCAGTGACCCGCACGTCGGTGATGTGCATCTCGGTGCCCGGAAGGTGCGGGGATCCGGCGGTGTCCGGGTCGGCCGCGTTGACCGGTTGTCCGTCGCAGTGCTTCCACTGCTCGGTGAACTTGTCGAACAGCTGCCGGGCGTCCGCGGCGGTGGGCAGGGCGACCACGGCCTCCTTGACGAACATCACCCGGGTGTCGAGCGGCTTGAAGCCGTCGCGGGTGGGCGCGGAGTCGATCCACGTCTCACGCGCGTAGCTCTGGACCGGGGCCGACGCGTACACGCTGCGCTGCGCGACGTCCAAGACCCCGACGCAGTCGCCGGGGGTCGCTGAGTCGTCCATGGCCTCCAAGCCGCCGTAGGACGGCGGGCCGGTGACAGTGGTGAAGGGCTGATCCAGCATGGCGGTCAGCTCGGTGCCGTTGAGCAGCACCTGCTTGACGGTCTCGCCGCTCACACCGGCCGCACCACGGGACCGGTCGGGCAGCACCAGCCAGGTCGTCACCGCGGCCGCGGCGAGCACGGCGACGGCGACAAGGGTCACCAACCAGACCCGTTTCGAGTTCATTTACGCCCCTGACGCAGCAGTTGACCCGTCATTAAAGCATGGGCAGTGCCGGCATCAGGGGGCTAGGCGCAGGGCGCGCTCTAGACTGACCCAGTGCCAGGCCGTATCTCCGATCGCGACATCGCCGCCATCCGCGAACGTGTCCGAATCGAGGACGTGGTCGGTGACTATGTGCAGCTCAGGCGCGCCGGCGCGGACTCGCTGAAGGGTCTGTGCCCGTTTCACAATGAGAAGTCGCCGTCCTTCCACGTCCGGCCCAACCACGGCCTCTTCCATTGCTTCGGTTGCGGGGAGGGTGGCGACGTCTACGCCTTCGTGCAGAAGATCGAGCACGCCAGCTTCGTCGAGGCGGTGGAACTGCTGGCTGACCGGGTCGGCCACACCATCACCTACACCGGTGCGTCGGCGACCAACATCCAACGCGAGCGCGGTGGCCGCAGCCGGCTGATCGCCGCCAACACGGCGGCCGCGGAGTTCTACGCCGCGGCACTGAGCACCCCCGAGGCCGCACCGGCGCGAAAGTATCTCACCGAGCGAAACTTCGATGCCGCGGCCGCCGAACGCT
Source organism: Mycobacterium sp. SMC-19 (assembly GCF_045310815.1). NCBI lineage: Bacteria > Bacillati > Actinomycetota > Actinomycetes > Mycobacteriales > Mycobacteriaceae > Mycobacterium > Mycobacterium sp. SMC-19. Next base: position 256,692 of record NZ_JBJIAM010000004.1, on the reverse strand, counting down.
TCGGCTGTGGTTTCGCCCCGTCCGGGTGGGACGGCCTGACCAAACACCTGCTGCGCAAGGGCTTCGAGTTCAAGGAACTGGAGGCTGCGGGACTGTCCCGGGAAGGGCGCCGCGGCCCGATGGACCGATTCCACCGCCGGCTGCTGTGGCCGATCCGTTCGTCGGCGGGGGAGGTGATCGGGTTCGGCGCCCGCCGGTTGTTCGATGACGACCCGATGGAGGCCAAGTACGTCAACACCCCGGAGACCACGCTCTACAAGAAGTCCAACGTGCTGTTCGGTCTCGACCTGGCCAAACGCGACATTGCCCGTGGACACCAGGCCATCGTCGTCGAGGGGTACACCGATGTCATGGCGATGCATCTGGCAGGTGTCACCACCGCGGTCGCCTCGTGCGGTACCGCGTTCGGTGATGAGCACCTTGCGATGCTGCGCCGACTGATGATGGACGACAAGTTCTTTCGGGGCGAACTGATCTACGTCTTCGACGGTGACGCGGCGGGCCGCGCCGCCGCGGTCAAGGCGCTCGAAGGTGAGCAACAGCTGGCCGGTCAGTCCTTCGTCGCGGTCGCCGCCGACGGCATGGACCCGTGTGATCTGCGTCTGGCGCACGGCGACGAGGCGCTGCGTGACCTGGTGGCACGCCGTACCCCGCTGTTCGAGTTTGCGGTGCGCACCGCCCTCACCGAAATGGACCTGGACACGGCCGAGGGCCGAGTCTCCGCGCTGCGCCGCTGCGTGCCGATGGTCGCCCAGATCAAGGACCCGACGCTGCGCGACGAGTACGCGCGTCAGCTGGCCGGCTGGGTGGGCTGGGACGACGTCGCACAGGTGATCGGCCGGGTGCGTGCACAGGCCAGGAACGAGGCCAAGGGCGACACCAGGGGCACCGGACCGGCCAGGGAACGACAGGCGGCTCCGTCAGCTGCCAAACCCGCCGAACAACCGGCGGTCGCACGTCCTAACCCGGCCGATCCGACGTTGTGGCCGCAGCGCGAGGCACTAAAGGCGGCACTGCAGTTCCCGGCGTTGGCCGGGCCGGTGTTCGACACCTTGACGGTGGAGAGTTTCACCCACCCCGGTTATGCCGCGGTGCGCGCTGCGATCGATGCAGCCGGGGGGACCGCGGGAGTGGCCGGCGCCGGCGGTGCACAGTGGATCGAAACAGTGCGCGAGCAGACGCCCTCGTCACTGACCACCGCGCTGATCCACGAGCTGAGCGTGGAGGCCGTCTGCGTCGACGAGGACAAGCTGCCGCGCTATATCGGCGGGGTGCTGGCCCGGCTGCAAGAGGTGTGGGTGGGCCGACAGATCGCCGAGGTCAAGTCCAAATTGCAGCGCATGTCGCCGGTGGAGCACAGCGACGAATACCACGCGCTCTTCGGCGACCTGGTCGCCATGGAGGCCTACCGGCGCAGTCTGCTGGAGCAGGCCAGCGGCGACGATCTGACCGCCTGATGGCAGTGCGTGCCCCGGCGCGCTGACGGCTCACCGCTGCGGGTCGTCGTCCGGTTCTTCCGGTCGCACCACCGTGATGCCGTCCTCGAGTTCGGTCAGCGTCACCATCGTCGGATCGGGATGGATCCGGTCGGCGATGCTGCGCCGTCCCTTGTCGATCAGCGCCTTGGCGACCGGACTACTGGTCACCGCGTGATAGGTGCCGACAATCTGCTCGTAGCGGCGGCGGCCGGCTTTGGTGCCCATCACGTAGCCGACCCCCATCACCACGACATACCCGATCAATGCGGCCCCTTAGAACAGTCGATGCAGTGCTTCCATCCTGCCTCACGCGGTGCAACGGGGGCCGGGTGCGACCCCCGTTGCACGGCGGTGATTTGGGTATGCGCTAGAGTCTTGCAAGTCCGCGAGGACAGCAATCCCCTGTAGCTCAATTGGCAGAGCATTCGGCTGTTAACCGGAGGGTTGGTGGTTCGAGTCCACCCGGGGGAGCCACGTTTGAAACCGGCGTTAGTCCAGCCGGGGAATCACTGACGGACCCGCCTGCGAAGGCGGCTGCTGCGGTGCGAACATCCCAGGCACCTGTTGTTGCTGCGCTCCCTGCTGCTTGGCGGCACGGGCCTGGGCGAGCGCGTTGACCAGCGGGTTGTTGGCCATCATTTCGCGGCGTTCTTCTTCGCTGAGCTCGTAGATCGCCCACGCGCCCCAGGCGGCCGGACGCACATACACGGTGACCTGCTGGCGGCCGTTGTTGAAGACGGCCGGAACCGCTACGGCCCGGTCGGTGGCCGCGAAGGTGGCCATCTCCTCGGTGATCCGCTCGAGATCGGCGGTCTCGTGCAGCTCATAGGTAGGCGCTTGCACGCCTTTGGTGGGGGTGGCATTCAGGGCGAGGAACCACGCCATGAGAGGTACTCCTTTGTTCGGTCTGGGGTCCAGACAGCCTATAAAGACGGCTACCCGGTGGACGCACCGGCGGGCGGTAGCGACAAGTGTTCCGGATGCAGCATTTCGGCGTACCGCAGTTGTTCGGGGATGCCGAACCCGTCGATCAGGGTCTGCGCGTGTGGGCGCAACTTTCGGCACCGGTCGTTGATCCCGCGGGTGACCGCCTTGGCCCGATCGGTGGACAGATACCGGTGCTCGATGTACCAGGCCTTGTCGTCCTCGATGACGCTGAGCGCGTACAGGTCGCACACCAGCTCCAGCAGATCGCGGGCCTCGGGATCCTGGCAGGAGTCGATTCCGGCGACGAACGCCTCCAACACGACTCGGTCGATGTGAGCGGTGGCCGCATGCAGCATGTGGTCCTGGACCGCGTTGAAGGCGTCGAAGTCGCTCATGTCCTGGGCCTTGCCTCTGAGCCGCCGTGCCACCGAGGTCAGCAGATACTCCTCGCGATCTTCGAACATGTGCACCTGGGTGCCCCGGTTGAACAGGCTGCCCTCCTCCTCACTGTCCTGCCTGGCGTCCACGATGGTCTGGATGATCGTCTCGGCCGCAGTGCGTTTGAGCACCCGATCCCCGACGGCTTCGGCCGCGAACCGCACCCACCCGACCGGACTCATATCGGCGATGTCATCGGCGTACGTGGTCAGCAGCTGCTTGGCAACCAGTTGCGTCAGCACGTGGTTGTCGCCCTCGAAGGTGGTGAACACGTCGATGTCGGCGCGCAGGGCGATCAGCCGATTCTCGGCCATGTACCCGGCGCCGCCGCACGCCTCTCGCGCCTCCTGGATGGCGCGGGAGGCGTGCCAAGTATTGGCTGCCTTCAGTCCGGCGGCTCGTGCCTCCAGCTCCCGCTGTTCCTCGGCGTCGGGCTCATCCGCGGTCTGCAGATCATGGCAGCGGCCCACCAGCTCGTTCTGGGCGAACTGCAGCGCATAGGAGCGGGCAATCAGCGGGAAAAGCCGGCGTTGGTGCACCAGATAATCCATGATCAGCACCTCGCGTTCGGCCCCGTCGTCGCTCGGTGCGCTGAACTGCCTGCGCTGCAACGCATATCGGGTGGCGATATCCAGTGCGACCCGGGCGGCCGCACCCGCGCTGCCGCCCACCGAGACCCGCCCGCGGATCAGGGTGCCGATCATGGTGAAGAACCGCCGACCGTCGCTCTCGATCGGCGACCGATAGTTGCCGTCGGGATCCACCTCGCCGTAGCGATTCAGCAAGTTCTCCCGTGGGATCCGGACGTGGTCGAAGACAATGCGCCCGTTGTCCACCCCGGGTAGGCCACCCTTGTAGTGGCAGTCCGAGGTGGCGACACCGGGCAGGTCGTTGCCCTGCGCGTCGCGGATCGGTACCAGGAAGCAGTGCACGCCGTGGTTCTCGTTGCCGGTGATGAGCTGGGCGAAAACCGCTGCGACGGCCGCGGTTTCGGCGGCGCCGCCGATGTAGTCCTTGCGTGCCGAGCCGGTGGCGGAGTCAATGACGAATTCCTGGGTGGCGGGGTCGTAGGTGGCGGTGGTCTCCAGCGACTGCACGTCGCTGCCGTGGCCGGTCTCGGTCATCGCGAAGCACCCTAGGAGGTCGAGGTCGATGACCTTCTCGACGTAGGCGCGATGGTGGCGCTCGGTGCCGAGGTTCTCCACGGCCCCGCCGAACAGCCCCCACTGCACTCCGGCCTTGACCATCAGCGACAGGTCCGACATCGCCAGCATCTCGATCATGGTGATTGCCGCGCCGACATCGCCGGTGCCGCCGTGTTCCTTGCGGAAACTGTCGGCCGCCACGCCGGATCCGGCCATGATCTTGAGTTGCTCGGCGACTTTGGCTCGGGCGATCACCGTGTTCGGCGTGTAGTGCGGACGGAATTTCTCATCGCACAGAGTGGCCCGGACCTGGTTTTTCACCGTCCGCCAGCGGCCGTCCAAAGTGTCGCGCAGGGCATCGGAAGTGGTCACCTCACCCACCGTATCCAGGCGGGGCCGCCGATAAACCGGGTTTAGATTACGGATGTGGGTGGGAAGCGCAGTCGGCTGCCGGCGCTATGCGGTGTGCTGCTCGCCGGCGGCGCCGCACTTGCGGGTTGCGCACCGTGCGATACCCCGGCGGCGACCACCGGACTGCAGTACCTCGGCCAAGCTCAACTGGCGTCGAACAGCACGTTTGCCGGCACCGTCGTGGGCGGCCTGTCCGGAATCAGTTACGACCCCGGCCGCGACTGCTACTACGTGATCAGCGACGACCGGTCGGCCAAAGGACCGGCCCGGTTCTACACCGTGCGGCTCTCGGTGTCCGACCGCGGCGTCGATGACGTGGCGATCAGCGCCATGCATCCGCTGCTGGACGAGGGCGGGCGCCCGTTTGGGCCCCAGGCCTTCGATGCAACGCCGCCGGTCATCCCGCCCGACCCCGAAGGCATCGCGTTCGATTCCGGCCGGCAGCGGTTGTATTGGTCGTCGGAGGGGGAGCGGCGAACCGACGGCCCGCGCGGTGCGGTGCTGGCCGACCCGTGGGTGCGGACCGCCGGGCTCGACGGCAGCTACCTCGGTCGGTTTCCCATCCCGCCGCAGCTGGCGATGTCGGCGGAGCCCACCGGGCCGCGCCGCAATACCACCCTCGAAGGCCTGACGGTGACCGCCGACGGGCGGATGCTGTTCGCCGCTATGGAAGGCCCGGGCTATGACGACGGACCGCTGCCGGATCGCGTCCACGGCGCGCTGACCCGCGTCACCGCCTACCGGCTCGATTCCGACGAGGGCCCTGGCGCACCGGTCGCGCAGTACGCCTACCCGCTGGAGCCCGCCACCGGACCGGCCAGAACCAACGGTCTCACCGACCTGGTGGCACTGTCGGACACCGCGTTCCTGGTGATCGAGCGTGCGTTCAGCGATCGTCCGACGGTGCGGCTGTTTCGCGCCGAGATCGCCGGCGCCACCGATGTGCTCGATATGCCGGCGCTCGCCGGCGTGGCCGTGACTCCGATGGCCAAGACATTGTTGGCCGACCTGTCCGACACGCCCGGGCTGGACCCGCTGGACAACATCGAGGGGCTGACGCTGGGGCCGCGTCTGTCCGATGGCCGGCAGACGGTAGTGCTGGTCAGTGACGACAACTTCTCGCCGCGCGAGGTCACCCAGTTCGTCGCGTTCGCCATGCCCGCCGACTAGCTCGGACAGCAGTCAGCGCCGACGCGACAGGCCCAAGCAGACCGAATGCAATCTGGCGCCACAGAATTGACGTTTTCCGAATGTCATCAGAGGTGAATGACGATTTCAAGTATAGAAATGAGTCACCTTCGGCATTCGACTGATACCGTAACCCGGGTGTGGTACGACTGCTGGTCAGCGACGAGGCTGAGATCACGCGTTGGCTGAGTCGACCGACCGGCGCGCCGATGCGACGCGTCAGCAGATCATCCGTGCCGCTGCGCATCAGTTCGCCCAGCGGCCCTTTCACGACGTCGGCCTGGACGACATTCTGTCTGAAGCGGAATTGACCAAGGGCGCGATGTATTTCCATTTTCGATCTAAGCATGCGCTTGCCTTGGCTGTCATCGACGAACAACTCGCGAGGACCGGCACTGCGATCCGGGGTTTGGTGGACCGCAAGCTTTCTGGCCTGGAGACGATGCTGGACGTGGGCTACCTCATGGCGGTCGAGGACCTCACCAGTGACAGTGCCCGGGCGATGCTGCATCTGCTCCCCGTGGTCGGCGGTGCTGAGGGGCTGCAGGCCACCGTGCTCAACAACGCGATTCAGGCGTTGAGCGTGGTGACCGAGCGGGCCATCGCCGAAGGCGATGTCCTCGACCGCGACCCGCACGATGTGGCCCGGATGATGGTGGCGCTGTATCTGGGTCTGCGGCAGGCGGGCAATCTCGATGAGCCCGAACAGTTCCTGCGGGAGCTGGAGCGGATCTGGTCGGTTGTGCTGCCCAGTGTGGTGCCTGCCGATCGCATCGACTATTTCGTTCAGTTCGTACGGCGCCGTACTGCGTTGGCAGTCAAGACCACATCGGCGGGAGCGAAGTCAGCGGCACCCGACAGCGAGGTTGGCTGATGGCGCGCCAGGTCCGGTCCGAGGCGACCCGCCGCAAGCTGCTCGATGCGGCCATCGACGTATTCGGCGAGGCCGGATACGTCGCCGCCGGGCGAACCGCGATCATCGAGCGGGCCGGGGTGACCAAGGGGGCGCTCTACCACCATTTCGACTCGATGGACTCGTTGGTCACGGCCATCATCGAGGGCGGTTTCGCCACCGTCTTGACCACATTCCGGAGCATGTGCCAGCCGTCGTCGCCCGCATTGGAGGGGATGATCCACGGCATGTTCGCGGTCACGGAGGTGCTGTCCGTCGACAAGGAGGCGCGCGCCGCGGGTCACCTGGTCTTCGCGCTGGCCGAATCCAACGAATTGGGGGCTGAGGTCGGCGGCGAATGGGCAGACGCCGTCGCCGATCAGACCGCGCGAGCAATCGCCGAGGGCGACCTGTGCGAGGAACTCGATGCCCGCCAAGTTGCCGAGTCGATCACCTCGGCGATGCTCGGGACGTGGCTCATGACGCACTACGCAGGTGACAGCATCGGCCGGGTCACCCGGATGTGGGAGACGCTGCTGCCCGCGATCGTGGTGGCCGACTCGCTGCCGTATTTTCGGCAGTTTCTGGCCCGCGACGCGCTGCGCTATCAGAACGGCAGTGACGGCGGATCAGCCGTCGAACCCTGACGGCGCTAGCGCTCCTCCAGCCACAGCTGCTCGGTGAGGTCTTGGAACGTCGCGAGCGCAACCCGGTCGTCGGCACGTTCGAGCGCTGACTTGCTCATCAGGGCGCGCACCGTCGAGCCGTCCCGATGTTCCAGGGAAACAACGAGATTGGCCAGGGAGTGCATCACCGACAGCGCGGATTCCTCAGCCGGCGGAACCTGACCGAAGATCTGTCGGAACTCCAGGGCCAGCACCTCTTCCTGGGTGTAGCCCAGCATGGCGGCGAACCCGGTGTTGGCGAACAAGATGGTGCCGTCGTCGGCGATCGCGAGCACCGGAACCGGGATCCGCTCGAGAGCGACCAGGGCCGGCAGCTGCCGCAGAGTATCCATCGGTGCCAGAGGGGTTTGCGTGTTCCGCCGTCGCTCCATAGGTCTGATTATGACGGCCACCGCCGGTGGCGCGGGCGTTGTTCGCCGCCGCCGCGTGCTGAGAGCGGCGCCGGCAACAACTACGGCGTCAACGTGACCTGACGCACAGTCTTGTATAGATTGAACACCATCCAAAAGGTATGTACTATCTCCGGTTATGCGAGGGACGGGTTTGTACGGATCGGGCACGCTGAGGCGTGCGCCGGGTCCGGCGCCGGTGAGTTCCTCCCAAAGCTTCGCCCGGGGCACCTTGAGGGGTCCGCATCGCCACTTGCCGCCGCATGCCGAGCCGCGTTGGTGCACCGCACCGACCGCAGCGCTCGCCGGCAGGCAGCCGGGGGTGCGGTTGTGTGCCGCTTTCTACCGGGCGATGTTCTTGTCAGATCACCAAAGCCTGGCTGTCGGCCAGGAAGGGCATCGCCATCCAGCGTGACGCCAGCATTGCTTCGGCGGCGGGACCCGGTACCGGGCGGGAGAACAGGAATCCCTGCGCGCGGTGACAGCCGTGCCGCATCAAGGTGAGCGCGGCCGCTGAGGTTTCCACGCCTTCGGCGACCACCTGCAGGCCGAACGCCTCGGCCAGCGCGATGATCGCTCGGACGATCGCGAGGTCACCCGGGTTGACGCCCAATTCCCGGACGAACACGGTGTCGATCTTCAGGGTGTCGACCGGCAGATCCTTCAGGTGTGACAGGACGGCGTAGCCGGTGCCGAAGTCGTCGATTGCGATCTGCACCCCGGCTTCGCGCAGTTCCGCCAGGGTGCGACGGGTGCTTTCGATGTTCTGCACCACCGCCCGCTCGGTGATCTCCAGACACAGCGAGCCGGGGCGTAGGCCGAATTCGTGGATGGTTTCGACCACGTTCTGGACGAAACCGCGGGCGGCCAACTGGACCGGCGAGACGTTGACCCGCAAGGTGGCGTTGGTCCGGACGCCGTTGGCCTGCCATTGACTGAACTCCGCGCACGCGGTGCGCATCACCCAGCGGCCCAGATCATCAGCCAGGTTGGCGGATTCGGCGATGCTGATGAACGAACTCGGCAGCAGCAGTCCGCGGGTGGGATGACGCCAGCGGACCAGCGCTTCCACCGCGACGATGGCGCCACTCCACAGATCGACCTCGGGCTGGTAGTACAACAGCAACGACTCATCGTCGATCTTGCCCTGCATGTGCAGTTCGATGTCCTTGCGGAACAAGCTCTTGAGCGACATGTCGTCGGTGGAGCTGACGGTCTGGTTGCCGCCGCCGCGTTTCGCCGCCAGGACGGCCTCGTCGGCGCGGTGCAGCAGACCGGCGCTGGTGTCCTCGCCGGGCAGCCCCACCGTCACGCCCACGCTGACCGTGCTGTTGACCGTGTGGCCCTGGATCTCCACCCGCTCGCGCAGTGCGCCTTGCAGCCGGTCGGCGAACGTCTCGGCGCTGGCCATCGACATCGGCCAGTCCGGGATGACGACGAACTCGTCCCCGCCGATCCGGGCCGCCATGGTCCGGTTCCCGGCGTACGCGCGCAGCCGCCGGGCGAAATCCTGGATGAACCAGTCACCGGCGGCGTGACCGAGGTAGTCGTTGATCGGCTTGAGCCGGTCGAGGTCGATGTAGAAGACGCCGACCGGTCCGGGGTTGCCGGCGACGAGTCGCTCGGACAGGTGCGCGACCAGCGCACGGCGGTTGTGCAGGCCGGTCAGGTCGTCGTGATCGGCCAGATAGCGCAGCCGCTCCTCGGCGGCGACGCGGGCCTGCAGCTGCGCGAACAGCGATGCGATCGCCTCGATCGTGTTGAGTTCTTCGGGTCGCCACTTGGGTCGGCGGAACTTGACCAGGCCGAGCATGCCGATGGTCACCGGCCCGGAGATCAGCGGCGCGGTGGCTACCGACAGCGATTCGATGGCATGGTCCATCGCCATCTGGCGCACATAGCCGGACTCGTCCGGCTCCGGCCGGATTACTGCCACCCGCTTGCCGTGGGCGCAGGTGGTGAAGACCGGGTCGGCGGTGGTGAAGGAGACGACCGCCAAAGGGTCGGGCTCCGGGGCGTCGGTGCGCGGCGGCCATTCGGCCACCAGCTTGGAGGCCCTGATCTCGTGATCATTGTGGCGAAGGAATCCGGCGTCGACATTGAGCTGTTCCACCAGCGTCTGCAGCACGCGTTCGCTGACCGCGGCAGCCGTCGATGGTGTGGTGGCCATCAGTTGGGCGGCGATCGAGGTGACCAGCGCCAATCTATCCGCCACGATGTCCTTCCCCCGAAGACCGGCAGCCCAGTGGGCGAGCCGAGGGGGCCGCAGGAGGCCTAGGATCGCTTCGGGCCGATGCCGCTGTCGAGCATATTCGAAAAGCCCGTCAAGCTGGAAACTTCTCAGCCGAATTGCGGCTGCTAGAGCGATCGGCGCGGCCGGATGGCGTCGACCTGCTGCGCCCCGCGCTAGCGCACCGGTCGGGTCGGGGCGGCCTCGGCCAGGAATCGGTGCAGGACCTCAACCGCGTCGGCGAGCGTCCGGCGGTCCTCGTCAGACAGCCGGTCCAGTTCCGGGTCGAGCGCCGCCGCCCGGTCCTGGCGGACCCGCGCCATGGTCTCGACGCCCTTGTCGGTGATTCGGATCAACACGGCGCGGGCGTCGAGCGGGTCGGGGGTGCGTGTGGTCAGACCCGCGTCCTCGAGTCGGCGCACCTGGGTCGTCATCGTCGGCTGGGAGCAGTGGTCCACCGCCGCCAGATCGGAGATCCGGGCCACATCCAGGTCCTCGATAGTGGACAAAAGTCGAGCCTGTGCTCCCGGGATGGGCAGCGCCACTCGCTGGGTAGCGAGCCGGTTGAGCCGGGAGACAACGCAGAGCAGATCGGCGCCAAGGCTGACTTCGACGGGGGCTACCATCGGGCGAGTATTTCACAACCGTGAACGAAAGTGGACCAGCTTGGTCCGCTCAGCGTGGGGCGCTCCGAGCGACTGGCAGAATCGACGGGTGACCAAGACCGGCCAGGGCGTTAACCGAGTCCGGGCGCGGTCCATGCAGCCCGTCGAGATTGCGCAGGCCGCCGTGATGGCGGCACTGTGTGCGGCGACCGCGATCATCGCGGTCGTGGTGCCCTTCGCCGCTGGCTTGTCGCTGCTGGGCACCGTCCCGATGGGACTTCTGGCCTACCGCTACCGGATCCGCGTGTTGATCGCCGCCACGGTCGCCGCCGCGATCATCGCATTCCTGATCGCCGGGATGGGCGGCTTCATGACCGTGGTCAACAGCGCCTACATCGGCGGGTTGACCGGCGTCATCAAGCGCCGTCGCCGTGGCCTGCCCACCGTGGTCATGGCCTCCGCTGTGGCCGGCGGCATCTTCGGCACCGCCATGGTGCTGGCACTGACCGTGTTGTCGCGGCTGCGGCACCTGATCTTCGACGCGATCACCGCCAATGTGCACGGCGTCGCGGCCGCCCTGTCGCGCATCCCGCTACCGGAATTCCAGCAGGTCGCCCAGGATCTGAACGGATTTCTCGGTGCGCTGCTGCACTACTGGCAGTGGCTCATCCTGGCCCAGATGACCATTGGCGTCATGATCGTGTCGCTGCTCGGGTGGTGGGCGTTGTCGCGGGTGCTCGACCGGCTCCGCGGGGTGCCCGACGTACACAAACTCGACCTGCCGGTCGAGGCCGGTCCGGTGGCGCCGGTCCCGGTCCGACTGGATCAGGTGCGGTTCCGTTATCCGCAGTCCGATCATGACGCCCTGGGGCCGGTCAGCCTGGAAGTGGCCGCCGGCGAGCACGTCGCGATCACCGGTGCGAATGGGTCGGGCAAGACCACCTTGATGCTGCTGCTGGCGGGGAGGTCGCCTACTGCGGGCACTGTTGAGCGTCCCGGCGCGGTGGGGCTCGGTGCGCCCGGAGGCACCGCGGTGGTCATGCAGCATCCGGAGAGCCAGGTTCTGGGCACCCGGGTCGCCGACGACGTGGTGTGGGGCCTGCCGCCGGGCACCAGCACCGACGTCGACCGGCTTCTCGGCGAGGTCGGACTGACGGGGTTCGCCGAACGCGACACCGGTGGCTTGTCCGGCGGGGAACTGCAACGGTTGGCGGTGGCGGCGGCGCTGGCCCGCGAGCCCGCGCTGCTGATCGCCGACGAGGTCACCAGCATGGTCGACCCGCAAGGGCGCGAGGCGCTGTTAGGCGTGCTGTCGGAGCTGGCCGGGTGCTCTGAACGACGCTGCACGTCCTTGGTGCACATCACCCACTACAACGACGAGGCCGGCAGCGCCGACCGGACCATCGACCTGTCCGGGTCCCGTGACAACACCGCCATGGTGGAGACCGCCCAGGTGCCCGTCGCCTCCGGCGGCCAGGGGGCAGCCCGACGTGTTGGCCCGCCAGTGCTCGAATTGTCCGGCGTGGGGCATGAATACGCCAGCGGCACGCCGTGGGCCAAGACCGCGCTGCGGGACATCAGCTTCAGCGTCGACGAGGGCGACGGTTTATTGATCCACGGCGGAAACGGTTCGGGCAAGTCCACCCTGGCGTGGATCATGGCCGGCCTGACGACCCCGACCACCGGTAGCTGTCTGCTCGGGGGCCGGCCCGCCGACCAGCAGGTGGGGGCTGTGGCGCTGTCGTTCCAGGCGGCCCGGTTGCAGCTGATGCGCAGCTACGTCGGTTTGGAAGTGGCTTCTGCGGCAGGCTTTTCGCCGCGTGACCATGCCAGGGTCAGCGCCGCACTGGCCGCCGTCGGGCTCGACGCGGCGCTGGCTGGCCGGCGCATCGACCAACTCAGCGGCGGCCAGATGCGCCGCCTGGTGCTGGCGGGCCTGTTGGCCCGGTCTCCGCGAGCGTTGATCCTCGACGAGCCGCTGGCCGGCCTCGACGCCGCCAGCCGGGACGGCCTGCTGCGACTGCTGGAGGATCTGCGGCGGGAGACCGGTCTGACGGTGGTGGTCATCTCGCACGATTTCGCCGGCCTCGGCGAGTTGTGCCCGCGAACCCTGCACTTGCACAACGGTGTCCTGGTGCCGGCGCCGGCAGGTGCGGCGTGACGGGGGAGACGCGCAGCACCCCTCGGCCGGTGGTGTTGCTGCGGCCGGTTCCCGGCGACTCCGCCGTGCACCGACTGTGGGCCGGGACGAAGCTGATCGTGGTCTTCGGCATCTCGGTACTGCTGACCTTCTATCCCGGCTGGGCAACGATCGGTGCGGTGGCGCTGCTGGTGTTCGCCGCGGCCAGGATTGCCCACATCCCTCGAGGTGCGCTGCCCTCGGTACCTCGCTGGCTGTGGGTGCTGCTGTTGGTCGGAGGTGCGACCGCGGCCATGTCCGGCGGTGACCCGGCCGGCTTGGGTGGGCTGTTGTACTTCCTGCGGATCACCGCGCTGTCTGTCGTGCTGCTGGGGCTGGGCGCAATGGTGTCGTGGACCACCAATGTCGCGGAGATCGCTCCCGCGGTGGCCACCCTGGGTCGACCGCTTCGGCTGCTTCGGATTCCCGTCGACGAGTGGGCGGTGACGGTGGCGCTGGCGCTGCGCGCGTTCCCGATGCTGGTCGATGAGTTCCGAGTGCTCTACGCCGCGCGGCGCCTGCGGCCCCGGTCCCGTCCGCGCACCCGACGGCAACGTCGGCGCCGCTGGGCGCGTGAGGCCATCGATCTGATCACCGCGGCCATTACCGTCACTCTGCGCCGGGCCGACGAGATGGGGGACGCGATCACCGCTCGTGGTGGCATCGGCCAGATTTCGGCGTCGCCGGCGCGCCCGGGGTTGGCCGATCTGGCGGCCCTGGTGATTGTGGTCGTGATGTGCGGCGCGGCAGTGGCTCTTGAACTGACGGTGTTGCCCACAGCTGTCTGACGACGCGCCGCTTCCTCCGCGAGATTGCACTCACGCAGGCTTTTTGCCGGATTTTCCTGCATGGTTGCAATCTCGGGGGAGCTGTCGGTGCCTACGAGCATCCTTGCGCGTCATGGACGCATTTCTCGGCAGCGAAGCAGTCGCCGCGGGTGAAGTATCTCGGGATCGGCTGGCGCGCCGGTGCCGACGGATTTTCCCCGACGTCTACCTTCCCGCTGACCAGACGGTCCCGTCATTACGGGACCGCGTCGGCGGAGCCTGGCTCTGGTCGCGTCGCCGCGGCGTCATCGCCGGTGTTGCGGCGTCCGCGCTGCACGGAGCGCGCTGGGTCCGCGACGACACGGTTGTCGAGATGTTGCTGCGCAACGGCCGGCCACCGAGCGGGGTGATCACGCGTAACGAGGCCGTCGCCGATGACGAGCTGACGTTTGTCGGGCGCCTTCCGGTGACCACGCCGGCACGTACCGCTTTTGACTTGGCGCGCCACCTCCCGCGCGGGCAGGCCCTCGCGCGGCTGGACGCCTTGATGCGGGCGACCCCGTTCGCGGTCGAGCGTGTCCTGATGCTCGCCGATCGCTATTCAGGTGCCAGGGGATTGCGCCAAGTTCGGGAACTGATGCCGCTCGTCGACGGTGGTGCGGCGTCGCCTAAGGAAACGTGGTTGCGACTCCTGCTCCTTGACGCCGGATTACCCACGCCCACAACGCAGATTCCCGTGCACATCAACTATCACCTGTTTGCGATGCTCGACATGGGCTGGGAAGAGTTCCGCGTCGCGGCTGAGTACGACGGGGACCAACACCGTACCGATCGCCGCGAGTACGTCCGTGGTGAACGCCGCCAGCGCAAGCTGCCGCAATTGGGTTGGCTCAACGTCAAGGTGATCGCCGAGGATCGGCCGGCCGAGGTGATCGAACGCGTCTACCGTGCGCTGAGATCGCGGGGATGGAGAGGCGCCGTGACGCCGAGATTGCAAGCACGCAGGTGATTTCGCGGATTTTCCTGCAGGGTTGCAATCTCGGGGGCTGGAGATCGGCCGCCGGGCAACTACCGGCGTGCGGCCGCGTTCGCGGCGTCCTGTGCTTGAGATAGGGCCGTGCTGACGTCGGAGCGGCCGAGGAACATCTCATCGAAATAGGGCTTGATGGCCTGGTTTCCGGCGGGAAACCCTGCACCGCCGCCCGGCGCCGGGATGCGGGGCCCGTTGAGCACCGAGAAAAAGGGTGTGACGTCGACCCCGCGCCGCGCCCAGTAGTCGAAGTAGACCCGCTGTGCGCTGAGTACCGCCGGTATCGCCGCACCCTGTCGCCCCAGGAATGCATTGCCGTCGCGGCTGCCGAGCCAGGCCAGAACCTCGCGCACCGCCGCGGGATGCTGCGATGCGGCGTTGCCGACGGCGGCGATCCCATTGGTGACGCTGACCCGTCCGGCCGGCCCGGCGGGCAGCATCGCCACCCCCCAGGCGAACGCGGCCTGCTCGGCAACGGCCGCCAGGTTGTAGGTGCCCGACTGAAACAGCGCCATCTTCCCGGCCAGGAACTGATTGCGGGAGAAGTCGCCGTTGGTGTTGGTCTCCGAGGCCGGCGGTGCCACGTGGTCGCCGTTGATCAGCTGCACCAGGTAGTCGAACGCGCCGATCGCTGCCGGGTTGTCGAAGGCGAAGTCGTCGCCACGCTGGAACACCCCGCCGGCCGAGCCGATGTAGTTCAGATAGATCCCCTGTGGGTCATTGGCGGCGTTGTAACCCCACTGCCGGATCCGTCGCTCGTCGAAGCCCGAGGTGCTCGCGCTGCGCCCGGCGTTGTCAAGGGTGAGCCGGGCCAGCAGCGGGCGCAGCGTGTCGTGTGCGCCGTGCGGATCCCAGCGCAGTTGGTCCAGCTGAGCAGGAGCGATCCCGACAGCGGCTAACAGATCCGCGTTGTAGTACACCGCGATCCCAGCGTCGGTCAGTTGCGGGACTCCCCATAGCGTCGCGTCGCGGGTGAACTGCGTGACCACCGATGGTTCCCAATCCGCGCCCGCCGCATCGATCTTCATCAGCCGCCCGTTGTCGGCGTAGCCGGCCAGGTAGGCGTCGGAGAGCCAGAAGATGTCGTCGGCGCCGCCACCGGCGACATCGGTGCGCAACGTGTCGAAGTAGGTCCCGTAGGAGACGACGTTGACGCGTACTTCGATCTCGGGGTGGGTGCGTTGGAACGCGGCGAACGACTGCCGGTAGGCGGTTGCGACCTGCTCGTCCCACAGTCGTACCGTCACCACCGTCGTGCCGGTGGCCGACCGGGTCGAGGCGCCGTCGAGCAGCACCGCCGCGGCGCCCAACAGCGCGGCCAGGACAACCGCCGCCGCGGCGAACAGGGTGGAGAACCGCGGCCGGCTCACTTGATCCCCGTGACGACGATCGACTGCACGATCCGGCGCTGGAACACCATGAACAGCACGATCAGTGGAATCATCGCCACCGTGGTTGCCGCCATCACCAGCGTCCATTGCGCGTTGTAGCGGGACTGCAGGGCGGCGGTCGCCACGGTGAGCACCCGCCACTTGTCGCCGCTGGTGATCACCAGCGGCCACATGAAGTTGTTCCACTGCGAGACCACGGTGATCAACCCGAGCGTGACCAGGATGGGCCTGCTGGCAGGCAGCATCACGTGCACGATCACGTCCAGAGTGTTCGCTCCGTCGAGGCGCGCGGCGTTGATCAGATCATTCGGGACGGTGCGGAAATGCTGACGCAACAGGAAGATCGCGTAGGGGGAGCCGAACATGAACGGCAACACCAACGCCCAGAACGTGTTCCGTAGACCCAGCTGCGCCATCATCAGATACAGCGGCACCACGGTCACGCTGGCCGGCACCATCAGGGTCGCCACATACACCCAGAACAACTTGTCGCGACCCGGGAACTCCAGCCGCGCGAAAGCGTAGGCAGCCAGCACCGAGAAACTCAGCTGTCCCAACACGATCACCGCCGTCATCAGCGTCGTGACCGCCGCCGCCCGACCGAATCCGGCAACGCCGAGGTCACCGTAGTTGTCCAGCGTCGGTGGGTGGGGCCAGGACAACGGGGTACCGGTGGCGAATTGGCGTGCCGGAGTGAACGACGTCAGCAGGCCGAGCCCGAAGGGCGCCAGCGTGATGAGGGCGCCGAGTGTCAGCAGCGCGTAGATCGCCGAGGCGCGAATGTGCTTGTGCGGACGAAGTAAGTTGTTGATCAACATCACCTGGGGTAGCTCACGGGGACTTTTGGTAAGCGTAGGCGGCGGCCTGGGTGCGGTTGTGGACGCCGAGTTTGGCCATGATGGCGCAGACGTGGGTGTTGGCGGTTTTGGTGCTGATGTACAGCGCGGTGGCGATCTCGGCATCGCTGTGGCCGGCGGCGAGGAGATCGAGGACGTCGCGTTGGCGTTTGGTGAGACCGTGGGGGTCCGTGCTGGTGTCTTTGCGGCGACGGTCAGGATCGCGGCCGCGCAGTTGGGCGAGGCGTTGCTTGGCGCGCCGGGCCGCGCAGCGGGCACCGAATTGGCGGAACGTACCCAAAGCGGCCTCGACGGCGTCGGCGTCGCCGCCGAGTTGAGCGATGGCGGCATCGTAAGGGCAGCCCCGGAGGACCCAGTCCTGTGCCGCCGCGCGCCAATCCCCGTTGATCTCACGTTCATACGGCGTGGCAGCGATGACGCCGACACCCGACCCGCCGCCGGCCAGATGAGCCCAGCGCAGCAGGGAGCCCCCGAGCCACGCGTACGCCGGGCGGGGCAGCGTGAGGATTTCGGCCGCGCAGCGGCGGGCCGCCTCGTCGTCGTCGGCGAGCCAGGCCGCCTCGGCCCGCGCGGCGCAAACAGGCAGGCGCAGCAGGCTGCCCGTGGCGGACTCAAGGGCTTCGTCGAGCAGCGGCCAAACCGGTTCCTCGCCGCGGCGTGCCCGGATCAAGGCGATAGTGATCAACGGCGCGATCCGATGTTGCGGGGCCAATTCGGACTGGGTCAGGATCTGCTCGGCCGCCAGCGCGGCAGACGTCCAGTCGTCGCCCGCGAGGCCGGTCAGCGCCTGCAGCCCCACCACCAGGGCCTCGAACATGCCGAGGTCGCGGTGGTCGAGGTAGGCCGCAACTTCGGCAAGGTGACGCTGGGCGCGGCCGAATTCGCCGCGCACGACGGCGAACGTGCCGAGGAGAATGCCCAAAATCGCGCTGTGTTCCTCGATTCCAGGGGTCGCGGCCGCTTCTCGCCACACCTCCTCGAATTCATCCCAGCCGGTGTCGCTGCAGAACACCGTGGTGAGCGCCGCATATCCGCGGGCGTGGACTACCACGGCCGGGTCGCTAAATTGGGCACCGAGGGCCTTCGCTCGGGCCGCGTATCGGGCACAGGCGGGGTCCAGGGCCAGAGCGGCGATATGAGCCATGTTGATCAGCGACCAGGCCAACTGCGGGGAAGGCCCAAG
The DNA here is from genome assembly GCF_045310815.1 of Mycobacterium sp. SMC-19. Lineage (NCBI taxonomy): Bacteria > Bacillati > Actinomycetota > Actinomycetes > Mycobacteriales > Mycobacteriaceae > Mycobacterium > Mycobacterium sp. SMC-19. Next base: position 238,896 of record NZ_JBJIAM010000004.1, on the reverse strand, counting down.
GCCTTCGAGCAGCCGTAATGACGTGTGCGCTGCCGCCGTAGCTTCGGCGTGACGTCCCAGCAGCTGCAGAACGTGCGACAGCCGTCGCAGATCCTCAGCCTCCTGGCGGGGATCCGCCAACCGCTGGTGCAGCTCGATTGCCTGTTGCCATGACAGCGCCGCAGCCTTGGCGTGACCGGCCAGGTAACTGCTGTATGCGTGCTGTTCGAGCCACAGCACCTCTTGTTCGACGGGGATGGTGTCGGCGTGGCGCAGTACCAACGCATAGAGGTCGGCGGCCTGCCGATTGGCGCCCGATCCTGCGGCGCGTTCGGCGGCCACCGGGCCGTAGCCGATGACTGCATCGGTGTCGCCGGCATGTTCGGCGTGAAACGTCAACGCCGCCAGCGTGTCCGGGTCGATAGGGGGTTCGGCCAGCACGGTCAAGGCTCGCTTGTGCAGCACGCGCCGCTGATAGTCGGGGATCTGTTCGACGACGGCGCGGCGGGTCAGTTCGTGGCGGAAGCCCACTGCCTCTGCGCTGGCTATCAGCACCCCGGCGGCAAGGCATTCGTTCAGAGTGCCTGCCGCACCCGGCGATACCGCCTCGAGCAGAGCGGGGTGCACCCGAGGCCCGCAGATCGCTGCCGCTTGCGCGGTTTCGCGCCCAGCGGCCGACAGCCGCGCGAGTCGGCCCCGCACGGCCTCGGAAATGCTGCACGGCAGGCGGCCATTGCCCAGCGCGTCAGGCCCGGCGGCCACCATCTCCGTGACGAAAAACGAGTTCCCCTCGGTAAGCCGGTACAACGCTTGGGAGTTGATGCCGCTACCGGCGGCCAATGCGGTCACCGCGCCGGCACTGAGCGGTTCCAGCGTCATGCGCGTCAGCGTCGCCCAGGTCGCCACATCACCCAACAGCACGGCCAACGGGTGGGTCGGGCCGATCTGATCATCGCGATAGGACGCCAGCAACAACACCGGCATCGTGTCGATCCGCCGGGCTAGATGACGCAGCAGATCCAGGGCGGCGCTGTCGGCCCAATGCAGGTCTTCGATCACACACACCGCGGGGTTGCCATCGCCGACGGCCCCCACCAGTCGGTCGTAGATCGCCTCGGTGTCCCTGGCGTCGATGGCGGCCCTTATCGAGGTTGCCTGATCAGCCGGAAGACCGGCGAGCATGTCGATAAATGGGCCCAACGGCCGAGGCGTGGCTGACCCGTCGCACCAACCCCGCAGCACCCGCGTGCCCGGATCGAGCCCGGTGAGAAATCGGGCGATCACCGTGGTCTTGCCCGCCCCGGCTTCCCCCCGCAGCAACGCCAGCTGCCCGTCTCCTCGGGTGGCGGCTCGATAGCAGCGCTGCAGGGTTGTCAGTGTCGACTCGCGTTCGAGCAGAGGGCTAACCACGGTCAACCCCCTCCCGCCCCAGGTCTGAGACCGCGTACCCCGGAGCAAATATCAGGTAATTACCTGATGCGCCGAGGTTCGCCTGCCCAGCACACTCCCAAGTGAGCGTGGCGGGTGGTCTGCCACGGGCATCAGCACTCTGCCATCTGATCAGGATGCGGAGTAAAGCCTAGCCCGCGAGCCCCCGCCTGCGCCCACGAAACAGCACGAAACAGGCGCGTGACCACCCACAACAAAGGAGTACCGGTGAAGCGTTCAGTAACGGTTGCCGCGGCGGCGGCAGCAATCGCGGTCCTAGGTCTGTCTGGGTGCTCCAGCGAGAAGAAGACGGAAAGCGTCCACGAATCCCACTCAAGCACCTCGAGCTCCTCGAGTGAATCCAGTGCGTCGGTGAGTGTGGGCGGCGCCGCCGCAAACACGAAAGTCACCATCGACGGTCAAGACCAGAACGTCACCGGCACGACTGTGTGCACCACGATGGCCGGCGACGTCAACATCGCGATCGGCGGAGCAGCCACGGGAATCGCCGCAGTGCTCACCGATGCCAACCCTCCGGAGGTGAAGTCGGTCGGGCTGGGCAACGTCAACGGTGTGACGCTGGCCTACACCGCGGGCACCGGTCAGGGAGAGGCCAAGGCGACCAAGGACGGCAACGAATACAAGATCAGCGGTACCGCGACCGGGATCGACACCGCTAACCCGATGCAGCCCGTGAACAAGCCGTTCGAAATCGACGTGACTTGTTCTTAACCCGGTTCGCCGTGTTGTAACCCGTTGCGCCGGGCGGGGCGTGTTCAATGATGGACACGAACCGTCCAGCTAGGGGCACCAATGTCAACGCCGGCGCTCAGCATGTCACGGCAGATGCTGCGGCGTCGGCCGGTGAATGGTGCACCGATGGCCACCGGGGGCACGAACCACCTGCGACGCAGGCTCGGCGGCTTTCGGCTCACCATGTTCGGAGTCGGCTCGACGGTCGGCACAGGGATCTTCTTTGTCTTCCCGGTGGCGGTGCCGCAAGCCGGCCCGGCAGTGGTCGTTTCATTCATCGTCGCCGGGGCCGCTGCGGGCCTGGCCGCGATCTGCTACGCGGAGTTGGCTTCGGCGGTGCCAGTTTCGGGGTCGGCATACTCATACTCCTATGCCACCCTCGGTGAGTTCATGGCCGTGGTTGTCGGGGCATGCCTACTGCTCGAATACGGGGTGTCCACTGCCGCGGTGGCAGTTGGGTGGAGTCAGTACCTGAACAAACTGTCGCTCAATGTCTTCGGATTCGCCGTACCGCAGGCGATTTCATCGGCACCATGGGATTTCGAAGGTGGTTTCGTTAATCTGCCAGCTATCGTCTTGGTGGCAATTTGTGCGGCTATGTTGATCGGCGGCACCAGTGAATCGGCCAAGGTCAATGCCGTCATGGTGGTGATCAAGCTTGGCGTGCTGCTGATGTTCGCGGTGATCGCGTCAACGGCTTTCAGCGCGAACCACTTCACTGACTTCGCCCCTTTCGGATTCTCGGGAATCAGCTGGGCAGCGGGCACGATCTTCTTCTCCTACGTAGGTCTTGACGCGGTATCCACCGCCGGCGAGGAGGCCAAAGACCCGCAGCACACGATCCCGCGGGCAATCATCGCGGCGCTGCTGATCGTGACCGGTGTCTATGTGATTGTCGCGGTGGCCGCGATGGGCAGCCAGCCGTGGCAGAACTTCGAGGCGCAAAGCGCGGGCCTGGCCGTGATTGTGGATCACATCACCGGAAACCGCTTAGGCAGCACCGTCTTGGCGGCGGGCGCGGTGATCTCGATCTTCTCTGTCACTTTGGTCACGATGTACTGCCAGACCCGCATCCTTTTCGCGATGGGACGCGACGGCCTGCTGCCGGCGACGTTCGCCAAGGTCAACCCGCGCACCCGGACACCCGCTACCAACACCATGATCGTCGCGGTCGTGGCGGCAGCCCTCGCCGGTCTGGTGCCGCTTCAGCGTCTGGCCGAAACGGTCTCCATCGGCGCCTTGACCGCGTTCATTGTCGTGTCCGTGGCGGTGATTGTGCTCCGGGTCCGGGAACCGGATCTGCCCCGCGGATTCAAGGTGCCCGGCTATCCGATCACACCGATCTTGTCGGTGGTGGTTTGCGGATGGATTATGTGCAGCCTGCACCGGTACACCTGGATCGTGTTCGCCGGCTGGATAGCGGTCGCGTTGATCTTCTACCTGCTGTGGGGTCGCCGTCACAGCGCGCTCAACGGCGGTTAGGACACAAGCACAGCAAGGACGCGGGCTCACGTGAGGTCGTAGCTGACCCGCCGGCCCAACGACAGCTGCTGAACGACAGTCACCCCGACCAATACGGCGAACAGCACCAATGCCATCACCGCGGCCCGGCCGATCGCCGCAGCCCCGAACGCCTCTTCGTAGATACGGTGCGCGATCAGGTCGGTGCGACCACCGGGCCCGCCGCCGGTCAGCGCGTACACGGTGTCGAACACCTGTGCCGCGCTGACCACGCCGGTGACCAGCACGAAGAACATGGTGGGCCGCAGCATCGGCAACGTGACCCGCCAGAACCGCTGCCACCCGTTCGCCCCGTCGATGCGCGCCGCCGAGAGCACCTGGGTGGGGATGGCCAGGATGCCGGCCAGGAAGAACAGGGCGACGTAGCCGACGTTGGTCCACACCACCACCGCCGAGGTCACCGGCAGTGCCAATCCGGGATCGGTCAGCCACTCGATGCGGTGCCCGAGCACGGTGCTGACCGCGCCGTCGGTGGGGCTCAGAATCCAGCGCCACAGCACCGCGATCGCCAACGGTGCGCAGATCCACGGCAGCACGTACACGGTGCGGAACAGGCCGCTACCCGGCAGCCCGCGGGCCAGCAAGACCGCCACACCCAGCCCCAGCACGGTCTGCAGCGGAACGACGAACGCGACGAAAAGCACCGTCACCACAAGAGAATTGCCGAACACCGGATCGGTCAGCACCGATCGCCAATTCTCCGCGCCGACATAGCTGATCGGTCCCAGCAGATCCCAGCGATGCAGGCTCAGCCACACCACCACCAGCATCGGCAGCAGCAGGAACGCCACCACGCCGAACAGGCTGGGGGCGAGCAGCGCATAACCCAGCGCCGCAGAACGGGGAGCGCGGCTCATAGGTGTATTAAAGCGCTTGCGCCGACTCAAAATCGGGTCTTCATCCGCTCGAGCACCCCGGGCACGTCTTCGAAGGAGTGGGACTCGCCGGCCAGGGACGTCACCGTGCCGCGATAGGTACCGGCGAGCTGCCAGTAGTCGATCGCGGCCGCGACCAGATTGACCTTGACCGCTTTGCGCCCCGCGGGCGTGAACATCACATCGAGTCGGCGGTCGCGATCACGGACATGCACGGTCGACAGCGGATCGTCGGAGCCGAAGTCGAACTGGACTCCCGCGAGTGGTTCCACCGCACCGGGAACCCAGTTCGACGACTCGTCATCGTCGTCGCTGAACTCCGGCCGGTCGACGAAGTTGGAGCCCACCACACCACCAGCCATCGCGACGGCAAAGGTGCCCCACGTCCAGAAGGTCGAATACGGGAACTGCGAACGATGCTCATCGAGGATGGCGAAATCGCGCGCTCGCTGGAACACATAGGTTCGGTCGCCCACGGTGAGTGTGCCGCTGACCGGAAACGGCTGCTTGAACGTGTAGTAGTCGATCGCAGAGGTGAGCTTGGCGCTGATGCTCAGCGGTGGTGCCGCGTCCTGCGCGTGCAGTGTCAGCGCACCGGTGATCGCGGGCCCGCGCTGGTCTGCCGCACAGTCGATCCGCACGGTGACCGTGCCGGCGCCGGCACCGAAGTCGTAGTCGAGCAGATAGCGGCGCGTCTTGACCCGGCACCGGCCGCCGTGCAGCAGGTCGTCGGGCAGGCGCAGGCTGGCGCCCCGCAACCGAGCATTCTTCTCCACCAGGACACCGGTCGCCTGGTCGCGGACGAACAGCTCCGACGATGCCAGGTATTTCACGTCCTGCATGATCATGGCGCCCGACATCTCGGGGTGGATCAAGGCGAAGCCGACCCACTCCTTGAGCCGGAACTCGCGCCAGAGGCGAGACAGGCCGGAGTGCGCGTCGACCGGGTTGGTGTCGCGGACCCGGCCATCGAACCGGCCGTAGTGTCGAACACCGTCTTGAACCAGTCGCTGGGGCGCTGTCACGCCGTGATCATGAATTGACACCTATGCCGTGGTCAACCATCGGCACGTCGTTACGGTGGACTGGTGACAGCGAACCGGGAGATCGACGCCGAGTTTCTGGCCCTGCCTCGCCACGAGCTGGCCGACGCCGCGTTGTCGGCGGCCAGAGCGGCCGGCGCCGAGCATGCCGACCTGCGGATTCACCGGATCGCGACCGAGGTCATCCGGCTGCGCGACGGTGAGTTGGAGACCGCCGTCGTCAACCGCGAGCTCGGCTTCGCGGTGCGGGTGGTCGTCGACGGCACCTGGGGCTTCGCCTCGCATGCCGAACTGGCCCCGGATGTCGCAGCGGACACCGCCCGCCGCGCCGTTCAGGTCGCCAAGACGTTGGCTGTCCTCAACGCCGAACGTGTCGAGCTGGCCGCCGAGCCGGTGTACCGCGACGCGATGTGGGTGTCGGACTATTTGATCGACCCGTTCGAGGTACCCACTGCTGACAAGATCGACGTGCTGGAGGACTACTCGGGCCGATTGCTCGCCGCCGACGGGGTGCATCACGTGACCGCGGCGTTGACCGCGGTCAAGGAGCAGACCTTCTACGCCGATGTGTTCGGATCGTCGATCACCCAGCAGCGAGTGCGGCTGATGCCGGTCTGCGACGCGGTCACCGTCGGACCGGACGGCTTCGACTCGATGCGAACGCTGGCGCCGCCGACGGCGCGCGGTTGGGAGGCGGTGGCCGGCGACGACGTGTGGGACTGGTCGGGTGAGCTGACCGAACTGCCGGTGCTGCTCGCCGAGAAGGTCAAGTCACCCAGCGTGGTACCGGGACCCACTGACTTGGTGATCGACCCGACCAACCTGTGGCTGACCATCCACGAATCCATCGGCCATGCAACCGAATACGATCGTGCCATCGGTTACGAGGCGGCCTACGCGGGGACGTCGTTCGCCACCCCGGACAAGCTCGGCACGCTGCAATACGGCTCGCCGGTGATGAACGTGACCGCCGACCGCACGGTGCCCTACGGGCTGGCCAGCATCGGCTACGACGATGAAGGCGTGGCCGCCCAGACTTGGGACCTGGTACGCGATGGGCGTTTCGTCGGGTATCAGCTGGATCGGGTGTTCGCGCCCAGATTGGGGCAGTCTCGTTCCAACGGGTGCTCCTACGCCGACTCGCCGCATCACGTTCCGATCCAGCGGATGGCCAATGTGTCGCTGCAGCCGGGGACCGATGACCTGTCCACCGCAGATCTGATCGCTCGGGTGGACAACGGTATTTACATCGTCGGAGACCGATCGTGGTCGATTGACATGCAGCGCTACAACTTCCAGTTCACCGGGCAGCGGTTCTTCCGGATCCGTGATGGCCGCCTGGATGGGCAGTTGCGCGACGTGGCGTATCAGGCGACCACCACCGATTTCTGGAACGCGATGGAGGCCGTCGGCGGCGCCTCGACATGGCGACTGGGCGGGGCGTTCAACTGCGGCAAGGCGCAGCCCGGTCAGGTGGCCGCGGTCAGCCACGGCTGTCCGTCGGCGCTGTTCCGGGGGATCAACGTGCTCAACACGCGCAGCGAGGGGGGCCGGGAATGAGGATCGGACCGCAGCAGGTCATCGACACCGCGCTGGCGGCGGCCAAGAGCGACAACACCGAGACCATCGTGCTGGTCACCGATCGGACCGAGGCGTCGCTGCGCTGGGCCGGTAACTCGATGACCACCAACGGGGTGTCGAGCAGTCGAACCACCACCGTCATCTCGATCGTCTCCGACGACGAGGGCTCGCGGGTCGGCTCGCTGTGTTCGGCGGAGGTAGACCCGGCACTGATCCCGGAGTTGGTCGCGGCCTCGGTGGAGGCGGCCGCGGGCGCACCGGAGGCCCGCGACGCCGCGGAACTGTTGGGCGGCACCGCCGTACCCGACGATTGGGACGCCCCCGTCCCGCAGACCGGCGCGGAGGCCTTCGCCGATCTGGCCACCTCGCTGAGCCGGGGCTTTCGGGGTGCCGACCAGCTCTACGGTTTTGCCCGCCATGAGGTGCAGACCACGTTTCTGGCGTCCTCGACCGGGTTGCGGCGGCGTTTCACCCAACCCACCGGGACGGTGGAGATCAACGCCAAACGCGACGGGGCCAGTGCCTGGGCGGGGATCAGCGCTCCGGATTTCGTTGACGTGCGATGCGATTCGCTGCTGGAGCAGCTCTCGACGCGATTGGGCTGGGCGGCGCGCTGTGTCGAGTTGCCGGCTGGGCGCTACGAGACATTGATGCCGCCTTCCACGGTCGCCGACATGATGATCTATCTCGGTTGGACGATGGGCGGCCGCGGCGCGCAGGAAGGCCGTACCGCGCTGTCGGCGCCCGGCGGCGGCACCCGGGTGGGGGAGCGGCTGTCCGAACTGCCGCTGACGCTGTACTCCGACCCGCACGCTTTCGGGCTCGAGTGCGCGCCGTTCGTGGCGACCGGCACCTCGTCGGAGACCGCATCGGTGTTCGACAACGGCCTGGACATCGGTTGCGTGGACTGGATCCGCGGCGGGGTGATCAACGCGCTGGCCTACCCGCGTGCCGCGGCCGCCGAGTTCGGTGTACCGGTCGCCCTGGCCGCCGACAACCTGTTGATGACGGGCGGTTCGGCCAGCATGGACGAGATGATCGCCTCGACCGAGCGTGGTCTGCTGCTGACCACGCTGTGGTACATCCGCGAGGTCGATCCGACCACGTTGCTGTTGACCGGGCTGACCCGCGACGGCGTCTATCTGGTCGAAGACGGCAAAGTGACTGCGGCGGTGAACAATTTCCGGTTCAACGAGAGCCCGCTGGACCTGCTGCGCCGTGCCACCCAGGCCGGTATCGCCGAGCCGACTCTGCCTCGGGAGTGGGGTGACTGGGCGACTCGGGCGAGCATGCCGTCACTGCGGATTCCCGACTTCCACATGTCGTCGGTGAGCCAGGCTCAGTGAGTTCTCCAACGCCGGTCTCGGTCAACTGAGCTCGTCGAACCGGGCCAGTGCGGCGTGCAGGTCGTCGTGGTCGAACAGTTCGCAACGATCGACCAGGTTGCCGTCGACGGTCAGGACGTTGATATCGCGCCATTCGGCGTCGAATCCGTCTTGTGAAATCCCCTGCGCCACATGGGTGACGACCGCTCCGATGCTGCTGATCCGGTGCACCGCAGCGATGTAGATCCTGGTGTCCGGTGAATCATCCCAGGCAGCTTGCATGTACGGGATCATGTCGCCGGGCGCGAAACCCGCCCCGCGACGGTGGTCAATGCTCACCCAGTCCGGCGTCGTCGCGGCAAGATCGCGCTGGTTGAACCCGGCATAGGCGCCGGTGACCAGCGACCACGTGTTCGCATAGTCGGCCGCTTCGCCGGCGAGGTAACGGGCTTCGAGTTCGGCGAGGGCGGCATCGAGGTCGTCGGGATCGAAGTTCACGGTGTACCGCATCAGCCCGGCGGCGTCGACTTCCATGACGTGCAACATCTCGACGGCGATCGACCGGTCGGGATCACCGCTGTCGCGATAGCAGCCGTAGGTCAGCGAAAGTCGAGATCCGCGAATGGCGATGGGCTCCACCTCCAACCGCCACGTGCTCAGGGCCGTTTCCAACGTGGCGTCGACAACCTTGCGCCGCTCTGAGCCTTCGAGAACATGACGCAGGCCTTTCCGCCGGTCGTCGTACCAGCCATCCACGCTGCCGAGCGCGAAGATCGCATCCCCGTCACGGCGGTTGAATGCCTCGGCAACGCGCGCCCAGTTCCGCGTGGCCGCGTTCTCAAGCGCGGGCCTTGATCGGGTCAGCTCGTCGAACCGGGCGAGCGCGGCGTCGAGGTCGGCTTCGTCGAATACTTCGCAGCGGCTGATCATTCCGCCCTCGACCGTGAAGAGCACGACTTCGCGCCATTCAGCCTCGAATCCCTCCTGCGAGGTTCCGCGCACCACTTGGGTGACGACCGCACCCAAGCCACTGAGCCGATGCACCGCCTCGCTGTAGCACCCGACGTCGGGCGCGAGGTCCCACGTCGCGCGCATATAGGCGGCCAATTCGCCGGGCGCGAACGCCCTCGCGCGACGATGATCGACGTTCTCCCAGTCGAGTTCGGGAAATTCGCGTTGGTTGAATGCGGCATAGCCTGCCGTTATGACCGACCACGTGTGTGCGCAGGCCGCCCCTTCGCCGGCGGCGAAGCGCGCGTCGAGCTCTGCGACCGCGGCGTCGATGTCATCGACGTCGAATATGACGCGCGCCACGACCCGTTCGTTGGCGTCGATTTCGACCACGTCGAGTAGATCATTGCGGAATGCATCGGGTCGGTGGACATCCTCCAAGGCGCGGCCACGCCTCAAGACGAGGCGTTCCCCACGGGTCGCAACGGTGACTGAGGCAAGCGTCACGCCGGCTTCAGCTATTGCTGTAACTTCTGCGACGACGGCGTCTCTGCCATGTCGGAGGCCAGCATTGACCACTCGGCGACGATCCATGGTGGAACAGTCCTCGGCCAAGATCTCTGCGATTGCAGCCCAGTCGCGGGCGGCGAAGTGCACCAGGATGCGCTCGTACACCCGCCCAGCCGCATTGACTAACCGCGTCGGCTGTGGGTACAGCTCTTCAAACCTCGCGAGCGCGGCGTCGAGGTCCGTCTCGTCGAAAAGCTCGCAGCGGTTGACCAGGTCCCCTTCGAAGGTGGCCACAATGACCTCTCGCCATTGGGCGTCGAAGCCCTGGTCCGACGTCCCCCGTGCCGCTTGGGTAAAGACCGCACCGCGTGTGCCCAGTCTGTGCACCGCCTCGATATAGACGTGAAAGCTCTGCGCTTCGTCCCATGAGGTGCGGATGTAGGTAGCCAAGTCGCCGGTCTCGATCGTTGCGATTCGGCGGTGATCGATGTTCACGCAGTCCGACGTCAGGCTGAGCTGTTGCCTGTTGGCTGCGGCATACGTTTGGGTGAGCGCCGACCACGAACGCGCATAGTCTGCCGCCTCGCCGGCGAGGTAGCGGGCGTCGAGCTCGGCGATGGCGGCGTCAAAGTCGTCGGCGTCGAACGAGACGCTCGCCGCCAACCGCCCGTCCGACGTGATCTCGCCGACGTCGAGTTGCTCGGCGAGGAATGCTTCAGGGTCTTGATCCCGGAATGAGAAGACGCTCCTGGTGAGGACGAGTGAGTCCCCACGCGTCGCGACATCGCTCACCTTGACCTCGGTGATGCCAAGCCCGGCGACAACGCGCAAATTTGCGAGGGCCGCAGCCCGACCGCGTCGAATTCCGGCGTTCACGGTACTTCGGCGATCGTCTTGGTAGTAATCGTCAGCCAATAGCTCGGCCATCGCGTCCCAGTTGTGAACGGCAAACTGGGCCAGGAAGCGTTGGGACACCTGACTTGCCGCATTGTGCAATCGACGCGCCTTCTGCGGCCGCAGCGCGTCCAACCGCCCAAGCGCAGTGTCGAGGGCCGCCTCGTCGAACATCTCGCAGCGGCTGATCAGGTCACCATCGACCGTGAGGGTGTCGAGAAGGCGCCACTGTACGTCCACACCGTCTTGCGAAATCCCTTTGGCGACGTGGGTGATCACCGCGCCGTACTCGGTCAGCCGATGTACGGCTTCGACGTAGATGGTGTTCTGCACTGTGTCGACCAGAGCCACGCGGAGGTATGTCATCAAGTCACCTGTTCCGACCGTCGCAAAGGCCCGATTGTCGACGTCGGTGAACTGGGCGTTTGTCGGAGGCAGTTCACCTCGGCTGAGGGCGGCAAAAGCTCTGGTGATCGCCGACCATGTGTCGGCGCAGGCGGCGGCTTCGCCGGCGAGATAACGCGCATCGAGTTCGGCCAGCGCAGCGGTGAAGTCGTCAGGATCGAATACGACACGGGCTAAGCCTCGACCGTCGGCATCGACCTCGACCAGGTCGAGAAATTCGGTGCGAAATCCCTCGTAAAGGTCAGTACACGAAAGACTTAAAACCAGGCGCGCGCCACGGGTTGCGACGACTTCTGAGGTGAACGACTCGACGACGTCGACGAGCCCCGAGATTTCGGTGATGAATGCATCTGGGCCGTGTCGGAGTCCGGAATTCACCGCCCTGCGCCGGTCGTCGGTCGAGATGTCGTCGGCGGCCATCGCGGTTATGGCGCCCCAGTCGTGGGCTGCGAAACACACCTTGAATCGCTCGTACAGTCGGCTGGCTACGTTTTCCAACCTCTGCCAGGACTCGCGTTGTTCCTCGAATCGGCTATGCAGCGCATCGAGTTCGGCGATCGCAGCGTCCATGTCGTCGGTGTCGAACCACACCTGCAGTGCGATTCGCCCGTCTTCATCGATGGCGTAGAGCTGGAGCAGCTCATCGGCGGGTGCCCCCGGCCCCCCGTCGGGAGTGCCAATGCACATTCGGACCAGGGCCAGGCGCGTGCCTCGCACGGCGGTAACGACTCGCTCAACCCGAATGGCTCCGGACTCGAGATCCTGTCTGGTGTGGTGCATCACTTCGCCTACCGTCGTCTCGTCCGGCAGGAAGCCAACGATCTTTCGGCGGCTCTCGATCAAGCCGTCTGGAACAAACATTCGCTCGAACTCGTCCCAAGCCTCGCGTTCAATTGCGGCCATCACGCGTTCACCGGCGCGGACAGCCGGATGGTCATAGTCCATGACCGGCGACTCGGCTGGAGTCGTGGGGGCAGCTGTGACCCGTTGGCCCAGCATCGCGCGGGCCTTGGCGGCAAGTGCCTCAGCGCCTTTCCGCTCGTAGAGCCCCGCCGCTCGCTGCGCGGCGGCCCGCGCCCCGGCCTCATCGCCGGCGGCATTCAACACCGTCGCCAGCGCCAGACACGCATCGCCGTGATCGACCAAGGCGTCGGTGCGCTGCGCCAGGTCGACTGCGGACTCGGCCATCTGCCGCGCCGCGGCATGATCACCTTGGCGTGTCAACAGCAGCGCCAGCAGCGTGCGCCAGGCGATCGACGCCTTCAGTGCGTGTCCCGCGAGACGCTCACTCTCGGTGCACAACTCCTGCGCCTCGGTGTCGCGGCCCAGCGCCAGACAGGTCCGGCCCAGTAGCGCAGCCGTCTCGGCGGTATCGGCGTCCAGCCCCATGCGGCGGAAACCGTGGTAGGCCTGGCGTAGATGCGACTCGGCGCTCTCCGGGTCGTCGCCGACCAACTCGATTATTCCGGCGAACTGCTCCACCTCAAGAAGGGCATGGCGCAGGCCGATCTCGTTGACCGTGCGCCGCGCCGAGTCGATCATGCGCCGCGCGGTGGCGGCGCGGCCGCGAAAGGCCTCCAGGACGGCTTGGCACCGTGTCGATGTCGCCTCGACCGCCGGGGACTCCGTCGTGATGCGCAACAGCCGCACCACGTCAAGACAGCGCCCGCCCGCGCGCGGAACCGGGTTCGGGCCCCACAGTGCCGCCAGGGGCGCTCCCGCCAACACCGCGTTCACCCGACGCTGTTCACGTGCGTGCCGCGCTGCGGTCAGTGCGCTGTCCAACGCGATCTCGCAGTCGCCGATTCGCCCAAGACGCGCAAGGCATCCGGCCCGTACGGTGTGGGCCTTGGCTTCTCCCTCGGCATCGCCCAATCCGGCCAGCGTGTCCGCAGCCGCGCCCAACTCGGCCTCGATCTCATCCAGTCGTTCGGGGTGCACCAGCATCGACAGTTGCCCGTCGAAGCACGTCGCCCACGCCGCCAGCCGAACCGAATCGACTGTCGCTGACTGCAATTGTGAGACAGCGCGGGTGGCCGAAGCCACCTCACCCGCCGCAAGCAGCGCCTCACAGCGCGCGACCAGCAGCTCGGCATTCTGGTCGGCGCGATCGGGCAGCTCGTCGTCGATCTCCTCCAGCGCGTGCAGTGCCTGGTCGTACAAATCGGCGGCGCCTTCGTAGGCGAGGCGCGTCATCGCCTGATCGGCGGCGCGTCGGCAGTACTCGACGGCTTTGGCCGCGTTTCCCGCCCACGCGCATTCGAAATAGTGGTACGCCAGTTCCCCCAGCAACTCGTCGTCTGCGCCGGGGGTGGCTTCCAGAGTGGTGGCGATACGTTGGTGCAGTCGCATGCGTCGCACCGATGCCAACTCGGCGATCAGCGCCTGCCGGACGAGGGCGTGGTTGAACCGGTATCGCCCGCCGGACTCTTCGATGACGATGCCGGCCTTGCAGGCCTCATCGAAGGCGTCGACGAGGTCCTGTTCGACTACCCGTTCGACGAGGTCCACCGCGAAGTGGCTGCCGACCACAGCGGCCGCGGCAAGGGCCTTGTTGGTCTGAACCGGAAGCCGGGAAAGCCTGCGGCTCACGGCTTCACGAATACCCTGCGGCAAGGTGTTGGGATCCCAGACTCCACCACTCTCGTCCACGTGGCGCAGTGCCTCGATCAAGAAGAACGGGTTGCCGCCGGTGACAGACACCAACGCCCGGGCGAGCTGTTCGTCGTCGTATCCGGCGTCGGCGACGTAAGCGGTCACGTCCTCGGCACCCAGGCCGTTGAGGGCAAGTCGATCCGCGGTGCCGTCTCGGTGAAGATCGGCGAGCATTGCCGCCAGGGGATGGGATCGGTCAAGGTCCGTGCTGCGGTACGTCGCGACGATCTGCACCCGGGTGTGGTCGCCGAAGCGCAGCAGATGCCGCAACAGCAATAGCGTCGGCTTGGCCGCCCAGTGCAGATCGTCGAGTATCAGGACGACCGGTGCACTGGCAGAGGCGAGTTCGAGCAGCGCGACGACGGCGTCGAACAGTGCATAGCGTTCGGTGTCGGGGTCGGCGCGGGGCGGCGCGGACAGATCGGGGAGCACCTGGGTCAGACCCGGAATCAGGGGGAGTAGTGCTTCAACGCCGCGCAATCCCCGTAGGCGCTGTGTGCTGATGCAGGGTACGAGCGAACGCAGTGCCTCGGCGAACGGCTGGTAGGGGGCACCGAGGTCCTCATCCGATCGGCCGTACAACACGACGGCGCCGTGCTCGAAGACCTGGTGCGACCATTCGCCGGCCAGGCGCGTCTTGCCCACACCCGGTTCGCCGGCAATCAGCATCGCGTGAATCCCACCGGCGAGCGCAGCCTGCCACGCGGAGCCAAGTCGCTCTAGCTCCAGACCGCGACCCACAAACCGCCCGGGGCCGGTCAGTACCGCGGGGAGGTCGGGCCGCTCGAGAGGTTCATCGACGGTCTCCTCGCGGCGCTCGGCGGTCTGTAGGCGCAGCTCGAAAACATGCTCCGGGCGTGGCAGATTGCGAAGTGCGCGCATCCCGAGGTCGGCGAGACCGACGTCGTTGGGCAGGGTGTCGATGACGAGCTCGGCCGTCGCGCCGGAGCACAGAATCTGGCCGCCGGTTGCCAGCGACCGCAGGCGGGCAGCACGGTTGACCGCACGACCGAAGTAGTCACCGTCGCGCAACTCCACCTCGCCGGTGTGCAGGGCGATCCGGATCCGCATGGGTTCGTGCAGGACCCACGGCTCGTGGAGGATCGCGTCTTGCAGCTCGATAGCCGCCGTGGCCGCCGCTGAGGGCCGGTCGAAGACCGAGAACGTGGCATCGCCTTCGCCACGGGTTTTGATGAGCCGCCCGCCGCGTGAGGTGACGAC
This sequence comes from Mycobacterium sp. SMC-19, assembly GCF_045310815.1. Lineage (NCBI taxonomy): Bacteria > Bacillati > Actinomycetota > Actinomycetes > Mycobacteriales > Mycobacteriaceae > Mycobacterium > Mycobacterium sp. SMC-19. The sequence continues at coordinate 223,755 of NZ_JBJIAM010000004.1, read as the reverse complement.
CTGTTCAACGAGTTCGTCGTGGCGTGCGAGCGCGATTGCCATGGCGTCGGCATCGGCCTCCCACGCGGCGGTCGACCCCTCGATATCGGTGAGCAGAAAGGTCACGGCGCGTGTCACCGAGGCAAGATGCTGGGCCACCGGGTGCTCCAATGCGGAGTCCTGGGCAACGATCGCGGCCGCGAGCCGCCGAAGCTCCGGCCCGGGATCAACGCCGAGCTCGTCGGCGAGCAACGACCGGGCTCGTTGATACGCGCCCAGGGCTTCGCCCTGTCGACCGGCGCGGTAGAGGGCGAGCATCAGCTGTGCCCATCGCCGCTCGCGCAACGGTCCATCGGCCACCGCGGCTTCCAGTTCACCGATGATCTCCGCGGCCCGTCCCGTCGCGAGCAGCGCGTCGGCGCGGTCCTCGACCAGGGCGGCGTGCCCCTCGATCCAGCGTGTCTTCTCCGAAACACCCCGGCGGGAATCGGGCAGTTCGGGGGTTCCGCGCCAGAGGTTCAGCGCCTCCTCGAAGCGGACCACCGCTTGGCTGGTATCGCCGGCTGCTGCGGCCTCTCGCCCTGTCTTGGTGGCCAGCTTGTACCGCGGGGCATCCACCTCGGCCGTGTTGAGGATCCAGCCCATTCCCTCGGTGAGAACGAAGCCGTCGCCCAACGCCCGACGCAACGAGGAGATGTGAGTCTGCAGCGCCTTGGCCGCCGTGCGGGGCGGTTCGTCACCCCAGATCAGATCGATCAGCGTTTCGGCCGACACGACAGAACCGCCGTGCAGACCGAGCATCGTGAGGATCGCACGCGGTTTGGCGCCCGGGATGGTGACCGAGGCGCCGTCGTGCCGGGCCTGGAGAGGTCCCAAAACCCCCAGCTCCACGGCTTGAATGGTAGTCACCTGGCAATCGTCGGTGGGGCGATTCAACGCACGGTCAAGATCCGGTAAAGGCGCGATCGGCCCCTGTCGGGGCCGGTCGTGACGCGCCCTCGGGGGACAACGAGGCCGCGGGTAAATTTGGCGCCTATGAGCGCACGTGTGGAGCAACTGGAGTTTCAGGCTGAGGCCCGGCAGCTACTGGATTTGATGGTCCACTCGGTCTATTCCAACAAGGACGCGTTCCTGCGGGAGCTCATCTCCAACGCCTCGGACGCACTGGACAAGCTGCGGCTTGAGGCGTTCCGCAACAAGGAGCTCGAGGCCGACACCTCCGACCTGCACATCGAGATCGAGGTGGACACGACCCTCCGCACCCTGACGGTTCGCGACAACGGCATCGGCATGGCGCGTGATGAGGTGGTGGACCTGATCGGCACCCTGGCCCGCTCCGGCACCGCCGAACTGCGTCAGCAGCTGCGAGACGCGCAGAATGCCAAAGACTCCGAAGAGCTGATCGGCCAGTTCGGGATCGGCTTCTACTCGGTGTTCATGGTCGCCGACAAGGTCGAGATGGTCACCCACAAGGCCGGCCAGAGCGAAGCCATCCGGTGGGAATCCAGTGGTGATGGCACCTACACCATCGAACCCGTCGACGATGCACCGCAGGGCACGTCGATCACCTTGCACCTCAAGCCCGAAGACGCCGAAGACGCGCTGCACGACTACACGGCGGAGTGGACGATCCGGGGCCTGGTCAAGAAGTACTCCGACTTCATCGCCTGGCCGATCCGTATGCAGATCGAGCGCCGGGTACCCGCCGACCCGGAAGGCGAGGCGGGGGGCGAAGAGACGGTCACGGTGGAGACCGCGACACTGAACTCGATGCAGGCGCTGTGGGCGCGCCCCAAAGACGAAGTCTCGCCAGAGGAATACAGCGAGTTCTACAAGCACATCGCGCACGCCTGGGACGACCCGCTCGAGGTCATCGCGATGAAGGCCGAAGGCACCTTCGAATACCAGGCGCTGCTGTTCATCCCGTCGCACGCCCCGTTCGACCTGTTCAACCGGGACGCCCAGGTCGGCGTGCAGCTCTATGTCAAACGCGTGTTCATCATGGGCGACTGCGACCAGCTGATGCCCGAGTACCTGCGCTTCGTCAAGGGTGTCGTCGACGCGGCGGACATGTCGCTCAATGTCTCCCGAGAGATCCTGCAGCAGGACCGGCAGATCAATGCGATTCGGCGGCGGTTGACCAAGAAGGTGCTGTCGACCATCAAGGAGCTGCAGTCGCAGCGGCCCGAGGACTACCGCACCTTCTGGACTGAGTTCGGTCGCGTGGTCAAGGAGGGGCTGCTCTCCGACTTCGACAATCAAGAGGCACTGCTTGCGATCAGCTCGTTCGGCTCGACCCACAGCGACTCCGAGCCGACCACGCTGGCCGAGTATGTCGAGCGCATGAAAGAGGGTCAGGAGCAGATCTTCTACGCCACCGGCGAATCCCGTCAGCAACTGCTGCGCTCGCCGCACCTGGAGGCGTTCAAGGCCAAGGGCTACGAGGTGCTGCTGCTCACCGACCCGGTCGACGAGGTGTGGGTGAACGCCGTCGCCGAGTTCGACGGGAAGCCGCTGCAGTCGACGGCCAAGGGCGAAGTGGATCTGGACTCCGAGGAGGAAAAGACCGCGCACGAGGAGCAGCGCAAGGAGCAGGAAAAGGATTTCGCCGAGCTGATCTCCTGGCTGGAGCAGACGCTGACCGAGCACGTCAAAGAGGTGCGGCTGTCCACCCGGCTCACCGAGTCGCCGGCGTGCCTGATCACCGACACCTTCGAGATGACCCCGGCGTTGGCGCGCATCTACCGCGCCAACGGCCAGGAGGTTCCGGTCGGCAAGCGCATCCTCGAGCTCAACCCGGGCCATCCGCTGGTCACCGGACTGCGGCAAGCGCACGACGCGCGAGGTGGCGAGGACGCCGACTTGGCCGAGACCGCGGAACTGCTCTACGGCACGGCGCTGTTGGCCGAGGGCGGGGCGCTGGAGGATCCGGCGCGTTTCGCCGAGCTGCTGGCGCACCGGTTGGCACGTACGGTCTGAGCTGGGCCGGCCGGTGCGGCTGGCGTCTTTCATCAGGCGCACCTTTTTCATACAGGTCGCCTCCCCCCGTGATTGGGTGTCAGCTCCGATAGCGCACGGCGAGTTCGCCGATGAAGCTGGAAGCAGGTGGAAGCAGATTTCCACCGGGCCGGAGTCATTGTCGGGAACGCACTTCCCGTGATCGGCGGCGACGTCGCCACACAATCAGGTCCGGTTGAACCAGCGTTGGTCGATCAGCTCCATGAACTCCAGACGCGGGGTGAGTCCGGCACCGCTGGTCGCCGATAGAACGGCAACTAGAGGGGATATGTGCGGTGTTGGATTTTGGAACGTCTCCGCCCGAGATCACCTCGGCAAAAATCTATGCCGGCCCCGGATCGGGACCACTGTTGGCCGCAGCAGCGGCTTACGATGCACTCGCTGCCCAACTGAATTCATTTGCTACCGGCTATTTCTCGGTGATCGCGGATCTGCAGGGCGAGAGTTGGGCCGGCAACGCATCTGCGGCGATGGCCGCCGCGGCAACGCCTTACGCCGAATGGGCGACGGTAACCGCAAGCCAGATTGAACGGGCCGCCGGCCAGGCGCGCGCGGCGGCGGCCAGCTACGAGAACGCGCGTATCGCGACAGTGCCGCCGGCGGTGGTGACAGCCAACCGTGCCCGGCTCGCGAGCCTGGCTGCGGCCAATGTCATCGGACAGAACACGCCCCAGATCGCGGTCACCGAGTTCGAGTACGCCGAGATGTGGGCCCAAGACACCCTCGCTATGTTCGGCTACGCGTCTGAGACGGCGACGGCGACGCAGTTGCCGTCGTTTCAACCGCCACCGCCGACAACCAACCCGGCAGGTGGTGTGGCCCAGGCCGCCGCGGTGGCCGGTTCGGCGGGGGCTACCGGCGCGTCGAACTCGCAGACTTTCCTGTCGCAGCTGCTTACGGCCCTGCCGCAACAGCTCGGCGGCCTGGCCACAGGCCAAGCCGCGGCGCTGCCCGCACAGGCAGACCCGTTGCTGCCGCTGGAACTGATCGAGGCGGCAAACATCCTGCTGGGGCCGACCTCTTTCGGCTTACAGACTGCGCGAACGGTCTCGGCGATCGGCTCGTTTGCGTTGGCCGGGAACGCCTTCCTGCTGACCCATGGTGGCGCCGGCATCGGAGCGGCCGGTGCGACCGGTCCGGTCCTGGCCAATGCCGAAGCGCCGGTAGCCGAGTCGGGTGGTGCTGCCGACGGTCACAACGCGGTGCTTGCCCGTATGGGTGGCGACGTGGCACCGGTGGGACAGCTGTCGGTGCCGCCGGCGTGGGCGGATGCCACCCCGGTAGCGTCCGCTACCGAAGACCCGGTGTGGCTAACGGAAGCAGAGCTTGACGGTGCGTCCCCGTGGCAGGGCAGCGCGGAAGCGGATATGCCCGGCGCTTCACCGGCAGTGGGCATGGGGCCGATGGCGGCAATGGTGGGTGGAGGATTGGGGCGCCAATCGGTCGCTGGCGCCCTGCGTGTCGAGCCCAGTCCGTTCAAGATGCCCCGTCCGTCCTGCGGTGGCTAACTCATGCGCGCCCATTTGGTGAACTACCACCCAGGGTTTCGGGCCCCTCGCCGAACTAACCGGGCAGTTGATGTTTGATTTCGGCGCACTGCCCCCCGAGATCAATTCGACCAGGATGTATGCCGGTCCGGGATCGGGGCCGATGATGGCGGCGGCCGCGGCGTGGGACGACATTGTCAGGCAACTGGAGTCGGTCGCAACCGGTTACTCCGCCACGATCTCGAGTCTGCAGGGCCAGCGCTGGTCGGGTCCTGCCTCCGACGCCATGGCGGCGGCCGCCACCCGATACATGGCGTGGGCCACGGCAACCGCGGCGCAGGCCGAACAGACCGCCGCCCAGATCCGGGCGGTGGCGGGCGCCTACGAGACGGCGTTCGCCGCGACGGTGCCACCAGTGGCGGTGGCGGCCAATCGCACCCAGTTGGCGATGCTGGTGGCCACGAACTTCTTCGGGCAGAACGTGCCGGCGATCGCGGCCACCGAGGCCGTCTACGCCGAGATGTGGGCTCAAGACGCCACCGCGATGTATGGCTATGCCGGAGCCTCGGCGCAGGCACGGATGCTGGCATCGTTTCCCCGGCCGCCGGAGACCACCGACGTCGGCGGGCAATCCGCCCAGCAGGCCGCGGCGGCGCGCGCCGTCGCCGACGTCGTCGCCGGGGATACGCAAGTGCTTCTGGCAGAGCTGCTTTCGGGTGCGTCAGAACAGCCACACATTCTCACCACGGCATCGGCGCAGCCATCACAAGTGGGCTTTGCCCAGGCCACACCACCACCGGCATCGTTGCCGATAGTCGATCAGGTGGCGGCTTTCGGCCCCACCATGGGCGTATTGGGCGTCGCTCAGCAGGTGGTGTTCACAACCGGATCGCAGGGCGTCTTCGGTATGGCGATTCTGAACGCGCAGGCAAAGGCGGCCGCCGGCGCCGCGCTGGCCACCCCGGTCGTCACGGTCGATGCGCACGGCACCGCCCTGACCGGTGTGCCCGCCGCGGTGCTGGCGGGTGCGGGAAAGGCGGCGCCGGTCGGAAAGTTGTCGGTGCCGCAGAACTGGTTGACGGCAACGCCGACGGCAGGCGTCGGCGATGCGGCCGTCAAGTCGCCGCGATCGGCGGCCGTGGGCGCAGCCTCGGCGGAAGCGGCCAACGCGGCGAGGCCTGCGGTGGGCCACCCTCCGACCGCGGTCATGGGACCGATGGACAGGCTGGCGCCCCGCCGTGGCGGTACCCCGGTTTTTCGCATGCGGGACCGCCGATTTCGGATGCCCCGGCCGCCCGGGGCCGGATGAATCCGGCGTGCGCGTTGGCGGGAATCCACCGCCCCGCACGCGCGGATCAGGGCACCAGCACCACTTTGCCGACGTTCTCCCGCGCGGCCAGAATGCGGTGGGCCTCCGGGGCATTCGCGAACGGCACCGCCGCATGCACCACCGGGGCCGCGGTCCCGTCTGCCAGCGCCTCGGACAGCGGGGCGATCCAGGGTCCGAGCGTGCCGCGGTCGTCCCACAGCCGCAGCATGTTCAGGCCGATCACGGTCTTGGACTGCTCCATCTGCGTGATCAGACTGAAGCCGCGCAGCATCGCCAACGCCTGCGGGGCCGCCCGCAGCAGCGACCGCTTCTCACCCTGCTGCAGTGACGAGAGACCGTAGGCGACCAGGCGTCCGCCGGGACGCAGCAGTTTCAGCGAGCGCCGCAGCGAGGTGCCGCCGAGCCCGTCGAGCACCATGTCGTACGGCGGCAGGCCAGCCCACCAGCCCTTGCGGCGGTAGTCGATTGCCCGGTCGATGCCCAACGCCTCCAGCTGGGCGTGTTTGCCCGGCGACGCGGTGCCGTGCACGACGGCCCCGGCGGCCTTGGCCAGCTGGATCGCCGCGATGCCGACGCCGCCGGCCGCGGCGTGCACCAACACCCGCTCGCCGGCCTGCAGCGACCCGTAACCGTGCAGCGCCGCCCAGGCCGTCGCGTAGTTCACCGGGATGGCGGCGCCTTCCTCGAAGCTCATCGACGCCGGCAGCACGACAGTGTCGGCGGCGTTGGCGTTGACGATCTCGGCGTAGCCGCCGAATCGGGTGCCGGCCAGCACCCGCTCGCCGACCCGGGCCGGGTCGACACCGTCACCGACCGCCTCGATGGTCCCGGCCACCTCGTAACCGACCACGGCGGGCAGCTTCGGCGCATCGGGATACAGGCCGACTCGGGCCAGGTGGTCGGCGAAGTTCACCCCCGCCGCACGCACCCCGATCCGCACCTGGCCGCTGGCGGGCGGCGGCGGGTCGGGTTGGTCCTGCACCTGCAGCACCGATGGGGGACCGGTTTTGGTGATCATGACGACACGCATGGGTTTCAGCCTATGGCGGCAGTGTCCATAATCGGTGGTTTAGCGAGCCTCGACGAAGGAGAGGCGAAGCTGGAGCCGCCGCATAAACTCGGTGGGATGGACGTTCTCGGTGAGCTGAATCGATTGGTGGCGTGCTCGGGTGGCCGGCTGGGCGCCGTGGTCCGCGGCGTGTGCGGCCCGACGCTGGGCCTACCGCCGCTACCAGCCGAGGTGAGCGCCGATGCATCCGGTGTCGATCCTGTGGTAACCGAATTCGCCGAACAGTTCAGTGTCGACGTCTCAATGATCACCGACGACCAGCGAGTGCGACTGCGGGAGGCGCTGGGGGACAAGGCCTTTGATGCTGTAGTCCAGATGTACATCGGCGACTTCGTACCGCGGGTGCGCGCCGGCCTCGATGCGGTCGGTGTCGTGGTGTCCTGGCCCGACCCCATCGCGTGGGATCACACCGGCCACCCGGCCGATGTGCTGTTCAACGGGTTCATGCCCGCCGTCGCCCGACTACGATCCCTGGATCCGGTGACCTCCGAGGTGGTGCGGCTGCGCGGTGCGGCCCAGCACAACTGCCGGCTGTGCAAGTCGCTGCGCGAGACGACCGCCCTGGACGCCGGCGGGTCCGAGTCGCTCTATGACGACATCGAGCACTTCGAGAAGTCACGGCTGCTCAGCTCGGCGCAGCAGGCGGCGCTGCGCTACGTCGACGCGCTGGTCTGGACACCGGCCCACATCGATCCCGGGGTGGCCGCCGGGGTGCGCCGGCACTTCACCGATCGGCAGGCCGTCGAACTGACGCTGGACGTGATGCGCAACGCCGGCAACAAGATCGCGGTGGCGCTGGCCGCCGACGCGCCGCGGGTCGCCGAGGGCACCGAGCGCTATCTGCTGGACGCCGACGGCCAGACCGTGTTCGGCTGAGCTCAGGCGGAGTGGCGGGCCAGAAAGCCCAGGATGGCATCGGCGAAGATGTCGTTGCGGTCCCCGGCGACCATGTGACCGGCCCCGGCGACATCGACGAACTCCACCTGCGGGAATCGGGCTAAGAACTCTTCGGCGTTGGTGGCGCTGACCAGGTCGCTGAGCTGGCCGCGTACCAGCAGCATCGGCACCCCGCCGTCGAGGATGGTCTGTACCGCGGCGTTGAGCCGCTCGACATCGTGGATCTCCATCGGGCCCTGGTGCTCGGGGCCGCTGATGAACTGCGGGTCCCAATGCCAGTACCAGCGATCGCCGCGCCGTCGCAGGTTGGTGGTGAGCCCGCCCAGGTCGGTGGGGCGGGGTCGGTGCGGGTTGTAGGCGGCGATCGCGTCGGCGACCTCATCGAGGGAGTCGAAGCCGGACTCCATGTTCTCGGCCATGAACGCCTGCACCCGCTGCGCACCTGAGGCATCCATGTTGGGCACGATGTCGACCAGCACCACCGCACTGGCCGCCCCCGGCGCCAGTTCGCCGCCGAGCAGCATGGCGGTGCACCCGCCCAGCGAGGCACCGACCAGTACCGGGTCCGGCGGCAGGGTGCGCAGCACCTGGTGAACATCGGCGGCGAAGCTGACCAACCGGTAATCGCCCTCGCTGGCCCAATCCGACTCGCCGTGGCCGCGCAGATCGACGGTGACCGCTTGCCAGCCGCGTTCGGCAACCGCCGCGGCGGCCCGGCCCCAGGACCGGCGGGTCTGCCCGCCGCCATGCAGGAACACCACTGCGCGAGCGTTGGGGTCACCGTGCCGGTCGGCGATGATCCGGACATCGCCGGGTGCGTGGGTGACGAAGGTTTCCGCGGTCATCTTGGGATAGTAAGCCGACCTTGATAATGCTCGATCACTTGCCCGACGAAACCTGTGGTGACCTGCGGGTTCGAGGGACTACGATGGCGGAGTCGGCAATTGGGGGAGGGCGCCATGGCCCGTTATCTCGCCCTGGTCTACGGGGCACTCAACTATCTCGCTTTCCTCGCGGTTTTCCTGTACCTGGTCGGCTTCGTCGGCAACTTCGTCGTGCCGCGCAGCGTCGATCACGGTCCGCCCGCACCAATCGGGTTGGCGATCGTCATCGATGTCGCGCTGGTGGCACTTTTCGCGGTGCAGCACAGCGTGATGGCGCGCCCGGCGTTCAAGCGGTGGTTGACCCGCGTGGTGCCCGAGAGCATCGAGCGCAGCACCTACGTTCTGGCATCGAATCTGGTTCTGGCCCTGCTGTATTGGCAGTGGCGGCCAATCCCGACGACCATCTGGAACCTCACGGTGCCCGCGGAGCGGACGGTGCTGTGGGGACTGTTCTGGATCGGTTGGGCCATTGCCCTGGCGTCGACGTTCATGATCAGCCACGTAGACCTGTTCGGGCTGCGTCAGGTATATCTCGCATGGCGGGCGCAGCCGTACTCCCATATCGGCTTTCACGCCAGGGCGCTCTACCGGGTGGTGCGGCACCCGCTGATGGTGGGATTCGTGATCGCGTTCTGGGCCACGCCCACCATGACCGCCGGCCACCTGTTGTTCGCGGTCGCGGCCACCGGCTACATCCTGGTGGCGGTGCGGCTCGAGGAGCGCGACCTGATCGCTGCTCTGGGCGACGAGTACCGGCAATATCGCCGCCAGGTCCCGTCGCTCGTGCCGGGTGGGTTCAGGCGAACGGATGCAGGGCCAATCGGCCCCACGCCAGGAATGCGAACATAGCGATAAAGACGACGTCGCCGGCCATGTAGGCCCATTCGCTGCGGCGGAATCGGGTGGTGGCGGCCCCGGCCATGAACAGCATCAGACCGGTGGCGGCGATCGGCACGAGCAGCGGTGCCACACCGGCTGCGGCCGGGAGGACCAGGCCGGTCGCGCCCAGCAGCTTGATCGTGCCAATGGTTCGCAGGTGGCCGTCGCCGAAATCGTCGACCCAGTGCTGGTTGGCGCCCAGTGCCCGGTATTTGGCCCGGGGCAGCAGGAGCAGGGTGGCGCCACCGATGGCATACGCGGTCGCGGCGACGCCGGCGATGATCCACAGGGTGGTGTTCATGGCGGACTCCTTCGTGGTTACCTCGGTTGGGTGGGGTTCGTCATTACCTATGACGGACCGCCACCACGAGAGGTAACCGATGACCACCGAGACGCAGCTGGCAGAGATATTCGAGCGGCAGCGCCATCGTCTGTTGGCGTTGGCGTATCGGGTGTTGGGCTCGGGGTCCGACGCCGAAGATGCCGTCCAGGAGGCGTGGCTCCGGCTGTCCCGTCAGGACGTTGATGCGATCGACAACCTGCCGGGGTGGTTGACGACGGTGATCAGCCGCATCTGCATCGACATCCTGCGTTCGCGTACCGCCCGGCCTGAAGTCTCGATCGATCAGGACCTGCCCGAGCTCGTCGTGACCGTCGACCACGACACCCCCGAAGACGCTGCGGTGCTGTCGGATTCGATCGGGCTGGCGCTGCTGGTCGTGCTGGGGGCGCTGCGCCCCGAGGAACGGCTCGCGTTCGTGCTGCACGACATGTTCGCCGTGCCCTTCGCCGAGATCGGGCCGATCGTGGGGAAGTCGGCTGATGCCGCCAAGATGCTGGCCAGCCGGGCACGCCGCAAAGTCCAGGACGTACCCACCCCAGCAGGGGATCGGCGTGCGCAGCGCGAGGTCGTCGATGCTTTCCTGGCCGCCGCGCAGGGCGGTGACTTCGAGGCTCTGCTGCAGGTACTCGACCCCGAGGTCACCTGGCGTCAGCACACGGCCCGCGGGGTGAGCGTGACGACCGGATCCAGTGCGGTGGTAGAGGCGGTCCGTCGAGGTCAGGGGGCGCGCATCACGGCGCGCCGTGTCCTGATCAACGGCGAGCCCGGAATCTTGGGTTGGGGCCCGACCGGCCGGCCGCTGGCCCTGATGGCATGCACGGTGCGAAACGGCCGGCTGGCCGGCATCGTGTCGATCGCGGACCCGGTTCGCTTGGCCGGTATGGAGCTGCCCGATCCGCCGAAATGAGCCGGCCAGCGGCAATTAGCCGGCGTTCCTCACATGCCGATGGGGAAGGCCTCGCTGTTGCGGAGCCTTCCCCATCGGTTGCCTGCGGTGCCGGTCGGTGATCAGTGCTCGTCGTAGTGATCACCGTGAGCGGCGTGACGATGGCCGTCGTGGAGGTAGTCCACGTGGTCGCCGTGCTGAACTGCCTCGTGGCCGCAGTCGGGTCCGTGAGTGTGTTCGGTGTGGGAGTGGGTCTGGTGCTCTGTCGTGTTCATGGCAGCGACGATACCCAAAACATGCACACATTGCAATATAAAGATGATTTGGTGTGCCATAGGTGCGTGATCTGGCGGATGAGTTCGGCGGTTCCCCGCCCGGGGATCTGCCAGATGCTCTGGCCGGGAAGTCAATCGCTATCGACGACCGGCGGGCGCCCGACAGCGGATGCGTGTCGTCGGCCGCTACGTCGTGACGGCGTTGATCGGGGGCGGCGGCGCATACAGGCGCTGCTGCGCGGCATGGCACGATAGTTCCCGCGCGCATGCGTATCAGGGGCGGTAGCTCAGTTGGTTAGAGCCGTGGACTCATAATCCATTGGTCGCGGGTTCGAGCCCCGCCCGCCCTACCACGTTCTTGGTCTGCCGTGGGGTGGCACTGAGGCATTCCGGGCGGAGTTGAGCCGAGCGCCGCCCGGCTCAACTCCTACCTGGAGCTCACACGGCAAAGAACGAGTTGAACAGCGCTTGGATCAGTTCACCGGTGTCGAGCGTGGGAATATCGTTGAACGTGGTCATCCCATCGACAACCGATGTGGCCGAGTCGATTTGGTCTGGTGTCAGCCCGAGGTAGACCTGATGGAGCGCCAACCCGTAGAACAGATCCTGCCAACTTGTGTTCCCGAACAGCAGGTCCCACCAGCTCTTGCCCAAGTTGTCCGCGAAGACGTCGCCTTGGATGTTGAACACTTCGGTGGGGTACAGGTCGGTGGGGACGGCGGCGGGGTTGGCGCCGAGCATCACGAAACGCAAAGCGTCGGTGGGGACGCCGGCATCAGAGAGCTGCTCCTGGGCGTAGGAGGCGATGAGGCTGCTCTGGGAGTAGGTGAAAATGGTCAGCGGGTCGCTGCACACGCCCGAGGCGTCACAGCCCATCTCGCCGGCGTTGTAGTCGGCCAGGATCGCGTCGACGAGGATGGCTTGCCCCTGCGGGACGCTCTCGAGGAAGTCCCAGCTGTTGGGCATGCTCAGCGCCACGGAAGACTCGACGGTGCCGCCGTAACCCAGCGGACCGAGGTACAGGTCGATCCCGTTGCTGATGTAGTTGGCGGTCGGTGTCGCGATCCCGGTTGGGCCCAGGACCAACGCGTCGGTTGAGCCGTAGAGGAAGTCGTATTGGTTGTCGTTGGCGGCGTTGGCCGCACCGGCGAACGCCAACGCGGCGCCACATAGTGCGACGCCGAAGATGATTTGCTTCATCGAACCCCCTTGTTCGGAGCGGTCACTGGTGGTGTCGCCAAGGTGTTTGCACGGCAAGCGATTACGTTGCCCGACATGCCCCCAGCAGATGTCGGACCGTACGCTGTGCCGCCAGTTGGCAACTGACAGGATTGTTGCAACTGGCGTCAATTTTCGTCTTCGGATTTGAAAGATTCGCTGAATCAAATACTCAACCTCCGGCCCGGTGATGTGCTAAAGGAGGCGGCGGGCCGGCATAAGAAGACTTAGGTCCGCTCTTGAGGACTCAGTCAAGCGATGGCCGGCGCTACGGATTCGCTCATTGCCCTGCAAGCGGCATGCCAAAAATCACCCATTCCTGCGGTTGACCAGCGTGCCCAGAGTTACCGTAGTGGCTCCAGTCATGAAATGAGTGTTGTGGGATTAGCCAGCCACCCCGGTATCACCGCCGCCATCGCAGCGTTGGCGGCGGGCACCCTGATCGCGACGCCGCTGGTGGCGCCGCCTTCCGATGTCGCCGTGCGCGCAGTCGAGCTGACAGCCAGTCCATTCGACCCGTACGTGGACCTGATCACCAACACCTTCACCAATCTGGGCACCATCGGCGCGCACTGGCTGGAAGACCCGCTGCCCATAGTGGTCCAGCTGGCCACCAACGGGTTCGACTACGCGCAGCGGACGTTCGAAGCATTCGGGGCGACCGCCCAGTCATTCGTCGACGGGCTGATCAACCTGCCCGACCAGCTCGACACGCTGTTCAGCGCCATCTCGTCGAGCGATATCACGGCGGCGCTGGGCCAGGCCATTGCCATTGTGATCAGTGCCTTTCCGATCTTGGGGTTGGTGGATCGCCTGGTGGCGATCCCCATCGACATCGTCGGCAACATCGTGAACGCGGCGATGGCCACCCTGCACGCAGTACAGGTGCCGGTCGGGCTTGCCGCGCTCAGCTCCTTGCAGGCCGTCGTCGCCGAATTCGAGACGCTCGCCCGCAATTTCGTCGATGACCTGTCGGCCGGCGATATCACCGGTGCGCTGTTGGGGCTGTTCGGCGCACCGGCCGACCTCCTCAACGCCTATCTCAACAGCGAAGCCCCGGGCCTGGCCGGGCTTCTGGCGCCGTTCGAGGACGTGAACCAAACGGGTTTCGTCGATGCCCTGGTGAACTATCTGCCGCGCGCTGTCGCCGAGTCGATCGGTGCCACGTACTCGCCGATCGACGGTTCGCTGCCGCCGGACCTCGGCGACTTCGACCTGGGGGACTCGGGCGAGCCGGGCGCTCTGCTGGCGGACTTCTGAACCATTCGGCGTTCGCGCCGCCCGGAATGGCGAGCGCCTTGAGTGAGCGCAAGCCAAGTTAATCCGAAGAATTCATTGAGTTCGATCTGTGATCGTGTCGTGTTACCAGTGTGATTTCTGTTGCTCATTGTTACGGAAGTTGCCTGAACGTTGCGGGGGTCGTAACCGTAAGGAGTTTGGCCTGTGGTCGATGGGGCGACAGCTGAGCGTTTCCGGCGCCACTTCGGGTGGACCGTCACGACCAGGCTCACCACCCGCCGGTTGCGCTGGACAGCGGTCATCGCTGCGCTGTCGGTCCTTTCCGGAGGCGCCGGGGCCGCGGTGGGCTTTCCGGGAGTGGCGTCGGCAGCCGGTGCTCAGCCGCAGAACGTGGTGGCCGTGACCACTACCGCCACCCCGGTCAGCGCGGGACTGGTTGCCGTTCCGGCGAACCCGGCCACGCAGTTCGCCATCGTCACCCCACCCGCAAACGGCACGGCGACTGTCACCGGAGCCACGTTTACCTACACCCCGGCCAACGGCTTCGTCGGTACCGACGCCTTCAGCTACGCCACGACCGACGGTTCGGGGGTCTCGACGCCGGCCACCGTCGGCATCACGGTGATGTCGCCGTCTTCCGCGCCGCCGTCGCTGGCCACCGCCTGTACCGACCTAGGCCCGGCGTTCACCCCGGTGTGTACGGCGATCGGCGGCGTCACCGACCCGCTGGTGAACGCCTGCAGCACGGTCGGTTCCGTCGAGGCGTGCAGCTGGTTCGGCGGCAACAAGCACGGACTGATCAGCGCCTGCTTCGACGTCGCAACCGGGCAGCTGGCGGCAACCTGCAAGACCCTTGACGCGGCGGCACAGCTGGTAGCCAGCCAGTGCCGGGTGATCAATGGCCCGATCGACTATTGCGCCCTTCGCAACGGCAGCCCCATCGGCGAGCGGTCCGTACAGAACTACTTGGCCGGGCCGGTGCACAAGGCGCTGGCGCAGCAGTACCGGCTGAGCATGACTCTGCCGCTGGCCGAGGCCCAGCTACCTGCCACCCACAACTCGTTCAACTACACCAACGCCAATGTCCCGCCGACGTTGTCGGGTATGGATCCCGACCAGCTGTATTCGTTGGTCAACCAACTCGACTTGGACATGCGGTTCCTCGAGCTCGACCTGCACTGGTACCCCAGCCTGGGCGCCCCCGGCGGCTACGCACCGATCTTGTGCCACGGCTTCGACAACCACCTGGGCTGCACCTTCGAACGGCCCGCGACCGCGGGCTTGCAGGAGATACGGCGCTGGTTGGACGCCCACCCCGACCAGGTGATCGTCCTCTACATCGAGAATCGCCTCGACGACTCGGTCGACGACGTCACCAAGTCGCTGCCGGCCGGGGCCGCGGTCATCGAGAGCACGCTGGGCAATACCTCCGCGCGTGACCTGCTGTTCCGCCCGTCGCAGGTGCAGCCCGGCTCTTCCTGCGACACCCAGGCGATCCCGCGGGGCGTGAGCATGGCCCAGATCCTCGCGAGCGGCAAGCAGGTGCTGCTCTTCACCAACAGCGGTTGCGGTCAGAATGCGGCCTGGGACGCTCTCGGCTTCAACGACAGCAATGTGGCGGAGAAGGGGAGGCCGGTCACCGTCCAGTACCCCGACTGCTACTTCAGCAGAGCGCAGTACGAGAGCTCCTACACGCGGTTCTTCGACTCCAGCACGCTGGTCGACGTGCTCGCCGGCGGCGGCAATGCCCAGCCGATGACGTCCGCCGATATCCACGAGATGATGAAATGCGGTGCCAACGCGCCCGGCCCGAACTTCCTAGACCCACAAGCCGATCAGCTGGCGGGCTTCGCCTGGAGTTGGTCCTACGGTCAACCGCTGTCCAGCCCCACCCAACAGTGCGCCGTGCACAGCGGCGACGGTCGCTTCCAAGCCGAGGCCTGCGGCCAGTTCCTGCGCTACGCCTGCCAGGCCCCTGACGGCTGGCACATCAGTTCCGGCGCTGGCCAGTTCGCCGGCGGCGCCCTGGGGTGCATCGGTCAGGGTTCCTTCGCTGTACCCCGCACCGGGTATCAGAACGAACTGCTCAAGGCTGCCAAAGCCCAGGCCGGCGTCGACCGGGTCTGGCTGGCCTACACCGCCGGTAACGACGGCAACTGGGCCATGGGTGCGACGCCACCTCCGGCCCCGTCGCCTCAACTGAGGCCGGCCACGCCGAGTCTGCCGCCGTACCAGGCGGAGCTGCCCGAGCTGCTGGGCCCGGTCACGGTGTCCTGAGGCCCTCCCCGGACCTATACACCGCAAATCGTGCCATTGACAAATGGCACGATCGCTGGTGTTGTGAGTGCCGTGACGGAACTCGATGGCTCGACCCTGCCGCCAGTACCCACCCGCGCATCGATGCGTGCGGTGGTTGCGGGCATGACCACGCGCTGGACATTGCACGTTCTCAACACCATGATTCCGATGAATCGTCCGGGTATCGCGTTCGCCCGCGGACTGATCGCCACCATCATGGGAACGCTCGGGTCCACTCCGGCCGGCACCAGGGTCATTCCGGTGCGCGAGGCAGGGGTTCGCGGCGAATGGGTGCTCGGGCCCGGCGTCGAGTTCGGCCGGCGGGCCGGTTATTACGTGCACGGCAGCGGATACGTGCTGTGCTCGACGCGAACCCACCGCAAGCTGGTCGCCAGGCTCTCGGAGGCAACCGGCCTGCCGATGTTCTCCGTGGACTATCGCTTGGCCCCGGAGAACCCGTTCCCTGCAGCGGCCGACGACGTCGAGGCCGGTTACCGGTGGTTGCTGGCCCAGGGGTACGTCGCGGCCGACATCGTGATCGGTGCGGACTCCGCGGGCGGCCACCTGACCTGCGACATGCTGCTCGCCCACGCCGACGAGCCGGCATTTCAGCCGGCTGGTGTGGTGCTGTTCTCGCCCTTGATCGACCTCACGCTGAAGCTGGCCGAGCAGCAGGAGAAGGTGCGGCGTGACCCCGCGGTGTCGGCGGCCTCGGCCCGTCGGCTGGTGGATCTCTACGTGCGGGGCCAAGACCCCCACAATGTGCGCCTTCGGCTCGATTTCAGCCGGGCGGATCGGCTGCCTCCGGTGTTCACCCAGGTGGGTGGCTTCGAGATCCTCAGCGCCGACTCGCGCTACCTGGACGCCGAGCTACGCCGAAACGGCGGAGCCTCCACCTTGGAGGTGTGGCCGGGCATGGTGCATGTCTTCCAGGCCCTGCCCCGGCTGGCCCCGGAGGCCAGTCCCGCGCTGCGTCGCGTGGCGGCCTTCATCGCCGGCGTCTATGCCGACCAGCGATCCGACGAACTTGGGGCGGCACGCTGATGCTCGGTCTCGACACGGTGCTGTCCCTGTTTCGCCATGATCGACGGACGGCCAACGCCAAGGCGGTGGTCACCGGCGCCGGCAGCGGAATCGGACGATCGTTCGCCCTGGAGCTGGCTCGTCGTGGCGGCGAGGTCATCTGTGCCGACATCAACGCAGAGCGGGCCGCCGAGACGGTGGCGCTGATCGAGCAGCTGCCGACCGGGACCGCCCATGCGGTGCAGTGCGATGTGTCCGACCGCGGCGCGATCGAGCAACTGGCCACGCGTGCACAGGAGATCTTCGGTGGCCCACCGACCCTGGTGATCAACAATGCCGGCGTCGGCATCGGCGGAAAATCGGTCGGCGACATCGGTTTCGAGGACTGGGACTGGGCGCTGGGGATCAACCTGTGGGGCGTGGTCAACGGCTGCGAGGTCTTCACTCCGCTGCTGCGGCAGGCCGGACGCGGCGGGATCATCAACGTGGCATCGGCGGCAGGGTTTGCCGCCGCACCGTCGATGGCCGCCTACAACGTGTCGAAGGCCGGCGTGATGTCGCTGTCGGAGACACTGGCGGCCGAACTGGACGGCACCGGCATCGCGGTCACGGTGCTGTGCCCGACCTTCGTGAAGACCAACGTCTTTCAAGACGGCCGGATCACACCGGCGTCGATGAACCTCAGTCAGCAGCTGGCCCACTGGACCGGACTGTCGGCGGACAATGTCGCGGCACGCACCTTGGACGCTCACGACAGTGGCCGGCTGTATGTGGTGCCGCAACTCGACGCCACGGTCATCTGGCACCTGAAGCGGCACTTCCCGGAACTGTACGTCCGAGGCACCGGGTTGCTCGCCCGGCTGCTTCCCCAGAACTGAATTCGTAATGACCGTCTTGTGAAAGGAAAAAACCGATCATGGCGATGAACCTCGACGACATGCTGCAGAAGATCAAGGACAAGCAGTGGGCCTTGGTCGACATCGACTGGGACGCCCCTGGGGCCGAGCTGATCGAGCCGGAGCTGTGGGCCAAGCTCAAGCCGTTCATGACCGACCTGATGTGGATCGAGAACGTCGGCGCCCGTGGGTTCGCGGCGCTAGCTAAGAAGGCCCCGACTCCGACCCTGAAGAGCATCTACGAGCACTTCCACGCCGAAGAGCAGAAACACGCCAATGCCGAGCTCGCGTTGATGCGACGGTGGGGAATGCTGGACGACGACGAAATTCCACCTCCGAGTGTCAATGTTCAGCTGGTGATCACCTGGCTGGACAAGTTCTCCGACAGCATGTCGCTGTCGATCCTGGGCACCGTCATCCCCATGCTGGAGGTGGCCCTGGACGGCGCGCTGATCAAGTTCATCACCGACGAGGTCAAAGACCCGGTGGCCCAAGAGGTCTTCAAGCGGATCAACTCCGACGAGTCGCGGCACCTGGCGGTCGATTTCGAGGTGATGGACATTCTGGGGCACGCCAGCATGCGGAAGCTGGCGGTCGAGTTGGTGGGCAGCTGGATGAATCCCGCGCTGCTGATCGGCACCTTGAGCTACTTCCCGCTGCTGAACAAGATGCGCGACAACATCGTGGCGATGGGCGTCAACGAAGAACGCCTCTACCAGGCGATGCGCCGCTTCCAAAGCGTCGGCGAACGAAGCTCTTTCGCCCGCCGAGTGCCGATGTACCAGTTCATCTCCTGGCACGGCAAGAAGGTGATCGACCGCAGCTCCAAGTACCACTGGCTGGCTGATTCCCTGGTCAAGATCACCGGAGTCATCCCGCCCTCATTGGTGCACAACACCCCAACTTGGTCGCAGGAACTGACCTACGAGCCGGTCGCGTAAGTAAGAGGAACGATCACTGTGACTATCTCAACAGCCATCATCGGCGCCGGCTTCGCCGGCATCGGTGCCGCCATCCGCCTCAAAGACCAGGGAATCACCGACTTCGCCCTCTTCGAACGGGGTACCCGGGTGGGCGGCACCTGGCGTGACAACACCTACCCGGGCGCGGCTTGCGACATCCCGTCGCGGCTTTACTCTTACAGCTTCGCGCCCAACCCGGACTGGTCGCACACCTACTCGGGCAGCTCCGAAATTCTCGGCTATATCGACAACATGGTCGAATCCTTCGGGATCGCGCCGTATATCCGGTTCGAGCACAACGTGTCCGGGATCAGCTACGACGCGGACGCCGGCGAATGGACCATCGACCTGGACGGCCGGGAAGCGGTGCGCGCCAAGTCCGTCATCGTCGCCTCGGGGCCGCTGGCGAATGCCAGCCTCCCGAACATTCCCGGCATCGAGGATTACGAGGGGCACAAGATCCACAGCGCCCGTTGGGATCACGACTACGACTTCACCGGCAAGAAGGTGGCCGTCGTCGGCACCGGTGCCAGCGGTGTGCAGATCATCCCCGAACTGGTCAAAGTGGCCGAGTCGGTCAAGGTGTTCCAGCGCACCCCGGGATGGGTGCTGCCGCGGCTCAACACGGCGACCGGCGGCTGGCTGAAGAAGATCTACAAGGATGTGCCGCTGGTCGAGAAGCTGATGCGGTCCGCCTGGTTCTGGGGCCATGAGTCGGTTGCGGTCGGTGTGGTGTGGGACAGCCCCTTCACCCGGCTGGTGGAGACCTTGAGCCTGGCGAATCTACGGGCGCAGGTGAAGGATCCGTGGTTGCGCCGACAGCTCACACCGGATTTCTCCGCCGGCTGCAAGCGACTGTTGATGACCAGTGACTACTATCCGGCGCTGCAGAAAGACAACTGCAAACTGGTGACCTGGCCCATCGCTCGGTTGTCACCCAAGGGCATTCGCACCGTCGAAGGCATCGAGCACCAGTTCGACGCCATCGTGTTCGCCACTGGCTTCGAGGTGTCCAAGGCCGGCACCCCGATCCCGATCACCGGAATCGACGGCCGCGACTTGGCATCGGAGTGGAGCAGGGGCGCCTACGCCTACCGCAGTGTGGCGGTATCGGGGTATCCGAATCTGTTCTTCACCTTCGGCCCGAACTCCGGACCTGGCCACAGCTCGGCTCTGGTCTACATGGAGGCTCAGATCGACTACATCGTCGGCGCGATCTCGAAACTGCTGCAGTACGAATGGAAGTCGATCGATGTACGGCCCGAGGTGCAGGATCGCTATAACCAGGACATCCAACGGCGCCTGAAGTCCACTACGTGGAACTCCGGATGCCAGAGCTGGTATCTGACCGAGGATGGCTTCAACGCCACCATGTTCCCTGGCTTCGCCACGCAATTCGTCAACCAACTCAAGACGCTGGAACTGGAAGACTTCAAGATCACCGCCGCGAAGACAAGCAGTGACCCGGTCCTGACTGCCTAGGATGTCATAGTGACCGAGTACCGGATCGACGATCTTGCGAGACAGGCGGGGACCACCACTCGCAACGTCCGGGTGTACCAGGAAAGCGGTCTGTTGCCCCGGCCCCAGCGCCGGGGCCGGGTCGCGATCTACACCGACCGGCACCTCAAGCAGCTACAGGCGATCATCCGTTTGCTCGGCGAGGGTTTCACGGTCAAACACATCCTGAAGTTCTTGACCGGGCTTCAGCGCGGCGATGCCTTGGTCGAGGTCTTGGACCTGGCTGATTTGGGCGAGTTGGTGACCGCACCGTGGTCACGTCCGCTGTCGCAGACCATGACGCGAGAACAGTTGGAGGAGCGGCTGGGCCCGCTGGACGCCCCCTTGCTGCGGCGCCTGACCACCAGTGGAGTCATCGAGCCGACCGACGTCGACAACGTCTACCGGGTCGCAGACACGAATCAGATCGATGACCTCGAGACGTTGATGTCGCGAGGGATGCCGTTGGCGACGATGCTGAAGACCGTGACCGCAGTCGACAAGAAGTTGGACGATGCGGCCGGACTCTTGACGCGCAGCGGACACGACGAGGTGGTTCGGCAGCGCGGCCGGGGGTGGCTGCCGGCCAGTGACGACGAACTCGCCTGGGCCGCGGACCTGGTCGACGCTATGCGCAGGGTGGCCAGGCGGTCGGCGCACGCCAGCTTGGACCGGGCATTCGATGCTGCGGTGCGCGCCGAGCTGCGGCAGTATCGGCAGGTAAGCGACGAGCGCGAAACTCGCCGGCAGGACAACGCATGACTCCGTAAGGGGAACACCGTGACCGATCGCTACGCCATCCCGTCCGTCGAGGTCCTGCGCGCCCGCGAGAGGCTGGTCCTCGACCATTTCCGGGACGAAGTACGTCAGGACTGGGACGACGTGCTGGCCACGTTCCCGCATCCCCACTACGAGATCATTCCGACCCTGACGGTGCATGACGGCGACGCCGAGGTGCGCGGTTACTACCGCGGTACCCGAGTGGCCTTCCCGGACCAAAACCACGAGATCATCGCGCTGCGCCACAGTGCCGACGCGGTGATCGTCGAGTTCTGGTTGACGGGAACACATCTGGGGCCCCTAGGCGCCGTGCCACCCACCGGATCACGGCACCGCACCCGGATGACCGCCTACTTCATCTTCGACGAGCGCGAGAACCTGGTGGTCGAGCGGATCTATTTCGACACGCTGTCCATGGTCAAACAACTGATCGGCGGTATCAACCTGCGTGATCCGCGCTCGTGGCCGCTGGCCGTCCGCGTCGTGCGAGGTCTGCTGCGCATATCGGGGGCGCCCGATCCCCGCCTGGTCCACACCCCGCCGGTAGAACTCTGAATCGCCCAGGCCTGGACCGCACGGGCCCCGCGGTCGCACAATGGACCGGTAGTGACCAGCCGATGTGACCCTCATCCCCACCAGGAGGTCCACGAAAAGCCATGTCCGACATCACCGAATTTCACCGAGCGCTGCTGGACCGCATTCTGGGCCAGGGCGGGACAGCGCCGCTGGGATTGCGCCGGGCCGCCTACGACAACGCCGGTCTCGAGGAACCGATCAGCACCTTGGTCGACAAGGTGGCCCTGCGCTCGTACAGCGTGGCCGACCAGGATATTGCCGCCGTCGGTGCCGCAGGCCTGAGCGAAGACCAGATCTTCGAGGTCGTCGTGTGCGCCGCGGTCGGCCAGGCGACCCGGCAGTACACCAGCGCGCTGGAGGCGCTCGCGGATGCGACCGAAGCCCGGGGGAAGCAATGAGACTGGCCGTCCTCGACCACGGCCACCGGCTACGCACCAAGGCCCTGTTGAGAATCATTCGCCTGGTGTCACGGCAGCCGGTGGTCGACGCCGTCAAACTCGCGTTCTATCGCCCGGAGTTCTACGGTGGCGGACCGCTGACCAACGAGGCGATGCGCGGGCCGTCGGCCTGGACCATCGGGGAGCGGGAGCTGATGGCCGCCTACCTCTCCAAGGTGAACGACTGCCCGTTCTGCGTCGCCGCGCACACGGCCACCTCCAATCTCTGCTATGCCGATGAGACCGCAGCCGCCACCCTCGCTGACCTGGACACCGCCCCGATCACCGAAGAGCTGCGGGCAACACTTCGCCTGCTGGGCCAGCTGTCGCGCCAGCAGCGCATCGATGCCGACGACGTGCGCGGCGTGCTGGCGACCGGCGTCACGCCTGAGCAGGTCAAGGACGCACTGGCGGTCGGTCTGGTCTTCGACATCACCAATCGGTTGGCCAACGCCTTCGACTTCGAGGTGGCCGGCCCGGCCGCCATGGAGGCCGGCGCACGTCATCTGGTGAAGCGTGGTTATGGCTAGCAACGGGGACTAAACTTCCTTATTCATGGCCATCCGGCGCGCGGTGCTCGTCATTGCTGATATCGGCGGCTACACCGCCTATATGAACTGGAACCGGACCCATCTGGTGCATGCCCAGATGGCAGTCGCCGCGCTGCTGGAATCGGTCATCGATGCCGCCAAGGGCATGAAGCTGGCGAAGCTCGAAGGTGACGCCGCCTTCTTCTGGGCGCCCGACGGTGACGCCCAGGTCTTGGTCAGCGAGCGGTTGTCGCGAATGCATCAGGCGTTCCTGAATCGACGGGCCCGGATCGAGAACGGGCGCAACTGTAACTGTGAAAGCTGCGAGCAGCTGATGAACCTCTCGCTGAAGTTCGTCGCGCATGAGGGCGAGGTCGCCGAGCAGAAGGTCAAGCGTCACACCGAACTTGCCGGCGTCGACGTCATCCTGGTGCACCGGATGCTCAAGAACCTGGTGCCGGTTCCCGAATACGTGTTGATGACCGATGCCATAGCGCAGCGGCTTGACGAGCCCGTTCGTGCTGTGTGCACGCCACTGGTGCACGACTTCGAAGGACTGGGCCAAACGGCAACGTACTACCTGGATCTCGCGAAGTCGGCGGTAGCGCCACCGCCCGACGCCATGGGATTTCGCGGCAGGATGAGGTTTCGGTGGAAGGCGCTGCCGTTCGTGGTCGGAGCCAAACAACCGTGCGAGGGATTTCGCGGACTGGGCCGCGGTACCCCCGAACTCTCCAAGGGCTGACGGCGGCGGTCAGCCCAGGGCCGGCTACAGCTTTCCGGCGACGAAGTCAGCCGCTTGGTCCACCATTCCTGCGGAGATATAGGCGCTGGCCAGGTGTTGCGGCCAGTTCGCTTCCCAGGTGTTCGGGTCGGCGGGGTTGCAGATGGGGTCGGCGCCATGGCACTGCTCGATGGTCCGATCGTTGTAGATCGGGTTGAAGTTCGTGATGGGTCCGACCCATTGACTGCCGTTGCCGAACAGCGCCACTGCGGCGATGTGCTCGTCGGCGCCCGGTGGCAGGGGATTGGTGAAGCCCAACGCCGAGAAGGGGACTGCCAGCACCACGTCGGTGACTGCCGCGCCCAGCGAGTAACCTCCCGGCACTATCCGGGTGTTCGGGCAGCCGTTGATCGTGTTCTGGATGTGGGCGCTCATGTCGTTGGCGCCCTTGTCGATCTCATTGTCGGCGGGGTAATTCACCGCATACAAACTGACGTACTTGGAGGTCTTGGAGCGCAGCGCGCTGACGAACGCGTTGCCGATCGCGCCGGCCCCGGGTGATTCCAGGCGCCCACGGGCGAACACCACTTCGACGTCGGGGCAGGCCGCGCTGGCCGGTGCCACAGCACCGGGCGTGCCGGCGGGAATCACGACGGGGGCGGTCAGCAAGACTGCTGCTAGCACAGTGCCTGAACTTGCGAGTCGCAGTCGGCGGGCCGATGAATCGCTCACGAAGTGGATAGTAGTGGTCGGCAGCCACCCTGTCGCCACGAGCCGGTGGGGCATGGACCCGCCCGGCCGCTACTCGGCGTCGGCCGGTCCCAGCAGGCGCACTTCCTCGAGGTCCATTTCGGCCTGCACCTCGCGTAACACGATGTCGTCGATCTGATTTCGGTCGCGCAGTTCGGTAACGGCACTGCGCTGGTGCTCGAGGACGCCCAGATGTACCCGGCGCACCATGTCGTCACGTTCGGCGGCCGCGTTGGGCTGATCGGACACCGCCACCAACTCGGCCTGATCCCGGTACTCCTTGAGCAGCCGACCCACCAGCTCCGGGCTGACGTCGAGTTCGTCGGCTACCCGCGGCAGTGCTTCCAGGGCGGCTTCGGCGGCCCGGGTACGCGCCAGGTGCAACTCCTCGGCGTGTGCCGCGTCCTCGGGCATCCGTGCCCATCGCACGACCGCGGGCAGGGTGCTTCCTTGGACCAGCACCGTCACCAGGATCACGAAGGTGACCACGTAGATGATCAGGTTGCGGTCCGGAAACGGGGTGCCCGCGTGGGTGGTCAACGGGACGGCCAGTGCCGCGGCCAGGGAGACCGCGCCGCGGAAGCCCGCCCAACTCGATACCGCGCGCTGGCGCCAGCCCACCCGACGGGTGCGCTGCACGGCACGCCGGTCCAAGGTGCGCAGGAGCACGGTGGTGATCTCCGACCAGGCGATTCGGGTCACGATGACGACACCGGTGACAGCGAGGGCCAGCATCGTGGCGTGACCGACGCCGTCGCCGACATTCTCGATCCCGTGCACCGCCCCGGGGATCTGGACGCCGACGAACACCCACAGCGAGCCGTTGATCAAAAACGTCGCCATGTCCCAGAACGCGAACGCCTGCAGCCGCGAACGCGCCCCGATCACCCGCGGGCCGACGTAGGACAGCACCAGTGCGGACACCAGCACCGCGACGACGCCGCTGCAGTGAAACGTCTGAGCCAGCAGGAACGCCGCGAAAGGCGTCAAGATGCTCAGGGCGCCTTCTTCCAGTGGCGCGTCGATGCGGCGGCGCAGCAGCGTGACCGCGGCACCCACCAGCAGACCGGCCGCGATACCGCCGAGGTACGAGCCGACGAATCGGCCCACCAGGTCGATGGGGCCGATCGCGGGGCTGCCGGTGGCGACGGCGACCGTCACCGCGAACAGCACCAGCGCGGTGCCGTCGTTGATGATGCTTTCGGCGCGAAGCACGGTCAGCGGCCGGCGCGGCAATTTCTTCGCCAGGCCGGCCACGGCGGCGGCGTCGGTGGGCGACAGCACGGCACCCAGAACCGACGCCGCATGTGGCTCCATGCCCAGCGATCGGGCCGTCCAGGACACCGCCACCGCGGTGGCAATCACCAAGCCGACGCTGACGAGCACGATTACGCGCAGGTTCGCCCGGATCTCCCGGAAGCTGGTGTTCATGCTCTCCCAGTACAGGATTGCCGGCAGGAACAGCAGCAGCACGATCTCCCCGTCGAGCTGGGTTTCGCCGAAGCGGGGTATCAGACCCAGCATGCCGCCGAGAACGATGAGCAACACCGGGGGACCGACGCGATAGCGCTTCCCCAGGATGGTGCCGCCGACCACGGTGGCGACGAGGGTGACAACAACGACGAGGCCAAACACCATCACATCCTGCCGCTGTGGCCGGATTCCCGCAGCGTTAGCCGAGCCGTGACTGCTCGAGATATGCCGCCAGCGCATTGGTCAGTCCGCGGCGGGCCTCGTCGAGGTCGGCGTAGGAGCCCAGCTGGCGCTCGGAGACCAGCCCGCGCATCGC
Source organism: Mycobacterium sp. SMC-19 (assembly GCF_045310815.1). Classification (NCBI taxonomy): domain Bacteria; kingdom Bacillati; phylum Actinomycetota; class Actinomycetes; order Mycobacteriales; family Mycobacteriaceae; genus Mycobacterium; species Mycobacterium sp. SMC-19. The sequence continues at coordinate 197,986 of NZ_JBJIAM010000004.1, read as the reverse complement.
ACCGGGGATGAGGGCGGCTACCTCACGCACTCGCTGGGGGTCGACGCCGAGATCGGCGAAGGCCGCATGGCACGTCGTCAGCCAACTCTTGCCCCAGGAGTACAACTCGGCTGCGGTGCGCGGATACATCCGTTCCAATTCGAGGTGGTCGCGGGGGAGTGCGGCCCGCAGATTCTCGATCGCCCGCGAATCCTGGGAGGCCAGCCCGTCATAGAGGGTGTCGATGATCGCCGCGACTCGATCCCGCAGCGGCGCATCCGGTTTCACCCCGGCGAATGCCGACATCGCGGCATCGCGGCGTTCGGCCGTGCGGTGCAGGACCGCCGCCCAGAACCCGTCGACGTCGCCGAACTGATACTGCACCGCACCCCAGGTGGCACCGCTCTCCTTCGCGATCCGGCTGGCCGACACCGCGCCGGGGTCGCCGGTGGCCAGCGAGCGCACCGCGGCGTCCAGCATCGCCTCGCGGGTGGCCTGCCCACGCTTGTTGCTGCGCCGCGGCGCCGGTTGTGTCATCCCACGGATCCTAACAACATTTCCATAGTGCCCACTATGATTCTGTCGCGGAGCGAACTATGCTGCGGAAGTCGGGCCCGGTCGGAGACCACAGAGAGGACACGTTGACATGGCCAAACCGCCCTTGTCGATGAACCCGACAGGCTGGTTTCAAGTGGCTTGGTCCGACGAGATCGGCGTCGGCGATGTCCACACCATGAAGTACTTCGGCCGGGAGATGGTGGCCTGGCGTGCCGAGTCCGGTCAGCTCACCGTGATGAACGCGTACTGCGAACACCTGGGCGCACATCTGGGCTACGGCGGCACCGTGCACGGCGAGGTGCTGCAGTGCCCGTTCCACGGCTGGCAGTGGAATTCCCAGGGCCGCAACGTCTGTATCCCATACCAGGACAAGCCCAACCGCGGCCGGCGTATCACCACCTATCCGGTTGTCGAGCGCAACGAGTCGGTCTACATCTGGAATGACGCGCACGGCCGTGCGCCGTACTTCGACCCGCCCGATGTGTTCGCCAGCTTCGACGATCGCAGCGCCGCCGACTACTACCCGCAGCAACGGCTGTACCGGCAAAGCCTGGAGATGCACCCGCAGTACGTGCTGGAGAACGGTGTGGACTTCGCCCACTTCAAGTACGTGCACCGCACCCCGATCGTGCCGGTCTTCACCCGCCACGATTTCGCCGAACCGGTGTCCTACGTGGACTTCACCATCACTTTCGAGGGCGACGATGGTCAGAAGATCGAGGACGTCAACAGCGGCGTGGAAGCCATCAACGGCGGCTTGGGCATCGCGGTGACCAAGAGCTGGGGCATGATCGACAACCGGACCATCTCGGCGATCACGCCGGTGGACGAATCCACCTCCGACGTTCGCTTCATGGTCTACATCGGCAGGTCACAGCCCGGCGATTCAGCGAGGCTCGACGGAGGAGAGGCGAAGCTGGGATCGCCGCATAAGCCCGGAGATCCTGATCGCGCCGAGGCCCGCGCAGCCGATTTCGGGCGCGAAGTCATCCGCCAATTCGAGCAAGACATCCACATCTGGTCGCATCAGCGCTATTCGGATCCGCCGGCCCTGGCGACCGCGGAGTTTGAGGGCTTCACTGCAATTCGCCAGTGGGCCAAGCAGTTCTATCCCGATGGCATCGGCGGCAGTGCTGCCGAGGTCCACGCGCAGAAGGGTTTCACCGCATGAACGCAGCCGCCGCACCCATCCGTGTTTTCCAGGTCGCCACCGGCAACGTCGGGACCGAGATGATCCGACGGTTCGCCGCGCGCGACGACCTCGAACTGGTAGGGGTGCACTGCTATTCGCCGGACAAGGTTGGTAAGGACACCGGTGAGCTGGCCGGGATCGCGCCCAACGGGGTCATCGCGACCGGCAGTGTCGAGGAGATCATCGCCGCCAAGCCCGACGTCCTGACTTTTCATGGGGTGTTTCCCGACGAGGACCTCTACGTCAAGGTCCTGGAAGCGGGCATCAACATCGTGACCACCGCCGACTGGATCACCGGCTGGCATCGCGACCGCAATCATCCGCACCCGTCGGGCAAGCCGGTGACGCAGCTGCTGGCCGAGGCCGCCGAGCTGGGTGGCGCGAGTTTCTACGGCACCGGAATGAACCCGGGGCTCAATCAGATTCTCGGCGTGGTGTGTTCGGCTGATGTCGCCGAGATCGAGAACATCACCACCATCGAGTCGGTGGACGTGTCGTGTCACCACTCCAAGGACACCTGGATCGAGGTGGGCTACGGCCAGCCGGCCGATGATCCAGAGATCCCGGCCAAGTTGGAGAAATTCACCCGCGTCTTTGCCGACAGCGTGCTGATGATGGCCGACTGTTTCGATCTGACCCTCGACGAGGTGACCTTCGATTACGAGCTGGGGGTGTGCACCAGGGATGTCGACCTGGGTTGGTACACCCTGCCGAAGGGCTCGTTGGGCGGCAACTACATCAAGTACCAGGGCATGGTGGACGGTGTGCCGCGCGTCGAGACGCATCTGGAGTGGCAGATGACGCCGTTCACCGAGCCGAACTGGAATATCAAGGGCTGCTACATCACCCGGGTCACCGGCGATCCGTGCGTCTACAACAAGCACATGATCTTCCCCAAACCCGGGGTCGACCTGTCCAACCCGGACAACTTCGCCTCGATCGGCATGACCGTGACCGGGCTGCCCGCACTCAACGCGATCAAGTCGGTGGTGGCGGCGCCGCCCGGCCTGCTGACCAGCGCCGACCTGCCGCTGCGCGGATTCGCCGGGCGCTTCCGCAAGTGACCGAGGCCGGCAGGGTCGTCGCACTGGCGCGCGGCATGCGCGAGCTGGTGGCGGCCGAAGCCGCCGCGTCCGAGCAGCGCCGCACGCTGACCGGCCCCATCGTCGACGAGATGTGGCGCAGCGGCCTGATGACGTCGTTCAATCCATCGGCTGCCGGCGGCGTCGGGCCGTCGTTCGCCGAGATGATCGAGACGTGGATCGAAATGGCCTGGCAGGACGGCTCGTTCGGCTGGGTCGGTATCGCCAACATGCCCTCGTCGTTTGCCGCCGCCGCCTACTTGCCCGACGACGGGTTCGCAGAGGTGTTCACCTGCCACGACCATCGCGTCACGCTGGGCGGCCAATACTTCCCCAATGGGCAGGGCGTGGCGGTCGACGGCGGCTACCGGCTGAGCGGAGCGTGGAGCTTCGGCTCGGGCATCGGCCACTCCCAGTACGTCGCCGCGGGATTCTTCCCGATGGACGACGGCGAGATGCGCTGGGTCAGCGACGGGATACCCGACATGCAGGTCGCGGTGCTCCCGCGTGAGCAGGTCTCATTCAACGACGGCTGGCATGTCCAGGGGCTCAAGGGAACCGGCTCCTACGACTACAGTGCCAACGACGTGTTCGTGCCACAGAGCCGGACCTTTCCGCTGTTCTGCCGTACGCCCCGCCGGGGTAGCACACCGGCGTGCCGGATGGGCTTGATGCCGGTGACCGCGGCAGGGCACGCGTCCTGGGCGCTCGGTGTCGCCAAAAGCATGCTGGACGACGTCACCGAACTTGCCGCCACCAAATACCGCATGAGCGACATGGCGGCATTGGCCAGCCGCCCGACATTCCAGAAGGATCTGGCTCACCATGTCGCCGCGTGGCGAGCCGCTCGTCTGCTGGTGCTCGATGCCTTCACCACAGCCGAAACCGCCGTCGCGGCAGGGGAAGACCTGACGCCGGGACTGCGTGCCGACATGCGAGTGGCGGCCGTCTACGCCACCGATACCGCCAGAAACTGCGCCGAATGGGCACATCTGGCGGCCGGGACAACAGCGATCCGCGAAGGCAGCCGCCTCGAACGAGCATTCCGCGACATCTATACCGGAACCCAGCACGCCTTCATCAGTGAGAAGGTCGCCATCGACGCGGCCCAGATCTGGCTCGGACTGATCGACGACCAGTTCGGGCTCTGAGCAGCCGCTGAATCAGGGAGCTTCGGCGGGCAGCGGCGTGCCGGAGCTGCCCTCGGGCAGCGGGGTTCCGGAGCTGCCGGTCGGCGGAGCTGACGGCGCGGGGTGCGCGGGCCGCGCCGCGGGGGGTCGAGCCGGCGCAGCAGGCGCCCGGTTGCTGCCGCCGCTCGCCGGGACCTGGGACCCGCCGGCGGGGGCTTGCGGCTGAGCCGGTGCCTGCGGAGCCGGGGCCACCCATCGGATCAGGTCCGCGCCGCCGGTCTGGTACACCATGCTGTTCGGGGCATCGCCGGTGACGTCGAAGTAGACCTTGCCGCTGGTCTTTTGGCCTTGGGTGAGACCGGTCGGCACGATGCCCTGGGGCGTGGGCACGGTGAACAGGGACTGGTAGTTCTGGCCGCTGGCCGAACGGGCACTGAGGTTGGCGACGATCGGGAAAACGGTGCCCTGGATCGCCTCGTCGGTGGCGGTGGCCTCCCACAGGGTGCCGCGTGGCTGGTAGGGGATGGCGTCCGAGCTGGGGCGCAGATCGGTGATGGTCCAGCCGTGCACGCCGGGGCCTTCGGGCAAGGTGCCCTGGGTGCCGATCGGTTGGGTGGCCGGGGCGGGAACTGGGGCCGGGTCAGGGTCCGCGCCGGCGATCCCGGTGCTGAGGGCGCCCGCGGCGGCCAGTGCTCCCGCGACCAGTGCGGTCGAGATGGACTTCATGGGACTGTCTCCTCAAATCGGCTGCATGCCGACGACATTGGTACTCAAGTACTTCCATCGTAGCGGGCCGGGTACCACGCTACCCAGGAACGAGTCCGGCCCGACCTCGCGGTAGCAGAGGCCGGGCCGGACTGGCGATGAACTTCGGTCAGTTCGACGTGGTCGAGGTGCTCGCGCCGCTGGCGGCGGGGGTACCGGGGGTGCCGGCCGGAAGCGGCGTGCCCTGGTTTCCGGCGGCAGCCGACGTGGTGCCTTCCGAACCGGTGCCCGCCGTGCCCGTCGTACCGGTCGCTTCCGTTGTCGACGCGCCCGGCGCCTCCGCGGGAAGCGGCGTACCCGAGCTGCCGGCGGCAGCCGATGCCTCGGACTGGGTCGGCGTACCCGGGGTCTGTTGCGAGGACGGCGCCGGGCCGCCGGCCGGAGTCGACGCTTCCGCGCTGCCCGCGCCGGCCTGGGTCTGCGAACCCGACGTGCCCGTGGCGCCCGGAACCTCCGAACCGGTGGCAGCGGCCGGAGTGCCGCCGGCCTCGGCCGGCAACGGGGTGCCCTGACTGCTCGCGGGCAGCGGGGTGCCCTGGCTACCGGCGGCAGCCGGCGTGGTCTCGGTAGCGGCCGGGGCGCCCTGGGCGCCCGGCTGGGCAGGCTTGGTGCCGGTGGCCGCCGGACCGGAGGCCCGCTGCGAACCGGTGGCCGCCGGACCCGACGAACCGCCGGCCGGCGTGGTCGGCGCGGCGGGGGTCCAGACCAGCAGATCCTGACCGGCGCCCTGGTAGACCGCGCTGTTGGGCACGTCGCCGGTGACGTCGAAGTAGACCTTGCCGCTGGTCTTCTGGCCCTGAGCCAGGTTGGCCGGGTTCACGCCCTGCGCGCTGGCCACGGTGAACAGGGCCGGGTAGGTCTGACCGCTTGCTGAGCGCGCGCCGAGGTTGGCGATCACCGGGGTGACGTTGCCCTGGATGGCCACGTCGGTGGCGGTGGCCTCCCACAGGGTGCCGCGCGGCTGGTAGGGGATGGCGTCGGAGCTGGGGCGCAGGTCACTGACGGTCCAGCCCTGGATGACACCGCCGTTCTCCACGGTGCCCTGGGTGCCGATCGGGTGGGTCGAGGGTGCGGCGTCGCCGGCGTCCGCACTGGCGGTCGCGGCGGTGACGGCTCCGGCTGCGGCCAACGCGCCCGCGGCTGCCACGGCAGTTGTGAAGAACTTCATTATGGGCTGACTCCTCGGTTCGACTGATCTCGAAGGTGATGCAGTGACTCCAGGAGGAAAAGCCTAACGGATTTGACAGCTGCGTTTGTTCGGCTCTCAAGGATCGATGCTCAGGAGTGCGAACTCCACCACGCGTAGAACTGCTCCAGTGTGGGTGTGCTGCGCTCGGTCCGCAGGGAGCCGATCACCAGGTTGGCGTCGTTGGTCCACACCAGCACGGGTGACCCCTGTCGGGTGCCGCACAGCAGCGTTCCGGCCGTTTTGTCCGGGCTGGCGGTGCGGTGCCAGGCGCCCGGCGACTGGATTCGGCCCGGACAGTTGACCACGGTGGTGGCCTGCACCGTGTTGTCGAAGCTCTGGCGCAGCGAGCTGGCATCGGAGAACAGTGCGTAGGTCGCCGTGGGCGGGCCGTCGACGTCGGTGTTGCGGCCGCACGTCACCTCGGCGATCGCCCCGCCCGACGGTGTGGTCGATGTGCAGGTGTCCTGCGGGTAGCCCGAGGGCAGCAGCTTGAACAGACGGGCCTGCGCCTCGGCCGACGACACGGTCGTGGTGGGCTGCGTCGCCCCCGCGGCGGACCGCGAGGTGTCGGTGTCGCCGGCCAGGTCGTCGGAACCCGATCGGTTCGTCATCCAGACGATCAACCCGACGACGATGACCAGCGCCGCTCCGATCCGCAGCAGCAGCTTGCGCTTGGCGGGATCGTTATACGGGCGTAGTCGGCGTGTCGAACTGAACCAGTCGTCGGCGGCCGTCGAAACCCGGGACTGACCCGGCTGCTCGGTCGGGCGGGCGGCGGTCACGGGCGCGGGAATCGGGTCGGGCTGGGCCGGCGGGGCGGCCGGTCGGCTCGGTTGCGGCTCGGGCACCGGCGGCGCCTCGTGCACCGGGGCTGGTGGAACCTCGGCCGCCGCGGCCGGCTCGGAAGGCGGCACCTCGGTCGGCACCCCCGGCGGTGTGCTTTGTTGTGACTGCTCGATCAACGGCGGGGTGGACTGCTGGCTGGTCTCATAGATCTGCAGGGTCCGGTGCTGATCGGGCGCGCTGAGCGCCTGATAGGCCGCGGTTGCGAGCTCCGCGGCGCTGGCATAACGCTCGTGGGGGTCCTTGGCCATACCTTTGGCGACTACTTCGTCCAAGGCGGCGGGGATGGTCGCCCCGGCGTAGCTGGGCCGCGGAATCGGTTTGGTTTGATGTGCATTGGCCAGCATCTTGAGGCTGTCGGCCCGGTATGGCGGCGATCCTGTCACGCACTGATAGAGCACGCATGCCAGCGCATAGACGTCGACAGCCGGTCCGAAGTCACTGCCGGAGAACAACTCCGGTGCCGCGTACTTCCAGCGGGCACCCGCATTCTCGGCGTCGGCCGCGTCGGCTCCGGGAGCGCCGGCCAACCCGAAATCCACCAGATAGACGAAGTCATCACTGGTCAGCAGAATGTTGCGCGGCTTGACACCGCGGTGGATCACCCCGACGCTGTGCGCGGCGTCCAGGGCCGACGCTGCCTGCCACACGACGTTCACCGCACGCGACGGGGGTAGTGCGCCGTGGCGCTTCAACAGTGCGGCCAGATCGGCACCGGCTACCAGAGGCATATCGATGAACACTTGGCCGTCGAGCTCGCCGTAGTCGCGAACCGGGACCACATGAGGCTCCTGCACCCGCCCAACGACCAGCGCCTCACGCTGCAGCCACTCGCGAAAAGCCGGATTCCCGCCTAACGCCGGCGCCAGCAGTTTGAGCGCGGCGGTGCGGTCCTTATGGGTGTCGACCGCCTCGTAGACCTCGCCGGTGGTGCCGCGCCCCAGCAGCCGTTTGAGGAGATAGCGCCCCACCCGTGACCCAGCCCGCGAACCCGACGCGGTCTCGCTCATCACCGACTCCTCACGGAAACCCATGAACCCCGGTCACCGAACTGCGTGCCCGACGACATTGCCGCTAATGATTTCATCACTGAACCGCGCCGCTATCAGCCGGTAGCGTTAACATCGCTGGATTCATGCGGCGGCTTGCCAGGTAGGTGGCTGGTCAGCGGCCGGTGAGGTTGCTGATCGTCATGATCTCCAGATTCCGGTACGCGCGACCGGTGGGCTGCACCAGATCGTGGAACCAGGTCTGCGGCTCGGCGGTGTAGGGGTTGTCCCAGGAGTCCCACGGCAGGTAGGTCTGGGTTCGCCCGGCGACGAAGCCCCAGTTGTAGGCGCCCACATTGTGGCGCTTCATGATCGGCAGAATCCCGTCGATGGTGTTGCCGCGGGTACGAGCCAGATATTCGGTGCACATCATCGGCCGGCCCAGGGGCGCCAGTTCGGCGATGCGCTCACTGAACGTCGCCGGCTTGTCGTAGGAGTGGAACGTGATGACGTCGGAGCTGCCCAGTTGGGTGTTGACGATCGTGCTGCCCTGACGCGAGCCCTCCCAGATCCCACTGGTCAACGGCTGACGGGCATCGACCGACCGGGCCCAATTGAACACCTGGGGCAGCAGGTCACTGATGTAATCCAGCTTGTCCGACCGTTCGACGGCGCTGTATTCGCGGGCCATGTTGTCCGGCTCGTTCCACAGGTCCCAGGCCAGGATCCGTTCGTCGTACCGGAACTGGGTCATCACACCGGTGACGTAGTCATGCAGGGTGCGGTAGTAGCTGCGGTCCCCGAGCCGGTCGGCGCCGGGGCTCTGCACCCATCGTGAATTGTGGATGCCGACTCGCGGTGCCGGCTGTGGTCCGGCCTTGGGGTGCGGGTCCCAGCAGGAATCGAACAGCACGAACATCGGCTTGATGCGGTGGCGCGCGGCGACGGCCACGAACTGGCCCAGCCGGTACTGGAAGCCCCGCTGATCGGCGGCCCACAGCTGGTCGTGCAGGAACACCCGCACGGTGTTGAAGCCTGCCGATCGGGCCCAGCCCAACTCGGAGTCGATCCGCCGCAGATCGAAGGTGCCCGGCTGAAACATCTCGAGCTGGTTGACCGCGGTGGAGGTGATGTAGTTGGAGCCGACCGGCCAACCCTGCGCCTGATACCAGCGGTTCACCCGGTCGATCGACCAGCGGCCGGGGTCCGCGCCGGCGAGTGGGAGCCGGCTCAACGTGGGACCCGCCGCCAGCAGAAGGGGGAGCCCCAGTGCCGTTCGACGCTTCACGAAGTGACCATAGCCTCCGGACCCGTTACCGGGCGTTCGAACGCGCCGCCTGTCGGCGAGCAAATCGGGCGGTGGCAACTGAGGTGACCGCGGCCACCTAAACTGGCCGACTATGTCGCAGCACCTGCAGGACAAAGTCGTCGTCATCACCGGTGCCGGCGGTGGTTTCGGCAAACTGATCGCCGAGAAGTGCGCCGCCGCCGGAGCCCGCGTTGTCGGCGTCGACATCGGTGCCGAGAACCTCGCGGCGGTCTTCGACGGAATCCGCGACGCTGGGCTGTCCGGCACCTATCAGGTGGCCGACGTCACCGACATCGATCAGGTGAAGGCCGCCGTGCAGCACGCGGTGCAGACCTTCGGCGCGGTGGACGTCATCGTCAACAACGCCGGTGTGATGCCGCTGGCCTATTTCGCCGATCACGAGAAGGCCTGGCAGCAGTGGCACCGGGCGATCGACATCAACATCAAGGGTGTGGTGAACGGCATTTCGGCCGTCTACGACCAGATGATCGCCCAAGGCCGCGGCCACGTCGTCAACATCTCGTCGATCTACGGCAACGCCGGCGTGGCCGGCTCGGGGGTCTACAGCGCGACCAAGGCCGCGGTCGCCGTCCTCTCGGACTCGCTGCGCAGCGAGGCGAAGGGAAAGATCAAGGTCACCACGGTCAAGCCGACCGGTGTTCTGGGCACCAACCTCGGCAGAGGCGTGGTCAACGGCGCCGCGATCATGGGGATCGTCGGAAGCCGCGGTGAGAGCTACATGCGGTCGGTCACCGCGTTCGCCGAGGGCACCCTGGAACCCGAGCAGACCGACGTCGACTCGGTGAAGTACTGGCTGATCACCCCCGAAGACCTCGCCGAAGCGGTGGTGCACGTCATCGACCAGCCCTGGGGCATCAGTATCAGTGACATCACCGTGCGAGCGAGCGGCGAAGACTATATCTACTGATATCTACTGATATCGAACGAAGTCGACCGATCGGGGGCGGTAAGCGAGATGTCTTCCGACACCGCCTGGAATTCACCGGCTTACACCGCCGCTGAAGCCGCTCGCTATCACGCGGTCGGCTGGTGGTCGCAGGCCACGCTCTCCGATGCGGTGCGCCGCAACGCCCAGCAATTGCCCGCCCGGGACGCCTACGTGGATTATCTCGGTGCGGGCATGACCTGGCAGGAATTCGACACCGCGGCGCAGGAGTTGGCGGCACGTTTGGCAGGTACCGGTGTACGCCCCGGAGACCGGATCGCGGTGTGGCATCGCGATTCCGTGGGGATCCATGTGCTGTTCGTGGCGATCGAGCGCTGCGGGGCGATCGTGGTCGGAATCGGTGCACGGGCTGGACTGCGTGAGGTGGCCGCGATCCTGGCCGCATCGCAGGCCCAGCTGCTGATCACCGACGAGCAGCGGCACGCCGCGGCCGGCGGTCTCGAGATCGAGACGCGCAGTATCGATGAGCTACGGTTGGCCACCGAAATCGGTGTACCTGGACCGCAACTCGGCCCCGATGATGTCTTTCTGATCAACTCCACCTCCGGTACCACCGGGCTGCCCAAGTGCGTGGTGCACACCCAGAATCGCTGGCATTACTTTCACCAGCTGGCCGTCGCCAACGGGCAGCTGAGCTCCGACGACGTCTTCCTGCCGATCATTCCCACTCCGTTCGGCTTCGGTCTCTGGACCAGCCATACCAGCCCGATCCACCTCGGCACCACGGCGATCCTGCTGGACCGCTTCACTGCGGCCGCGACATGCGCTGCGATAGCGCGGCACCGGGTCACCGTATTGTGCTGTGTCAGCACTCAATTGACCATGATGATGGCAGATGCTGCCAGCCGCGAGTTCGATTTGAGTTCCTTGCGGGTGGTTTTCACCGGCGGGGAGGCGTTGCCCTACCGGCCGGCCGCGGAGTTCGAGGAGCTCACCGGAGCCAAGATCCTGCAGTTCTACGGCTCCAACGAAACCGGGGTGCTCAGCGCCACCACGCTCGACGACTCGTTGGAGCGTCGGCTGCGGACCGGCGGGCGAATCGTCCCGGAGATGGCGGTCCGGCTCTTCGGTGGAGAGCACGGCAACACCGACGTGACCGACACCGGCCGGGGGCAGCCCGCCTGCCGAGGGCCGGCCACCAGCCTCGGCTACCTCAACGGGGTCGATCACGACAAGCTGTTCACCGTCGACGGCTGGATGCGAATGGGGGACATCTGCGAGATCGACGCCGACGGCTACCTGAGCGTCACCGGCCGGACGTCGGATTTCATTCTGCGCGGCGGCAAGAACATCAGCGCCGCCCAGGTTGAAGACGCGGTGATGACCCATCCGGCGATCGCGGTGGCGGCCGCGGTGCCGATGCGCGACGAGGTGTTCGGTGAGAAGGTCTGCGTCTACGTTGAACTCGCCGATGCGGCACGCGCGGGGACACGCACCCTTGAGTTGGCCGAACTCGTCGAGCACCTACTGGCGCTCGAGGTGTCCAAAGAGCTGTTGCCGGAACGTCTTGTCGTGATCGACGAGTTGCCGCGCTCATCCGGCGGCAAGATCGCCAAGGGGAAGTTACGCGAGATCAGTGGCTATTCGTAGCCCTCGTAGACCTGTGATGGGCCATCGGCCGTGATGCGATAGCCGACTGTTGCTACGTGCACATCACCGACCGGATCGAGTTCTCGGTAGCCGCCGAACAGTTCGATGTCGTTGTCGCGCAGGCCGACCCGGAATCCTCCCCACAGGTAGGGCACCGGGAACCACAGTTGCCGTCCGGGCAGCTCATGCAGCACTTCGACCGGGGGATAGCGCAGCATCTGGCGCAGGTCACCACCCCGGAACAGGTGTTGGATCAGGTCGTCGATCACGGCGGTGAGCTGGAAGTTGAGCGCGTCAACCCGGCCTCGGTCCAGCGGCGCCGGCGGAGGTCTCAGCACTTCCAGCAGTTCGGGGGGCCGTTGGTGTTCGACGGCGAGGTCATAAGCGGTGCGGCCGGCGGCGTCTGGTTGTGAGCGCAGTGCGCCCTGCTCGATCAGCCAGGACGCGATGTCTGCAGACGCGCCGTGCCAGCCGGCCTGATGCAGCACGGTCAGCCAGGTCTTGCCCCCGGGCCGCCAGGCCTTTACATCGACTACGTGATCGCCGCGGTCGAGTTCACGGATCACCGTGCTCCACTTGCCCCGCTTGGCCACGTCGGCCAGATACAACGCGGCCTGCGCCTGCCGGTTGCCGAGCAGCGAACGGTCCATCACCCCCGGCCACAGCGGGGCGTTGTTACGGATCTCGGCGTAGGTCGTCACGGTGTCATCTTCTCGCGGTTCGGGCCGCGATACCTGAGCTCGCGGCTATGGATCTGGTCGGCATCCAGGTAGCACGGCGGGTGTACGCCGTGCCGCCCCCAGGAATCGTCAGCGGCGTTCGGTAGGGTCCGTCGGCGTGACCGCGAACGTGACCCTCAAACCGGTGAATGCCCGCTTAGCCGACGAACTGGAAGTAGCCGAACGACAGGTCGCGGCCGCCGTCGCGCTGCTCGACGAGGGGGCGACGGTGCCGTTCATCGCCCGCTACCGCAAAGAGGTCACCGGCAGCCTCGATGACGGCCAGCTGCGCACCCTGGAAGAGCGGCTGCGCTACCTGCGCGAGCTCGACGACCGGCGGGCCGCGGTGCTGTCCTCGATCGAGGAACAGGGCAAGCTCACCGACGAGCTCAAGGCCGCGCTGCTGTCGGCCGACACCAAGGCCCGCGTCGAGGACATCTACCTGCCCTACAAGCCCAAGCGCCGCACCAAGGCGCAGATCGCGCGCGAGGCGGGCCTGGAGCCGCTGGCTGACCGGCTGCTGGCTGACCCCGCACTGGACCCGGGGCAGCTCGCGTCGGAGTACACCGGTGAGGAGGTCGCCGACGCGGCAGCCGCGCTGGAGGGTGCCCGCGCGATTCTGGTCGAACGTGCCGCCGAGGACGCCGAGCTGGTGGGTGCGATCCGGGAGAAGTTCTGGTCGGCGGGCTCGCTGCGGACTATGCCTCGCTCTGAAGATGCCGCGAAAAGTGCTGCGGCACAAAAATTCCGGGACTACTTCGAGTTCAGCGAAGCACTGGAGACCATGCCGTCGCACCGGGTGCTGGCCGTGTTGCGCGGTGAGAAGGAGGACGCCCTGGCGCTGGCCTTCGACGGCGGCGACAACGAGCCCTACCAGGCGATGGTCGCCAGGTCTCTCGGTGTGGACATGACCGCACCGGGTCAGGCCACGCCCTGGCTGGCCGACACCGTGCGGTGGGCATGGGACACCAGGCTGGCGTTCTCGGCAGCAGTCGACGCCCGGATGCGCTTGCGCCAGCGTGCAGAGCAGGACGCGGTCGCGGTGTTCGCCAAGAACCTCAAAGACCTGCTGTTGGCGGCGCCGGCGGGCAACCGCACCACACTCGGCCTCGACCCGGGCTTTCGCACCGGGGTGAAGGTCGCCGTCGTCGACGGCACCGGCAAGGTCGTCGACACCTGCGCGATCTTCCCGCACCAACCGCAAAAGCAGTGGGACCAGGCCAAGGCGGCGCTGGCCGCACTGGTCGCTCGCCACGGGGTGGACTTGATCGCCGTCGGCAATGGCACCGCGTCGCGGGAGACCGATGCCCTGGCCGCCGAGTTGATCGCCGACCTCAAGAGCGTCGGCGCTCCCGCACCGACCAAGGCGATGGTCAGCGAGGCCGGCGCGTCGGTGTACTCGGCGTCGGCCTACGCCGCGCACGAGCTTCCCGATCTGGACGTCACGCTGCGCGGGGCGGTGTCGATCGCACGGCGGCTGCAGGATCCCCTGGCCGAGCTGGTCAAGATCGAACCGAAGTCCATCGGCGTCGGCCAGTACCAGCACGACGTGACACCGGGAACCCTGGCGCGCAGCCTCGACGCGGTGGTCGAAGACGCGGTGAACGCCGTGGGCGTCGACCTCAACACCGCCTCGGCGCCGCTGCTGGCCAAGGTGTCGGGGGTGTCGGAGTCGTTGGCCGAAGCCATCGTGGCGCACCGCGACCACACCGGGCCCTTCCGCAATCGCGCCGCCCTGCTTGACGTGCCGCGCTTGGGGCCCAAGGCATTCGAACAGTGCGCCGGGTTCTTGCGCATCCGGGACGGCGACGACCCGCTGGACTCCTCGGGCGTGCACCCCGAGGCATACCCGGTGGTCCGGCGGATCCTGGACCGTTCGGGAGTGTCGCTGGCCGAGATCATCGGCGACGAGCGAGTGCTGCGGTCGCTGAAACCCGGCGACTTCGCCGACGACCGGTTCGGCGTCCCGACCGTGACCGACATCCTCGCCGAGCTGGAGAAGCCGGGACGCGACCCGCGACCGGCGTTCTCCACGGCGACCTTCGCCGCGGGAGTGGAGAAGGTGGGCGACCTCAAGGTGGGCATGGTCTTGGAGGGAGTGGTGACCAATGTCGCGGCCTTCGGCGCCTTCGTTGACGTCGGCGTGCACCAGGACGGTCTGGTGCACGTCTCGGCGATGGCAGACCGCTTCATCTCCGACCCGCACGAGGTGGTCAAGTCCGGCCAGGTGGTGAAGGTGAAGGTCGTCGACGTCGACGTCGACCGCCAGCGCATCGGGCTGACCCTGCGGCTGGGGGACAAGCCGGCGGACAAGCCCGCTCGCGGCCCGGCGGCCAAACCGGCTGCGCGTGGTGACAACGCGAAGCAGAATCGTGGGCGGCGTCCCGGTAACAGTGCCGGGCGCCGGGACGCGGCACCGGCAGGCGGATCGATGGCTCAGGCATTACGTGACGCCGGATTTGGAAAGTAGGGACGGATGGCCACGCTAGACAGCGATCTCGCGCAGAAGTTCACTGACATCGTCGGAGCAGGTGGACTGCTCAGCGGTGAGCAGATCGGCCCCGACTACGCGCATGACGAGGCGCTGGTCGGAGCGCCGGTGATGCCGAGCTACGTGGCCCGCCCGCAGACCGCCGAGCAGGTCGCGGCGCTGCTGGCCGCGGCAACCGAAGCCAAGGTTCCGGTGACCGCCCGCGGATCAGGCACCGGTATGTCGGCCGGCGCGCGGCCGTGCGCCGACGGTCTGCTGATCTCCTTCGAGCGGATGAACGCGATCCTGGAGATCGATACCGACAATCAGGTTGCTGTGGTGCAGCCGGGCGTGACGTTGGCCGACCTCGACACCGCGACGGCCGAGGCGGGGCTGATGTACACCGTCTTCCCCGGGGAGCTGTCCGCCAGTGTCGGAGGCAACGTCGGCACCAATGCCGGTGGTATGCGCGCGGTCAAGTACGGGGTGACGCGGCACAACGTGCTGGGCCTGCAGGCTGCGTTGCCGACCGGCGAGCTGATCCGCACCGGCGGCCGAATCACCAAGCTGTCCACCGGTTATGACCTGACCCAGCTGATCATCGGGTCGGAGGGCACCTGCGCGCTGGCCACCGAGGTCACCGTGCGGCTCTACCCACGGCTCGGGCACTCCGCCACGTTGTTGGCGCCGTTCTGCGATCTGCCCGCGGTGATGCGTGCGGTGCCGGCGGTGGTGCGCAGCGGGGTGGACCCGGTGATTCTCGAATACGTCGACAAGCTCACCCTGGCCGCGATCAGCTACTCGCAGAACCTGAACCTGGGCATCCCCGACGCGGTGCGTGAGACCGCCGAGGCCTACCTGGTGGTGGGGGTGGAGAACCGTGACCGTGCGCGCCTCGACGACGACGTGGCCATGGTGGGCGAACTGCTGGCCTCACTCGGCGCCGACGATGTCTATGTGCTGGAAGGCAATTCAGCGCATGCCTTGATCGAGGCCCGCGAGAAGGCGTTCTGGACGGCCAAGGCCGCCGGTGCCCACGACGTCATCGACGTTGTGGTCCCGCGGGCCGAGATGCACCAGTTCCTGACCAAGGCAAAAGAATTGGCCCAGGACGTGGGTGCCGGTGTGGTCGGCTGCGGACACGCCGGTGACGGCAACGTCCACTTGGCGGTGTTCTGCGCCGACGACGAGGTCCGTCACCGGCTGCTGCACGACATCTTCGCGGCCGCGATGGCTCTCGGCGGCGCCATCTCCGGTGAGCACGGCCTGGGACGGGTCAAGACGCAGCATTTCCTGGAGCTCGAGGACCCGGTCAAGATCGCCCTGATGCGCCGGATCAAGGACGCTTTCGACCCCGCCGGGATCCTCAATCCCGGCGTGCTTCTATAGGCAGCAGATCGCGCGCGTCCCGCATATTTAGGTGCTCGGCAAGAAAGGCAGTCACATGACCAACGGAGCACAGGCCCTGATCGCCACCTTGGTCGACAGCGGGGTGCAGGTCTGCTTCGCCAACCCCGGTACTTCCGAGATGCATTTCGTGGCCGCCTTGGACTCGGTGCCGCAGATGCGCGGGGTGCTGTGTTTGTTCGAAGGTGTGGTGACCGGCGCCGCCGACGGGTACGCCCGGGTGGCCGCTAAGCCGGCTGCCACGCTGCTGCACCTGGGGCCCGGCCTGGGTAATGGCCTGGCCAATCTGCATAACGCCCGCCGCGCGCACGTGCCGGTGGTCAACGTCATCGGCGACCACGCCACCTACCACAAGAAGTACGACGCGCCGCTGGAATCCGACATCGAACCGCTGACCGATTGGACTCACGGCTGGGTGCGCCGCACCAACTCCGGTGATGACGTCGGTCGCGATGCCGCCGAAGCGGTCGCGGAGTCGATGTCCAGCCCGGCGCAGGTGGCCAACCTGATTCTGCCCGCCGACATCTCGTGGGAGGACGGCGCGCAGGCGGCCGGGCCCGTCGACCCGGTCCCCGCTGCTGCCCCCGACGCACAGGCCGTCGCCGATGTCGCCGCCGTGCTGGGCAGCGGTGAGCCGGTGGCGATCCTGATCGGCGGGCCCGCCGTCGCCGATGTGCGCGCTCTGGAGGCCACCGACCGGATCGTTGCCGCAACCGGGGCTCGGGCTCTGGTGGAGACCTTCCCAGCCCGGCTCGTCCGCGGCGCCGGGGTTCCCGCGATCGACCGGCTCGGCTACCTGGCCGAGCAGGCCGCCTTCCAACTCGACGGCATCAAGCACCTGGTGGTGGCCGGCACCCGCGCGCCGGTGTCGTTCTTCGCCTACCCCGGCAAGGCCAGCGACCTGGTTCCCGACGGCTGTGTCGTGCACAACCTGGCCGGGCTGGAGACCGACGTGGTGGCCGCACTGGAGCAGCTGGCCGAAGCGGTGGCCGCCGGCGTGCAGCCGCGTCCGGCACCCGCAGCCCGCCCCGAGCTCCCGACCGGTCAGCTCACCCCGCAGAACTGGGTGCAGGTGATCGGGGCACTGCTGCCCGACAACGCGATCATCTCCGACGAATCCAACACCTCGGGCCTGATGCTGCCCGCGGCCACCGCCGGGGCACCACGCCACGACGTGCTCACGCTCACCGGCGGGGCGATCGGGCAGGGTCTGCCGGTCGCGCTGGGGGCGGCCGTGGCCGCACCGGACCGGCCGGTGATCGCGCTGCAAGCCGACGGCAGCGCGGCCTACACCATCTCCGCGTTGTGGACGATGGCGCGCGAGAACCTGAACGTGACCACGGTGCTGATCAACAACAGCTCGTACGCGATCCTGCGGCTGGAGCTGGCTCGGGTGGGCGCCGAAGGTGGTGGCCCGAAAGCAAACGATCTACTGGACCTGTCGCGGCCGAATATGGACTTCGCGAAGATCGCCGAGGGATTCGGGGTGCCGGCCACGGTGGCCACCACCTGCGAGGAGCTTGCCGAACAGTTCCGGCGCGCCGTCGCCGAGCCGGGGCCGCATCTGATCGATGCGCGGATCCCGACGCTGTTCTGACCGCTTCGGCCTAGTTGACGCTCTGGCCGGCCGTGACCCGGCTCGCCACGAACGTCGCGGCCTCCACGGTCTTGCCGTCCTGCACGTACATCAGGTGCGGGACGACGCTGCCGCTGTCCTCGCAGTAGATGTCGCCTGTCAGGCAGAAGTCGATGGCCTTCGGGCGGTAGGACGAGGCGAGCACCGGCAGGGGGCCACCCCACAACGACGTGGAGTACGGGCTCGACGGCGGGCCGAACAGTGCCACCGCGACCACGTGGTTGGCGACCGCAGCGGGCAGCGCATTGCTGGACATCGCGATGACGCTGGCGCCCTGGGAGTAGCCGCCGAGCACCAGCTTGGTCTTGGGGCAGTTGGCGACCGTGCCCTGAATGTGGGCGGTGGCGTCACTCTCACCGAGGACCGCGCTGTTGCGGTAGTCGGTGCTCGCCGGGTACTCGACCGGATAGACGTTGACGTTCAGGCCTGCCAGCTGCTCCTGCAGGGACCCGACGAAAGCCTCACCGACGTCACCGAGTCCGACGGGCTGACCGGAGCCGCGGGCGAACACCACTTCGGCATCCGGGCACGGCTCTGCGGTTGCGGCGGGCAGGCCCACCGGCGCGGCCACCAGTGTTCCGGTGAGCATCACCGCGGCGGCGAAGGCGCGAACAGTGTTACGCAAACTCATCCTTGAATGCTGACATGTCCCGCCTTTGCCACTGGTCTGCGGGTCGCGAATCAGCAAACCGCAAAGTCGGCCGTGCGGAACGAACACAGTGGTTAGAGCCGGTTTGCCGCGTAGGCGGCGCCCTCGTCCGCGATGCCGTCGTAGGCGCCGGGGGCGTGCGCGGAGAAGTTCAGTCCTTCGGAGCAGACCGGGTCTTCGGGCGCACACAGCTGGATGGTCTTGGCGGTGTATGCCGGGCCGATGGCCAACGGCGGCTGGCCGAGGAAGTTCATCGCCCGCTCGTTCGGGGTTCCGAAGAGCACCACGGCCGCGACGTGATCCGCGACCTCCGGGGGCATCGGCCGTGGTATATCGACCCCTTCGACCCCGTCTGGGATGACGCTGGCGGTGGCGAAGCCCATCACCGCGGCGCCCTGCGAGAAGCCGCCGAGCACCATCTTGGTCTTGGGGCAATTGGCCGCCGTGGCCTCGATGTGGGTGGTGGCGTCGCGGATGCCCTGAATGCCTGTCGGCCAGTCATTGGTGGCCGGGTAGTCGATGGCGTAGGCGTCCACGGGCCGCTCGGGCAATCGGGCCCGCAGCGAGTTGACGAATGATTGCCCGGTCTCGCCCAAGCCAGGTACCTCATCGGTACCTCTAGCAAACAAAACTTGGACATCAGGACAGGGCTCCGCGAAGGCGGGGGGAGGGGTGGCGGCGGTGCTGTGCAGCAGCCAAGTCAGGGCCAGAACAACACCGAGGGAACGAAGGATCCGACGTGGGTTCACCGGTACATGGTGGCACAAGAAGCGCCTCGTGTGCAGCAGACACCCCAGGCAGTGAATATATTCGGCGGTTGCTGACCGACTGTTGTGGTGCATGCTGAGTGGCTCATGTCGAAGATCTGAGTCACAACTGAGATCGGCGCCCATGCAGCCTCCGGTTACCGGTCGATGGCCGTCGGGTGTCAGCGAGATGAGGGCCGGAGATTGCCTCCCGAGCAAACTTTGGAGGCCCCCGCGACAGTGAGTGCGAGCAGTTGAATCCCCAGGATCGACACGATCAGCGCGTCGACGGACATGTCGTACAGCCAACCGGTCAGCACTCCACCCGCCGCGGCGGCCGCGCCCAGCCCGGCGGCGAACACCCCATAGGCACTGGCTCGACGCCCAGGGGCAACCAAGTCGGCGACCACGGCACGCAGCGTCGACTCCTGGATGCCCACCGCAGCACCCCACAGCAGCGCCCCGACCACCACCGCGGCGACGCTGCCGGAGAAGGCGAACACCGCGACCGCAGCCGACAGAATCGGGAGTGCGAGCACGACGTTGCCGCCGAACCGGTCGTAGCACCACCCCGAGGCGAGCGCCGCCAGTGCGTCGGCGCCCATGGCTGCCGCATAGAGCACCGGGACCGCGGCGGCCGGCAGTAAACCGTGGGTGACCAGGTGAAACGACACCAAGCCGAAGGTCGCGAAACCGGTCATCGTAAGCGCGATGAAACCGCAGTACCGCCAGAAGGCCACCGGCAACTGCCCGGCCTCGCCGCGCGCCGGCTGGGCCGGCGCCGGCGCAAAGCGCTCGTAGTCCCGGGGGTCCGGGACTCGCAGCCGCAGCCAGACCAGCAGCGCCAGCGTCGCGGCACCGGGCAACGCCAGCACCCCCAGCGCCGGGGCGTAGTCGCCGCCGGTGAGCGCCAACACCCCGGCCACCGTCAACGGACCGATCACCGCACCGACCTGGTCGAGCGCCTCATGCACGGCGAAGCCGCGGCCGCGGCCGGTGACACTGGTCGCGTGCGACAACAAGGTGTCCTTGGCGGGGCTGCGGACCGCCTTGCCGACCCGCTCGGCGATCACCAATGCGCAGGCGACCCAGAGCGTGCCGGCTACACCGAGCAGTGGCACGGTGAGCACCGTCAGGGCGTATCCAGCAATAGTCCAGGCCCAGAAGTGTTGGGTCCGATCGGCCAGCGGCCCCGACACCAGTCGCAGGCCCAGCGCGGCGGCCTCCCCGATTCCAGTCACCGTGCCGACCACCAGGCCGGTCGCGCCGAATGACGCCAGCAGGGGCCCGGTGATGGAACGGGCGCTCTCATAGACGAAATCGGCCAGCAGACTGACGGTGCCGAACACCGTGACGAACCGCCAGGCACTCAACGCCGGGCGGGATGCACCGTGGCTCGGCGCCCGCATAGGACCAGATGCTAGGCGCCGGAAGTAGGCCTCAGTGCGACTTCTCCGCCGCACCAACAGCGCTGCAATACCGGGTATATCGGACATTCATCGATAAAATTGCGCGGACCGGTGCGCTCTGACCACCGGATGACACCGTGGATGGGACAGCATGGCGCAAGAGACAGGCCCCGCGTTGGGGATGTCCGTCGGGGCGACCACATTGGCGGCGGTGACCGCCGATCGCGCGATCACCCGTCGGCCCGTGCTGACGTTGTTCCGGGATCGGCCATCCCAAATCGGCATGCCCTCGGAGAATTCCGCGGTGAGTTCCGAACTGCACGACCGCGGACTGGTGGTCACCGACTTCGTTGACCGCGTCGGTGGTGGTGGGCCGGTGGTGGCCAGCGACGGATCTACCCACCGCGCCGAGCAATTGCTTGCTGACGGCTTGCATGCCTTGGCCTACGCGGTGACCGAGGGACGTCCGATACCGCCCGCAGTGGCGGTTACCTATCCTGCGCACTGGTCACGCGACGCCGTCGGCGCGCTGCGCACCGCGCTGGGACGGGTCTCGGAGTGGGCGCAGCATCCGGTGTCGCTGATCTCCGATACGACGGCGGCTTTGACTGCGTTGCAAGCGAATCCGGGTCTACCAGACCACGGGATCATCGCGGTGTGCGACTTCGGGGGCAGTGGAACCAACGTCACTCTCGTCGACGCCGGCCGCGGCTTCGAACCGATCGGCTCCACCCGGCGCAGCACCGTCTTTTCCGGAGACGTGATCGACCAGGCGCTGTTGGACCACGTGGTTGCCGATCTCGGTGGTAACGACGACGGGCCGCCGACGGTGGGGTCGCTGACCCGGCTGCGCAGCCAGTGCCGGGACGCCAAGGAACAGCTGTCATCTGAGACGGTGGCCGAACTCGCGGGCTTCCACGGCGGCGTGTGGTTGACCCGCGTAGAACTTGACGAGGCCCTGCGTCAGCCGCTGGAGGGCTTTTTCACGGTCCTGCAGAACATCTTGGACGACAACGAGATTCTTCCCGATGCGCTCTCGGCGATCGTGTCGGTCGGTGGCGGGGCGAACATGCCGACGGTCACGACTGGTTTGTCACAACGCTTCGGGGTCGCCGTAATCAGCTCGCCACGACCACAGTTGACGGCCGCCATCGGCGCTGCGCTGAGTGTCGCCGGCAATGTGGTGGCCATCCCGAAGAAGACCCCGCCGCCGGCGGCACCGACACAGTTCCCCGAGTCGGCCCCGCCGCCCGAGCACGTCCCGCCGCCGCCCGCCGAAAGCGTCCCGGATGCGGGGCCGCAACCGTTGGTGACCCCTCCGCCGGCTCGTCCGGCTCCTCCTGCGCCGCGCCAGCCCGCCACACCGGAACCTGAGGTAATCGGCGGGGGCGGCGGGGAATGGTATCGACGGCCGGTCCCGGTGGTGATCCTGGCTGCGCTGGTCGCGATGTTGCTGGGCACGATTGCCGTGCTGGTGCTGCGGCATGCTGCCGACAGCGGGACGGGCTCCAGCGTGCTGACCACGGTGTCGACGACGACCACCACCACCTCGCCGTCGCCGACGTTCGAGCCGCCACCGGCGTCCGCGCCCAGCCCCGAACCCCTTGCGCCGACCCTGCCGGAGGTTCCGGAGAATCCGGCTCCGGAATCCACGGAGAACCCGGTCAGCCCCTAACGCTGCTTGGCGAGGACGATCAGCGCGAGCGGAATCTGCACCTGCTGCGGATTGCTCGCGAGCCTGGCGGCTACGCCGGCTTCCAGGTGACGCACGAAGTCGGGCGCACGCGGATCGTCGGGGCCGCCGGTCAACGCGGCGGCCAGGGTGGGGAAGACGGCGGCGCTGACAAAGGCCGCCCAATGGGTGCCGAGCGCGACCGCATCGCCGTCGAGCAGGTATCGGTCCCAGAACCGGTCCTCGGCGTCGAACACCTCCAGTCGCTCTATCGTCAGCGACTCGAACCGGCCGGCTGGGGCGAACGGTGCCCGAAGTTCCTTCTCGCTGCGGCCGAGCACCGGGATCGCCATGCGCGCGACCTCGGCACGGGTCAGTCCGCCCTCGCGCACCTGCTCCTCGAGAACCGCCACGATCGCGTCGAGCAGGGGCCGGTAGCCCGAACGGCCCGCGGCATCGACGGCTGCGGTCAACACCAGCAGCTTGCCGCCGGGACTCAGTTCTCGGCCGCGGAACGCCACGAAGTCATGCCAATCCTGGGCGGCCTGGCGTGCGTAGGCGCGGCGCGCGGCGTCGTCGTCGCTGTGTTCGACATGGACGTGGTCGGCGAATTCGGGTAGCTCCCCTGCGGGCCGGCGCAGCCACATGGTGGCCCAGGATGTCCAGCCCAGGGTGACGCTCTGCGACGGCAGGATCTGGGCGTAGAACGACCGGCCTATCGCCGAGGGGAAGCTGGCGGTGTCCTTGCGGAGGTAGCTGTCGGGATCCTCAGCCAGCGTGGTGAACAGCGCGGTGAAGTCGTTGTCCGGCAGGTCGGTGTGGGTGACCAACACGGCATGGTCGGCCCGGGTGCGTCGGCGGAAGGCAGCGATGGCGGCACCGATCGGGAGCAGTGAGTTGTAGCCGGTGGCGGCGCCGTAGTCGGCGACGACGATCGGACGCGGCGCGGCCGGCAGCGGTACGGTCGCCGCGAGCTGTTCGAACACGCCGGTGGCGTGGGCCAGCCCGGCGGCCTGCAACCGGCTCGAGGGAGCGCCGCCGGGCTCGGGGCGGACCACGATGCTCGACTCTGGCATGGGCACCTCCGACCCCGGGCGGACCGTCATCGATATCACCACCGACGGTAGCGGTATCGGCAATCCGTGGCACACTTCCGTGGGTGAGCGCGCAGCGTGCGATCGGGCGCATTCCGGTCGTGGTGGCGGCCGGCCTGATGACCGTCGGGGTGATCGGTTTCGTGGTTGCGTTGATTCTCAACGTCTTTGTGCTGGACCGCTATGACGCCTACGGCGAGGTGCCGATTCCGGGCGAGGGCCGGGTGCATCTGCCGGCGGGCGAGGTGACGGTGAATCTGCACACCCGGGTCATCTCCAGTCCCACCGGTGGCGGGCTGCCGGTCCCGCCGATCAGCATCACGGTGACGCCACCGGATGGCGCGCCCGACCCGGAGTTCCAGGAGAGCATCGGGATGACCACCACGGTCAACAACGACGCGCGGCGGCGGTTGTGGCGGATCTACGTGGCCGAGGCCGGCGACTACCAGGTCGCCACCGACGGGCAGGTCGGCGCCTACATCGCTCCGCGACTGGCGTTCGGAAAGCCCGCCGGCCACTCGACGCTGCTCTGGGTGTTTCCGGTGATTTTCGTGCTGGGGCTGGTGGATCTGATCGCAGGCCGATTGTTGGCGGCCCGCCGCGGCCGCCACCCGGTGGGGACGGTGGTCAGCGGAGCGGAGACCAGTCGCGACCGGTTCGTTCCCGAGGGTGAAGGCATCCGTATCGAGCAGCTCAAAACCATAACGGCGCTGCGTGATTCCGGAGCGCTGACCGAGAAGGAGTTCGCCGAAGAGAAACGGCGCATCCTGCGCGGGCACTGAGCTCAGTGGCCGGGCTGGATTGGCCCCTTCCTCCTCGCGCTCGTTCCTCGCCGCGCATCGTCAGTGGCCGGGCTCGATTGGCCCCTTCCTCCGCACCGCTCGTTCCTCGCCGCGCATCGTCAGTGGCCGGGCTCGATTGGCCCCTTCCTCCGCACCGCTCGTTCCTCGCGGTGCATCGTCAGTGGCCGCGCGCCACCCACTCGTCGTAGTGGACCAGCTCGTCACCGATGCGCGTGCTGTCGCCGTGTCCGGTGTAAACGACCGTGTCGGCGGGCAGTTCGCCGAGCCGCCCGGAGATCGACTCCAGAATCGTCGGGAAGTCCGAGAAAGAGCGTCCGGTCGCCCCCGGGCCACCGCAGAACAGTGTGTCGCCGCTGAATACCGCGCCCAGGTCTGGTGCATGCCAGCACACCGAGCCCGGTGAGTGGCCGGGTGTGTGCAGCGCCCGCAACTCCAAGCCTCCGACAGTGAGCGTGTCGCCATCGGCTACGGACCGAAAGTCGCTGTCCGGGTGCGTCATCTGCCACAGCATGTCGTCGCCGGGGTGCAGCAGCACCGGCGCGTCGAGCGCTCGGCCCAGCTCGGGTGCCACGGTGATGTGGTCGTTGTGCCCGTGCGTACACACCACCGCCACCACGTTGCGCCCGCCGACGGCTTCGACGATCGGTGCCGCGTCGTGGGCTGCGTCGAAGACCACCACATCGGAATCGTCACCGACGATCCAGATGTTGTTGTCGACTTCCCAACTGCCGCCGTCGAGTTCGAATGTGCCGTGCGTGATGACCCGCTGGATCTGGCCGCCGGAGGTCATAGCATCACCACCGACCGCAGTACCTCGCCTCCGTGCATCCGATGGAACGCCTTCTCGACATCGTTCAGCCCGATGCGTTCGGAGACGAACTTGTCCAGCGGAAGCCGGCCCTGTAGGTAAAGGCTGATCAGGGTGGGGAAGTCGCGCTCGGGCAGGCAGTCGCCGTACCACGAGGACTTCAGCGAACCGCCGCGGGAGAAGAAGTCGATCAGCGGCATCTCCAGTTGCATATCCGGAGTCGGAACTCCCACCAGCACAACGGTTCCGGCCAGATCCCGCGCATAGAAGGCCTGCTTCCAGGTCTCCGGGCGGCCGACCGCGTCGATCACCACGTCGGCACCGAAACCGTCGGTGAGATCCTGGATGGTCTCCACCGGGTCGAGTTCGCGGGCGTTGATGGTGTGAGTGGCGCCGAATTCACGCGCCCAGTTCAGCTTGGTGTTGTCGGTGTCGACCGCGATGATGCGCTGGGCACCGACCAGGGCCGCGCCGGCGATCGCGGCGTCGCCCACGCCGCCGCACCCGATCACCGCGACGGTGTCGTCGCGGGTGACGGCGCCGGTGTTGATCGCGGCGCCCAGACCGGCCATCACGCCGCAGCCCAACAGTCCGGCCACCGCGGGGTCAGCACTCGGATCGACCTTGGTGCACTGACCTTCGTGGACCAGGGTCTTGTCGGCGAACGCCCCGATGCCCAGGGCCGGGGTGAGTTCGGTGCCGTCGGTCAGGGTCATCGGAACCGAGGCGTTGAAGGTGTCGAAGCACAGGTGCGGGCGACCGCGCTTGCAGGCGCGGCACTGTCCGCATACGGCGCGCCAGTTCAGGATCACGAAGTCGCCGGGCGCGACCGCGGTGACCGCCGATCCCACCGACTCGACGGTGCCGGAGGCCTCGTGGCCCAGCAGGAACGGGTAGCTGTCGTTGATACCGCCGTCGCGGTAGGTCAGGTCCGTGTGGCACACCCCGCAGGCCGTGATGGCGACGACGACGTCGTTGGCACCGGGCTCGGGAATGACGATGTCGGTCACCTCGACCGGCTTGCCCTTTTCACGGGAGATCACACCGCGCACTGTCTGGCTCATGGGGTCACCCTATGTTGCCGGTGTGGCGCCCGGTGCCGGCACCGGGGCTTGCGCGGCGACAGCCGGAGTGCGGGTGTCGGCACGCAGGAAACTTCCGGTGCGTTGCGTCCCGAGCACGCTGGTGGGCTGACCGTCGAGGACGACCGCTTTCCCGGAGACGAGTACGGCGCTGACGGCTTCGTCGTTGCGGTTCACCATGCGTGACATCCCGCCGTATTGGTCGAAGGACTCCTCGGCGTAGGCGTCCAGACTGTCGTCGAGGTGGGCCGGGTCGATGACCACGACATCGGCCCGGTCGCCGACACGCAGGTGGCCGGCGTCGACCCGGTACCAGTCGGCCAGTTCACCGGTCAGCCGGTGCACCGCCTGCTCGACCGACAAGAACGCCTGCCCGGACTGCTGGGCGTCCAGGACATGGCGCAGCAGCCGTAGGCCCATGTTGTAGAACGCCATATTGCGCAGGTGCGCGCCCGCGTCCGAGAAGCCGATCTGGATGCCGGGTTCGGCAGCGAGTGTCTTGAGCACCTCGGGCCGGTCATTGGAGATCGTGGTGTGCCAGCGCAGGGCAGTACCGTGCTCGAGGACGAGATCGAGGAAGGCGTCGACGGGGTGCACTCCGCCGCGCTCGACACCGACCTGCCCGAAGGACTTTCCGATCACCGAGGGGTCGGGGCAGGCGACGATCTCGGCGTCGAAGAAGTCGCGGTGCCAGACCCGCGGGCCGTACTTGTTTTCGTAGTCCTTGCGGAAGCGTCGCCGGTAGGACTCGTCCCGCATCAACTCGTCACGCTCGAGCGACTCCCGCAGATGGAGCGCCTCGGCGCCCGAGCCGAACTCTTCGAAGATCACCAGATCGATGCCGTCGGCGTACACCTCGAACGGCACCGGCAGGTGCTGCCAGCGGAAGTTGGCGCCCAGCTTGTTCAGCATGCGCGATGTCTTGATGATGGTCGGAATCGCCAGCCGGTTGCTCTTGACGTCGGCGGCGGCCAGCAGAGTGGTCTTGAGCGGTCGGCGGAATATCCCCAGGGCCTGCGCCAGCTGCGACACCACGTCGAATGGATTCTTGACGTCCGGACCGGCCTGCAGAATCCGTCCGCTGCGGCGCAGCTTCGACTTGAGGCGGCGCAATTCCCTGGGCTTGGCGTACGTCGACGGCAGCGTGCGTGAGCGGCAGACGTCGCCGTCCATCTTGTCGAAAAGCAGCTGTTGGGAAGACATTCCGACGAATCCCGCCTGCAATGCCTCGTCCAGCATCTGTTCCATTCGGGCCTGCTCGGCAGCCGTGGGCCGCTCATCGGAGCGGGTTGCGCGGTCCAATCCCATGGTCGCGGCGCGCATGTCGGAATGTCCGATGAGCGCCGTCACGTTGGGGCCGAGCGGCAGCTTCTCCAGGCTGGCGATGTAGTCCTCACAACTCGACCAGGTCTTGTGCGCGTCGATGGTGTCGACCACGTACTGGCGCGGGATGGCCTCCACCCGGCCGAACAGGTCGCCGGCATCCTGACCGTCGACGTGGATGGTGGACAGCGAGCACGAGCCCACCAGCACCGTGGTCACGCCGTGCCGCACCGACTCCGACAGCGAGGGCGCGAGGAGTATCTCGACGTCGTAATGCGTGTGGATGTCGAGCAGTCCGGGCAGCACCCATTTGCCGGCGGCGTCGATCACCTGGCCGCAGCCGGTCTCGTCGAGCGGTTCGGCCGAGATCGAGGCGATGTGTCCGTCGCGGATGCCGATATTGCGGATCGCCGACGGCGCGCCGGTGCCGTCGAACCACCGGCCGCCACGGATCACGGTGTCAAAGCTCACGGGTATTCCTTTCCGCCGAATGCCGTTCCAGCATGTCTCGCAAGACGGGCGAAGTCTTGACATCTGCGGACATTTCTTTGATATTTGCGGACATGTCGGTGGTGCGCGGCACCGCGCTGTCGGGATACCCGGAGCTGGTCACCGAGCTCGGCGGTGATCCCGGGGCATTGCTGCGGGCAGCCGGGGTGCCGGACGGTGCGGTCGGCACTCACGAGGTGTTCGTGCCGTACCTCGCGGTGATCCTGGCCGTGGAAAATGCCGCGACCGCCACCGCCTGCCGCGACTTCGGGCGCCGGCTGGCGCTGCGTCAAGACATCGGCAACTTCGGGCCGCTTGGTGTGGCCGCACGCACCGCGGCCACCGTGGGCGGCGGGTTCTCGATCGTGGAGCGGTTCTTATCCGCCTACAGTCCAGCGATCTCGGCGCGCATCATCCCGGGCGCGGATGCCGCCGAATCGTTCTATGCGTTCGAGGTGCTCATCGAGCGGTCGCCGCCGCATCCGCAGACCACCGAGCTGTCGTTGGGGGTCTCGCTGGGGATCATGCGGATGATGTTCGACGCCCCGTACGCGCCGCTGTCGGTGCACCTTCCGCACGAGGCGCTCACCCCGGTGCGCGATTATCTGGCCTATTTCGGCTGCCGGCCCTACTTCGCCCAGCCGGTCGCCGGGTTCACCTTTCGCACCGTCGATCTGGACCGCCCCCTGCACCGGGACGACCACGCTCACCAGGCCATGGTGAGCTACCTGCGCGGCATCACCGCCGAATCGGCGGGCATCGCGGCGTCGGTGCGCGCGATCGCCCGCCAGCTGTTGCCCACCGGCACCGTGAACCTGGAGCTGATCGCCGGTCAGCTCGGCCTGCATCCCAAGACACTGCATCGACGGCTGGCCGCCGAGGAGACCACGTTTGCGGCCCTGGTCGACGGGGTCCGCCGCGACGCCGCCCACCGGTACCTGCGCGACACCGACATCAGCCTGGCGCACCTGACCCGCGAACTCGGCTACGCCGAGCAGAGCGTGCTCAGCCGGTCCTGCCAGCGCTGGTTCGGCTGCAGCGCGACCGGCCACCGCAAGGCAGTCCGGGCGGCGACTGGGTTCGACGGCCCCGGTAGCTGATGGCGGTGACCGGCTTCGCCGCGCTTGCAACCCCCGCTTAGGCTGGCCTGCGATGTCCCCCCTCGCCGCCCTCGACGACTGGCCGGTCGGTCACGCGGCCGCCGCCGTCATCGGCCCGAATGGGGTGCTGGCCACCCACGGCGACACCGCGCGGCCGTTCCGTCTCGCGTCGGTGACCAAGCCCTTGGTGGCGCGGGCGGTGCAGGTCGCGGTGGAGGAGGGGGCCGTCGAACTGGACACCCCGGCCGGCCCGCCGGGCGCCACGGTGCGCCATCTGCTCGCGCACGCTTCCGGGCTTTCGCCGGACTCCGATCGGATCCTGGCCCCGCCCGGCACGCGGCGGGTGTACTCCAACCACGGCTTCGCGGTGCTGGCCGCCGCCGTGCAGCGCGAGTCCGGGATCGAGTTCGGCCGCTACCTGACCGAGGCGGTGTTCGAGCCGTTGGGTATGACGGCCAGCCGACTCGACGGGGGCGCGCCGGCGGCCGGTTTCGGGGGCACATCGACGGTGGCCGACCTGGCTGGTTTCGCCGCCGACCTGTTGGCGCCGGTGACGGTGTCGCCCCAGCTACACGCCGAGGCCATCCGCGTGCAGTTTCCCGGCCTGGACGGCGTGTTGCCCGGCTACGGGCCGCAGCGGCCGAACGACTGGGGGCTGGGCTTCGAGATCCGGGACGGCAAGACACCGCATTGGACCGGCGCCACCAACTCGGCGCGGACCTTCGGTCACTTCGGGCAGTCAGGCACTCTGATCTGGGCTGATCCGGCGATCGAGCGGGCGCTGGTGGTGCTCACCGACCGCGACTTCGGTGACTGGGTCACCGACCGCTGGCCGGAGCTGTCTGATGCCGTGGTAGCCGCGTACAGCGGGGACTAGCCAACAGGCGTCACACAAGGCACAATAGACACATACAACACTGAATACACTCCAGTTTCTGCAGCAACACTGCTCAAATTCGGTACCGCCAGGTCGTTGGGGAAGACGTCCCTCGTGGATCCGAAGGAGCAACTGATGCGCGCGACGAATCAATTCGCCGACGTGACCAGCGGCGTGGTGTACATCCACGCCTCGCCCGCGGCGGTGTGCCCGCATGTGGAGTGGGCACTGACCTCGGCTTTGGGTGCCCGCAACGGCCAGGCGAAGCTCAACTGGACGCCGCAACCGGCCATGCCGGGTCAGCTGCGCGCCGTGGTCAACTGGGTCGGTCCGGTGGGCACCGGCGCGCAGCTGGCCAGCGCCCTGCGCTCCTGGTCGGTGTTGCGTTTCGAGGTCACCGAAGACCCCAGCTCCGGGGTCGACGGCCAGCGGTTCAGCCACACCCCGCAGCTCGGTCTGTGGAGCGGGACGATGAGCGCCAATGGCGACGTGATGGTCGGGGAGAACCGCCTGCGCACGCTGATGGCCGCCGGCGCCGACGCGCTGGCTGCGGATCTGGAGACGGTGCTGGGCTCGGCCTGGGATGAGGCGCTGGAGGCCTACCGCCACGGCGGCGACGGCGCGGAGGTGTCCTGGCTAAGCCGTGGCGTGGGGTAGCCCACGCGAGCGACTCAACTCGCCGATAGCTACTTAGGGTAGGCTTACTCACGCGTTGGTCCTGTCGCCCCGCGTTGTTCCTATTGTTCCGCGTTTGTTCCTGTCGTCTCGCGCTGTTCTCAGCGCCGTGCGCTGTTCTCACTGTCGCGCGCTTTGCCGCGCGCTTTTGTCGTGCGCGCAGTACTTAGTGTCAAGGAGAAATCATGCAGGCCCTGACGCGGCCGGCTGCGATCGCCAATGTGCTGTTGGTTGCTGCTGGTCTGATCACCGCCAGCCCTGCCACACCCGAGATCACGACTTCACGAGTCGCCGTGCAGCTGACTGCTGACGGAGATCTGGCCAACGTTCCGCTGAACCTGCTCTACGCCATCATCAACGTCCCGGCCAACGCGCTGAGGGCCATCGACGCGTTCGCCTATTCGCAGTTCTTCAGCGGACCGTGGTTGGTCCCGAGCGAGACGAACATCTGGGGTATCGATCTCGGCGACCCGCAGCGAATCCAGGCATTGGTCGACATGCTGGTCCCCATTCCGGCGCTCTCGAAGCCGCTCGGTGAGCAGTTGATCGGGTTTCTGCAGGCCGAAATGCCGACCCACACCGCGTGCGACACCATGTTCTGCAGTCTCGACGGCTGGATGGCGCTGCTCCAAGGCTATGGCCGAGTGCCGATCTCGGAGCTGCTGAACGGCTACACCTTCCCGACGGAGGGGCCCACAATCACCGACCCACACGGCGCGGTCGACGGTGCGTTGGGTTTCCCCGGTACGGCGATCGGCTCTGACGGCTCGGACGTCTATCCGTGGGCCGGGACGACGTTCACCTTGGATTTAGGCAAACCGTGGGCGGATTTTTGGACCAGTTTGACTGCCGACCCATCGGACCACCCCCTGGTGTCGATGCCCAACGTCTTCCAGGTGCTGATCGACCTCGCGACGTCGTGGTACGTGATGCTGAATCCGTTCCTGCCCGGCGGCACCTACATCCCGGCTTTCCCATGGCTCGACACGGACGCACCGGCGGCGGCCGACTTCAGCACCTTGGTTGACGAGGTGGTCGGCGAACTCGGCGAGCTGTGGGCCTCGCTGATCTCTTGAGATCGATCAGGACGCGCGAAGGATCTGCAGCGCGCCCGGCACTGCCGACACGGTCACCGGCAGCGGAGCCACGTAGTCGCCGTCGGCGTAGGCGTTGATGCCGGGGCACTCCACGCGAATCGACTTCGCCCGCCGGGTGCTCACCTCATCGAGTAGCACGTGGGTGCCCTTGAACACGGTGGGGAACAGCCGGATCAGCTTGGTCCGCGAGCTCGAGTGCACCATGGTGACGTCCAGCAGCCCGTCGGCGTGATCGGCGCCCGGGCAGATCAGCATGCCGCCGCCGTAACTGCGGGTGTTACCGAATGCCGCCAGCGTCAGCTCGATGTCCAGCGGCTCGTCCTCGTCGAACGTCAGCCGGAACGGCAGGAGCCGCAGCTTGGACATCTCCGCCACCATGGCGACGTTGTAACGCATCCGGCCGTGCGGCCAGCGCATCCGGTTGACGCGGTCGCTCACCAGCGAGTCGAAACCGGCCGCCATCACGGTGCCGAACCAGGACACCGTGCCGCCGTCCTCGGTGATGCGGCCCAGATCGATCGTCTCGGTCTGGCCTTCGGCGACGACGTCGGCGGCCGCCTCGGGATCTCCGGTGGGCAGACCGTACTCACGGGCGTGGTCGTTGCCGGTGCCGGCCGGGATGATTCCCAGCGGCACCTCACCGAGCGCCAGGGACTGCAGCGCCAGCGAGATGACGCCGTCGCCGCCGGCCACCACCACGGCGTCCGTTCCGGCGGCCAGCGCTTCATCGAGCAACTGCCGCGCGTGGTGGGCATCGGCGCCGACGATGTGGTTGACGTTGACGCCGCGCTGCTGGAATCGCGCCAATGCTCGCTCGGCCGCGTGCCTGGCATTGCCGTGCCCGGCCGCCGGGTTGGTCAGCAGGGTGATCCGCTTGATCTGGCGCGACGTCATGGAATCAGTTTGCCGGGGTTGAGGATTCCGGCCGGATCCAGCGTGGCCTTGACCGCCCGCAACACCTGCACACCCAGTTCGCCCACCTCCTGGCTCATCCACGGCCGGTGATCGGCGCCGACGGCGTGGTGGTGGGTAATGGTTCCGCCGGCCCGCATGATCGCATCGCCCGCAGCGACTTTCGCGGCTTGCCACTGTTCGATGGGGTTGCCGCGCTGACCGGCGACCACGGTGAAGTAGAGCGACGCACCGGTCGGGTAGACGTGCGAGATGTGGCACAACACCAGCGCGGGGGTCCCGCTGTCACCCAGCGCGGTGGTCAGCGCCTCGGTGACCGCCGTCTTCAGCGCGGGCACTCGCGCCCAGTCGGTGGCGGTCTCCAGCGTTTCGCACAGCGCCCCGGCCGCCAACAGTGAATCGCGCAGGTAGGGCGCGGAGAATCGGCCGTGCTCCCAGGCGCGCGCAGGTTCCTCGCCCAGTGACGTGCCGCCGTTCGCGGCCAGCACCGCTCGGGTCTCGGCATGCCGGCTTTCGGTGTGCTCGGCGGTTCCCTCGAACAGCGTGATGGCCAGGCAGCCGCCGGTGATCTGCTGCTCGCCGATCTGCTCGGTGGTGGCCAGGTTGACGCCCGTCTCGGCTTCGTCGGACAGCCGGATGACGGTCGGTCCGGCGCCGGTCTGAGTGACCGCGCGCAGTGCCGCGGCGCCGGTGGCGAAGTCGGGGAACGACCACGCCTCATAGCGGGTGGTTGCCGGCACCGGGTGTACGCGCACCCGCACCCGGGTGATGACGCCGAACGCACCCTCGGACCCCAGCAACAGCTGGCGTAGGTCCGGCCCAGCGGCCGAGGCCGGGGCGCGGCCCAGGTCG
Organism: Mycobacterium sp. SMC-19; assembly: GCF_045310815.1. Lineage (NCBI taxonomy): Bacteria > Bacillati > Actinomycetota > Actinomycetes > Mycobacteriales > Mycobacteriaceae > Mycobacterium > Mycobacterium sp. SMC-19. The sequence goes on along the minus strand of NZ_JBJIAM010000004.1, from coordinate 164,573 downwards.
AGCACACCGGCCGGGGTGATCATCCGCAGGCCGCGGACCATGTCGTCGAAGCGGCCGTAGCCGGCCGAGTCTTGTCCCGAGGAGCGGGTCGCGGCGAACCCGCCGAGCGTGGCGTATTGGAAGCTCTGCGGAAAGTGTCCCAACGAGTAGCCGTGCTCACCGAGCAGTCGTTCGGCGTCCGGCCCGGTGACCCCGGCGCCGAATTCGGCCTCGCCGGAGACCTTGTCGAGGTTCAGCAGTGCATCGAACCGGCGCAGATCCAGGCACACCACCGCCGCGAACTCGCCGCGGATCGGGTCGAGCCCACCGACGACGCTGGTGCCTCCGCCGAACGGAACCACCGCGATGGCGTGCTGGCTGCAGTAGCTCAAGACCGACGTGACTTCGTCGTCGCTGCCCGGCAGCAACACCGCGTCGGGCGCGTCCTGGGTGCCGGAATCATTGCGCCGCAGCAGGTCCAGGGTGGACTTGCCCCCGGCGTGCAGTAGCCGTGCGGTGTGATCGGTGCGGCAGAAACCGTCGCCCACGATCGCCGCCAGGGCGGCGCGGTCGGTTTCGGTCAGTGCCGATGGGGTGAGTGACACCTGGCTCGGATCGCGCTCCGGGGTGCTCGTGCCGTCCACCCCCAGGGCTGCCTTGAGCAGTTGACGGATGCCGTCGCTCAACGGCTTGGCCGCTGCCGGATCGCCCCAGGCGTTCCATTTCATCGGCGGGGTCAGGGCGTCCTGGGCATCGGCCGGCGTCATGCGTTACAGTATTACACATGCTGTCAACTAGTAATGACGAGCAGCTGGAGGTCGGGGAGCGCATCCTCGATGCCGCCGCGAGCTGCCTGCTCGCATTGGGCATGGAGCGGGTGACGTTGGCGGCCATCGCACGTCGAGCCGGGGTGAGTCGTCCGACGGTGTACCGGCGGTGGCCGGACAGCCGTTCGGTGATCGCCGCCCTGCTGACCGCACGGATCACCGCGGCGTGGACGGAACTGGAGCAACCGGGAAGCGGACGCGAGGCGCTGGTGCGGCGGATCGTCGCGGTTGCGGCGCGGCTGCGCCACGACGAGGTGGTGATGCAGGTGCTGCATCACGCACCCGACCTGGCGATGGTCTACATAGCCCAGCGGCTGGGGTCCAGCCAACGGCGGCTGATCGACCTGGTGGCCGGCGAACTCGGCGGGGCCCAGGCCGGCGGCAGCGTGCGGGCCGGCGATCCACGCCAACTCGCCGCGATGTGTCTGCTGATCACCCAATCGGCGATCCAGTCCGCGCAAGTCGTCGCGCCGATCCTCGACGAGGACGCGCTCTCCACCGAACTGGCCTACACCCTGAACAGGTACCTCTCGTGATGCCCGACACTGTCGCACTCAACGCCGCCCGGCGCACCGCCGAACTCACCGCACTGGCCGAGCGCCCGGCTGTTGATGTCGTCGTCATCGGTGCGGGCATCACCGGCGCCGGCATCGCCCTGGACGCGGCCACCCGCGGGCTGCGGGTGGTGTGTGTGGACAAACAGGACGTGGCGTTCGGCACCAGCCGGTGGAGCTCCAAACTGGTCCACGGCGGGCTGCGCTACCTGGCGACCGGCAACGTGGGTATCGCGCGGCGCAGCGCCATCGAACGCGGAATCCTGATGACCCGCAACGCCCCTCACCTGGTGCGGGCGATGCCGCAACTCGTGCCGCTGCTGGGGTCGATGCCGCGGCGGGATCGGGCCTTGGTGCGCACCGGGTTTTTCGCCGGTGACGCGCTGCGCAGGTTGGCCGGCACACCTGCGACGGTGTTACCCCGTTCGCGACGGGTCTCGCCCGAACACGCCGTGGAGCTGTCACCGACCGTGCGCCGCGACGGCCTCGACGGTGGCCTGTTGGCCTACGACGGGCAATTGATCGACGACGCACGTCTGGTCACCGCGGTCGCCCGGACCGCGGCCCAGCACGGCGCGACGATCCTGACCTATGTGGCCGCATCGCACGCCACCGGCGACACGGTACGGCTGACCGACCAGATCTCCGGAGAGTCGTTCGACGTCACCGCGCGTGCGGTGATCAACGCGACCGGGGTGTGGGCCGGAGACATCGACTCCGCGCTGCGGTTGCGGCCGAGCCGCGGAACGCACCTGGTGTTCGACGCGGCGGCCTTCGGCAATCCGACTGCCGCGCTGACCGTGCCGATCCCCGGTGAACTCAACCGGTTCGTGTTCGCTATGCCCGAGCAGCTCGGCCGGGTGTATCTGGGCCTCACCGACGAAGAGGCCCCCGGCCCGATTCCCGATGTGCCGCAACCGACGTCGGCGGAGATCACCTTCCTGTTGGACACCGTCAACACCGCGCTGGGCACCGCGCTGAGCACGGCCGACGTTCGTGGGGCCTATGCCGGGCTGCGACCGCTGATCGATACCGGAGAAGGTCACACCGCAGACATGTCACGCAACCACGCCGTCGTCGAATCGGCGACCGGGGTGTTCAGCGTGATTGGGGGCAAGCTGACCGAGTACCGGCACATGGCCGAAGACGTGCTGGACCGGGCCGTGCGGCTGCGGGCGCTAGATGCCACGCCGTGTCGCACCCGGGACCTGCCGCTGATCGGTGCACCGGACAACCCGGGAGCGCCACTTCCGCTGACGGGTGACCTGCCCGAGTCGCTGGTGCCGCGCTACGGCGGTGAGGCGGCCAATGTGTTGGCCGCCGCGACCTGCGAGCGGCCCGGCGAAGCGGTGGCCGAGGGCATCGATGTGATCCGTGCCGAGTTCGAGTACGCGGTCAGCCACGAAGGCGCGCTGACCGTCGAGGACATCGTGGATCGCCGGACCCGGATCGGGCTGGTGGCCGAAGACCGCAAACGGGTCGTGGAGGTGGCACGCGAGTTTCTCGCGGCCGCCGATTGAATCGAGTTACAACGGAACTAATCCGTATCGACTAGGCTGGCGCGTTATGGGAGCCCAGGAACCCGCGCCCGCATTGCGACCGGGGCGAAGCCCGGGACGCCTCGACCGGTCTCGCGATCCGGCGATCCTCGATGCGGCGCTGCATGGTGTGGCCGAGGTGGGCTATGACCGGTTGAGCATGGACGACATCGCGGCCCGCGCCGGAGTGGGCAAAGCCGCAATCTATCGGCGCTGGCCGTCGAAGGCGGTGGTGGTGGCCGATGCGATCGCTCATTGGCGCCGCCGGCAGGGACCGGTCGAGCCGCCCAACACCGGTAGTTTGCGCGGTGACATCGACGCGCTGGTCGCCGCGGCGCCCGAGTTCGATGAATCGGGTATGGAGACAATGAAAGTCGTTGTCGGAGTCGCGACCGCGGCCATGCACAATCCGGTCCTGGCGGCGGCCCTCGACGACCTGGTACTCGACCCGCCGCGCCATGTGGTCCGGGTGCTGCTCGATCAGGCGCGGGCGCGGGGCGAGATCCCGGCCGGTCGCGACCTCAGTCTGATCCCCGATGTGGCGTTGGGTCTCAATGTGCTGCGTGTGATGACCGGTCGGCCGGTTGACCGCGTCTTCGTCCGGCGCGTACTGGAGGACGTCATCCTTCCACTCACCGGCAATCCATCCCCGTAGTCGGTTGCACCGAGCGTCGACGCGTGCCACATTGGATTTGTCGGAACTGACTAGTTCCGTCTGTGGCGGAGGTGGCGATGACGGACGATCGAGCCCCGGTACTGATCGTGGGCGCTGGTGCCGGCGGTCTGAGCGCTTCAGCACTGTTGGCCAAACACGGCGTGCGTTCGCTGGTGATCGAGAAGCGCAGCGAGATCTTCATCTACCCGAAAGCGCGCAACTTGAGCTTCCGCAGCCTGGAGATCCTGCGCGGCCTCGGTCTGGCGGATCAGGTGCACGCGGTGGCCGAGGGTGTCTCGGACACGCTCACCAAGGTCTCGCTGCGCAGCACCCAGGCGCAGCAAGCCTTCGACCTGGACGCGATCTTCGCACCGTTCGCCGGCCTGAGCCCTGAGCCGGCCGCGCAATACTGCCCGCAAAGCGCACTGGAACCGATGCTGCTGGAGCACATCCGCGGGCGCGGCAGCGAGGTTCGCTACGGAACCGAACTGTGCTCCTTCGAGCAGGACGACACCGGAGTAGCCGTCGTCGTGCGTGACCGCGACACCGGCAGCACAGACGTGGTGCGGGCTGACTACCTGATCGCCGCCGACGGTGTGCGCAGCCCGGTGCGCGATGCACGGGGCATCCCGACCTCGGGGCACGGGGCGTTGCCGATCTACGTCGTCTTCATCTACTTCCGCGGCCCCTGGCGGCAATTCGTTCCGCAGCTCGGCGACGGTGACGCCATCCAGGTGGCCAACGACGACGTGGACGGCATCTTTCTGCCGGTACGTGACGACTTCGGCATGTTCCTCACCACCTATCTTCCCGGTCGAGGCGAGACCGCCGCCCAGTTCACCACCGATCACTGCCGTCGGCTGCTCACCCGGGCGATCGGTGCGGACATCGAAATCGAGATCGTCGAAGTGACGCCGTGGCAACCCTACGAGCGTGTCGCCGACCAGTTCCGCTGTGGCAGGGTGTTTCTCGTCGGAGATTCAGCGCACGCCATGCCGCCGTTCAAGGCCGGCGGCGCGAACTGCGCCATTCAGAGCGCACACAACCTGGCCTGGAAGCTGGCGGCTGTACTGGCGGGGACGGCCGATCCGTCGTTGCTGGACACTTACCACGCCGAACGGCACCCGGTGGGGCGCTTCAGTGCCCGCCAATCGCTGACCGGGCCGGTGCTGCCCCTGTTACGACTCGACGACAGCGGCCCCGGCCTCCCGCCGGGGGAGGAGGCGCCGATGTTCGCCTTGCTGATCGGCTACCGGTATCGGTCAGCCGCGGTGCTGTCGGACGAGCCGGCACCATCCGACCCGAGCGCGGTCTCACTGGTGTCCGAGCTGCGCGGACAACCCGGCACGCGGGTTCCGCATGTATGGCTGACGCATGGCGGACAACGGATTTCGACTCTTGATCTGCTCGGGTCGGGCTTCACCGTGCTGACCCGCAGCGACGGCGGACGGTGGCGGGCCGCCGCGGCGCATGCCTCGGAGGCGCTGGGTATCCCACTCACAGTGCGCCGGATCGCCGATGAACAGTGGGCACGGGTCACCGGGCTGGAACCCGACGGCGCAGTGCTGATCCGCCCGGATGACTTCGTGGGATGGCGTGCCGACACACTGCCGGCCGACCCCGACGCGGAGCTGGCGCGGGCGCTGTCGGCGATCCTCGCCCGCGGCTGAACTCCTACAGGTACCTGCGGACTCGGCTGCAGTATTCGGCGTACTCCCGACCGTAGTGGTCACGCATGAAGGCTTCCTCACGCAGCACCTGGCGATTGAACAGCCACACGCCGGCGAGCAGGTAGGCCAACGGAATCCAGGTCGGAAACACCAGGAACTGGCCGAGCAGCACCAACCCGAACCCGACATAGATGGGGTTGCGGCTGATCGCGAACACCCCCGACGTCACCAGCTTGTCCGGGTTGTCGGTGTCGATTCCCACCCGAAAGCTGCTGCCGAACGCGGCCAGGCTCAACGCGACCATCAGGAGGCCGCAGAAACACAATGCGACCCCGGCCCAGGCGATGGCGGTGGAGCTGAAGAACCGCTCGGAGCCCACCAACGGCCACCCGAAGGCGCCGGCGAAGACCACGTAGAAGTAGACCAGCGCGAAGGGCGGGATCAGGAAGTCCTTGTTGTCCGTGCTGCCGAAGTGCATGGCGTCGGTTCCCTTGCGCCGCAGCATGATCAGACGAATGACGACCAAGACGGGGCAGAGCGCGAGTGCCAGGGCGGCCAGATATCCAGGCATCGGAGATCCTTCCGGTTCCGTGCGGCTACAGCTAGTAATTCATCGCATGATGAATTGTGGTGTATCGGCGCGCAGGCTGTCAAGGGTGCTGACGCAGAATGAGATCGCGTACCGCCGAACTGGTATGGGGTTGCCACAGTGCCTGCAGGGGCACCAGCAGCGGCTCGTCGAGATCGACCACTGTGACGGCGCCATCCAGGGCCGGGCCGGCCGGTGCGGTGACGAACGCGGCGGCACGCTCGGTCAAGGCCGCCACCTCGGGCGGGCAGCCCTGCACCCGGCTGACCCGGTACTGCGGTTCGAATCCCGCACGCCGGCAGGCGTTGACCAGGAAGTCGCTGTAGTAGGAAGCGCCGGGAGGCGCCCACAGCGCGATCAGTTCGGCGGCCAGATCGGTGATGCGGATGCGGGAGCGCGCGGCCAGCGGGTGATCGGCGGGGACGGCAACCCGCAGCGGGTCATAGCCGATCACCGCGCCGGCGAGCAGCTCTTGGGGCACGACGGCGCGGCGCAGCCCCAATTGCACGGTGCCATCGCGCACTCCGGCGGTGAGCCGGTCGGGGAACAGCTGCACGACCGTGAACGACGTGTCGGGCGAAGCGGCGATTGCGGGCTCGATCAGGGCGTAGACGTCGTGATTGCTGATCGCAGGGGAGTGCCCGATGACGAATTCATCCGGTAGGGCGCTGGCCGCGGCGCGCGTGTTTGCAGTGAGGGTCCTGGCCGCCGCCAGCAGTGCCCGGCCCTCGTCCATCAGGGTCTGGCCGGCCTGGGTCAACGTGATGCGGCGCCCGGCGCGCACCAGCAGCGTCACGCCGATCTCCTTCTCCAGCTGTTGCACCGAATGCGACAGCGCCTGTTGTGACAGGTGTAGCTGCTTGGCGGCGCTGGTGAAGCCGGCGGACTCGGCGACGGCGATGAAGTGGGTCAGGCGGCGCAGGTCCGGAACCGGGAGCATCGGCCCATGTTATCCACAAATAACTCTTGTTGATTATGCGTATAACGCTGCTTCTCATTTGTGCAGAGCCGGGCTAGTTTCGTGTTCAGAAACAGGAGGGAAGACCTATGAGCGATTTGACCGGGAAATCGGCGGTGGTGGCCGCGGGCGCCAAGAACCTGGGCGGGCTGATCAGCACCACGTTGGCCGCGCACGGCGTCAACGTCGCGGTGCACTACAACAGCGACAGCTCCGAGCCCGACGCCGACAAGACCGTGGCGGCGGTGCAGGACGCCGGCGCCAAGGCGATCAAGGTGCAAGGCGACCTGACCGTTCCGGCCAATGTCACCGCCCTGTTCGATGCCGCGGTGAACGCGTTCGGCGGGGTGGATTTCGCGGTCAACACGGTCGGCAAGGTGCTGCGGAAGCCCATGCTGGAAACCACTGAGGACGAGTACGACTCGATGTTCGACATCAACGCCAAGTCCGCCTATTTCTTTCTGCAGCAGGCCGGCAGGCGCCTCAACGACAACGGCTCGGTGGTGACGATCGTGACCGCGCTGCTGGGAGCGTTCACCGACGGCTACTCCACCTACGCGGGCTCCAAGAGCCCGGTGGAGCACTTCACCCGGGCGGCGGCCAAAGAGTTCGGGGCCCGGGGGATCAACGTCAACAGCGTCGCGCCCGGGCCGATGGACACCCCGTTCTTCTACCCGCAGGAGACCCCCGAGCGGGTCGAGTTCCACAAGTCGCAGGGGATGGGCAATCGGTTGACCCGGATCGAGGACATCGCGCCGTTGGTGCTGTTCCTGCTCGACGGCGGCCACTGGGTGACCGGGCAGACCATCTTCGCCAACGGCGGCTACACCACGCGGTGAGTCCGGTCAGTCGCGGGCGAGTGCTGCTGCCGCTTCTCGTTGCAGATCGACGAAGGTCTCATTGCTGACGTCGATGACGACGGCCTGGATGCTGCCGCCGGTGAAGGCCCCCGGGTTCTGGTAATGGTCGGAGACGCTGTCCCCGCTGTCGTACCCGACACACAGGCCGTCGCCGGCGAGGGTGAACTTGCCCAGTTGGGTGCGCATCGGACCCGTATCGACGGCCTTTCCGTCGACATAAAGCGTTGTGGTGCCGAGGGATTCACCGTACTGGCCCGATTCCTTGCGGACGAATTCCATGCCGAGCGTGTGCTTGCCGGGCGTCAGTTGCCGTGAGACGAACTCCTGCTCGGGCCTGATGCCGAGGAAGTTGTACACGTAGTGCAGCTTGGCGTCCTTGATGAACAGCACGTGCCCGCCGAACCGCGACCCGTGGGCAAAGAGCACTCCTTGGGCATCGCGTGCGAGATCGACGTTCGCGACGATCTTGTACGACCGTCCACGGATGTTGGCTGCCACGCCTTCCGGGACGGGAGCCGTATCCGGGTAGTAGGTGTAGCGATCACGCGGCGGTTCGAACTGCGGCCGTTTGATGGTGAGCAGTTCAGTGGCCGTGCGGTCGTCCAGCGGTAGGACGTAGTTGTCCTTGGCCTCCCGGTGCCACGCATCGATGAGTGCCTTGAGTTTGTCGGGATGCTTGTCGGCGAGGTTGGTGGATTCGGAGCGATCTTCGTCGACGTGGTAGAGCTCCCAGCGGTCGGAATCGAAATGGCCTTTTCCGCTGATCGGTGCGTGCAGCGCCGATGCCTTCCAGCCGTCCTCCCAGATGCCGCGGGTGCCCAGCATGGCGTAGTACTGCCGCTTCTTGGCGGTGGGCGCGTCGGGGGAGTCGAAGCTGTAGCGCATCGATACCCCGTTGAGCGGGTACTGCTTCACACCGCGGTACTCCTCGGGCATCGCAAGTCCGACCGCATCGAGGATGGTCGGCACGATGTCGGTGGCGTGGTGGTATTGGTGGCGCACTTGGCCTTTGGCTTTGATACCCGCGGGCCAGTGGATCACCATCGGGTCGCAGGTACCCCCGGAGAACTGCGAGTAGCGCTTGAACATCTGGAACGGTGTGGAGAAGGCGGCCGCCCAGCCGGTCGGATAGTGGTTGTAGGTGTCGGGCGTCCCCAGGGTGTCGAGGTAGCGCATGTTCTCGGCAAGGTCATCGGGGTAGCCGTTGAAGAACTTGTTCTCGTTGACCGATCCGTTGGGGGAACCTTCGCCGGAGGCGCCGTTGTCGGCGCAATAGAAGATGAGGGTGTTGTCCAACTGGCCGGTCTGCTCGAGGTATTCGACGATCCGGCCCACTTGGGCGTCGGTGTATTCGGAAAACCCGGCGAAGACCTCGGCCATTCGGGAGAACAGGCGCTTCTCGTCGGCGTTGAGCGAATTCCACGGCCGTACCGCATCAGCCGGCAACGCGACGTCGGCGGGAAGGGGATTCAGCGGCGTCAGCCGAGTGTCTTTGGGCATGATGCCCTTGTCGACCATCCGGGCCAACACCCACTCCCGATACGCCTCGTAGCCGTCGTCGAACCTGCCGCGGTACTTCTCGGCGTATTCGGTCGGGCTGTGGTGCGGGGCGTGATTGGCGCCCGGGCAGAACCACATGTACCACGGTTTGGACGGATTGCTGGACCGTTGGTCGCGCAGCATGCGAAGCGCGTTGTCGGCGAGGTCTTTCGACAGGTGGTAGCCGTCTTCGGGGCTGTAGGGCTGCTCGATGAATCGGTTGTCCTCCACCAGATCCGGGTACCACTGGTTGGTTTCCCCGCCGAGAAAGCCGTAGAACCGATCGAAGCCCTTCTGCAGCGGCCACTCCGATTTGCTTCCCCCGCTGGAGACGTCCTCCTCGGGCACATTGTGGTTCTTGCCCACCCAGAACGTGCTGTACCCGTTTTCCTGGAGTAACTGCCCGATCGTCGCGCATTGTGCGGGCAGCCGGGCCGCCGCGCCGGGGAAGCCGTCGGAGCCCTCGGTGATCGAGGCGAAGCGGTTCACGTGGTGGTTGCGACCGGTCAGGACGCAGGATCGGGTCGGCGAACACAGCGCCGTGGTGTGCCACTGCGAGTACGTCAGCCCGTTGTCGGCAAGGCGCTGCATGACGGGCATATCGATGGCCCCGCCGTAGGGCGACCACGCCGCCATCCCGGTGTCGTCGTAGAGCACCACCAGCACATTGGGTGCGTCCTTGGGAGCGTGCTTAAGCTCGAACGGGCCCCAGTCGGGCTGCGAATCGCGCACGTCGAGTTCGATCTTCCCGTTGAACCCGTCGTTGATCCCGGTCCCATAGTCCGGGGCGCCGGCAGCCACACCGCCGCTGTCTTTGCCTTCACAACCGGCCAGCGCCGAGACGCCGGCGCCGCCCACTCCCAGAGCTGCTAGGCCACCCAAGACCTGGCGCCGGCGTAGCTTTCCGCGGGGCTGGACAGTTCGATCCTGCGCGGCTTCCGGCGTTTCATCGGCGGACGGCATAGATGTAGTTGTAGCCGACAGCCAGGCTTAACGCGTCGGTTCGGGCGTAAACGGCTACTGCTGAGCGTGCGCAGTTGCACGCCCGTCACCGGCGTGTCGGGGTGCAAACACGCACTCTCGCGGCAATTGGTGACGGCGGGTTACAGCGGGATGTTCTTGTGGCGGCCGCGCCGGGCGGGTGCCTCAGCCAGGGCCTGCGTGATCTTGCCGCGAGTGTGCGACGGGTCGATCTTCTCGTCGACCACGCCGATGTCGATGGCACTGTCCACCCCACCGGCGATCCGCTCGTGCTCGGCGGCCAGCTCCTCGTGCAGCGCCTCGCGCTCGTGATCGGGCGCGGCGGCCAGCTTCTTCTTGTGCAGGATGCCGACCGCGGCCTTGGCTCCCATCACCGCGACCTCGGCGTCCGGCCAGGCGAACACCTTGGTGGCGCCCAGCGACCGGGAGTTCATCGCGATGTAGGCCCCGCCGTAGGTCTTGCGGGTCACCAGCGTGACGCGAGGGACGGTGGCTTCACCGAACGCGTGCAGCAGCTTGGCGCCGCGGCGCACGACGCCGCCCCACTCCTGACCGACGCCGGGCAGGTAACCCGGCACGTCGACGATCACGATCAGCGGAATCCCGAACGCGTCGCACAGCCGCACGAAACGTGCCGCCTTCTCGGCGCTTTCGGAGTTCAGGCAGCCGCCCAGCCGCAGCGGGTTGTTGGCCAACACACCGACGGTGCGACCCGACAACCGGCCCAGCCCGACGACCATCGACGGCGCCCACTTGGCCTGGAACTCGTCGAACGGCGCGTCGGCGTCGAGCAGCCCGTGCACCAGCGGGTGCACGTCGTAGGCGCGCCGCGCCGACTCCGGCAGCAGGGCGTGCAGGTCGATCTCGCCGGCCTCAGCCTTGTTGCGGTCGAAGTGACCCTGCTGGCAGAACAACCCGACCAGCCGGCGACCGCGCTCATAGGCGTCGAGCTCGTCGTCGGCGACGATGTGGCACACGCCGGACTTCTTGTGGTGGGTGTCGGGGCCGCCGAGCGCTGCCATGTCGACATCCTCACCGGTGACGCTGCGCACCACGTCGGGCCCGGTGACGAAGACCCGGCCCTCCGGTGCCATCACGATGACGTCGGTCAACGCCGGGCCGTAGGCGGCGCCGCCGGCCGCGAAACCGACCACCACCGAGACCTGCGGGACGAATCCGGACGCCCGGATCATGGCCTCGAAGACCCGCCCCACCGCGTGCAGGGCGCGGACGCCCTCGGCCAACCGGGCGCCGCCCGAGTGCCACAGGCCCACGATCGGGCTCTGCTCGGCGATCGCGGTGTCGTAGGCGTTGACGATGTGGTCGCAGCCCTCGATGCCCATCGCGCCGCCCATGACCGTGCCGTCGGTGCAGAACGCGATGGTGCGCACTCCGTTGACGGTGCCGCCCGCGGCCAGCACCCCGGAGCGGTCACGCTCGTGCAGCAACTCGACGGTGCCGTCGTCGAAGAACGTTGACAGACGCAGCAGGGGATCGCGCGGGTCGAGCGATTCGCCCACCGTCTCGGGAGCCATTGTCGTCATCGCGCCTCTCCTTGGTCTGATTTCTTGTCGCGGGTCTCGCTGCGGCGGTTTTCTAATACCGACCGAAGACGATTGCGACGTTGTGTCCGCCGAACCCGAATGAGTTGTTGATCGCGTATTCGTAGTTGCCCGGGCGCGGCTCGCCTGCCACCACATCCAGGTCGATCTCGGGATCGAGGTTCTCCATGTTCCGCGTCGGCGGGACGATCTGCTCACGCAGAGCCATCACCGTCAGGATGGACTCGACCGCGCCGACCGCACCGACTGAGTGGCCGAGTGCCGCCTTGGGCGCGTACACCGCGGCGTTGCCGCCGTGCGGACCCAACGCGAGGTTGATGGCGTGGCCTTCTGCCACGTCACCCACCGTGGTTCCGGTGGCGTGCGCGTTGACGTGGCTGATGTCGCCGGGTGTCAGCCCGGCGGCCTGGATTGCCCGTGTCATCGCCCGACCCGCGCTTTGGCCGTCGGGGTCTGGTGCGACGATGTGGTAGCCGTCCGAGGTGATCGAGGCACCCATGATCCGGGCGAGGATGTTGGCCCCCCGCGCCTTGGCGTGCTCCTCGGTCTCGATCACCATCAGTGCGGCGCCCTCGCCGAACACGAATCCGTTGCGGTCTTGGTCGAACGGACGGCAGGCGCCCTCCGGGTCGTCATTGCTGGTGGACAGCACGATGCGCATCTGGGCGAACCCCGCGATCGGCACTGCCTCGATCCGGGTCTCCACCCCACCGCAGATCGCCATGTCGGCCTCGCCGAGCACGATCTGCTGCCAGGCATGCGCGATGCCCTCGGAGCCGGATGCACAGGCCGAGATCGGGGTGATCACCCCGGCCTTGGCCTGACGGTCCAATCCGACCGCGGCGGCTGCTCCATTGGGCATGTACTTCTGCACGACCAGGGGCGAGACCGCCTTCAGGCCGCGTTCGCGCATGCCGTCATACGCCCAGACCAGCTCCTCACTGGAGCCCATCCCGGTGCCGATCGACACCATGAGGCGCCTGGTGTCGACTTCGGGTGAGCCGGCGTGCGCCCAGGCACGCCGGCTCAGCACCAAAGCCATCTTCTGCAAGTAGGAAAGCCGACGCAGCTCTGTCCGATTCAACCCCTCGTCGAACGACTCCGGGGTCTCGACGAGGTGCCCGCCGATACGAACCGGCAGGTCATACTCCTCGACGAATGAATCGGTGAGCCTGCGAATGCCGCTCTGGCCGTCCAGTAGCTTCTTCCAGGTGTTCTCCCCGTCCGCGGCCAAAGCCGTCGTCATGGCGTAGCCGGTGACGACGACGTTGGGGAGACCCTTTCCCGTTGCCAGCGTTGACATGGCTGTTGCGAACTTCCCTCTCTCGCGATCCGGTGTCAGTACCGCCCAAAGGCGAGCGCGACGTTGTGCCCACCGAACCCGAATGAATTGTTGATCGCGTACTTGTAGTCACCGTAACGGGGCTCGCCCGCGACGATGTCCAGATCGATCTCGGGGTCGGGTGTCTCGTAGTTCAGCGTGGGCGGGATGACCCCGTCACGCAGCGAGAGCACCGTCAGCACCGACTCCAGCGCACCGACCGCCCCGATGGAGTGGCCCAGCGCCGACTTGGGTGCGTACACCGCGGCGTGCTCACATCCGGCTTCCCGGATCGCGTTCGCCTCGGCGGTGTCACCGATCGGAGTGGCGGTTCCGTGCGCGTTGATGTGGTCGACGTCCTTGGCGGACAGACCCGCCAACTCCAGCGACCGCTTCATCGCGAAACCCGCCCGCTTGCCGTCGGGACCGGGAGCCACCATGTGGAAGGCGTCGGAAGTGATTCCGGCACCCATCAACCGGGCCAGCGGCTTGGCGCCGCGAGCCTTGGCGTGCTCTTCGGTCTCGATGATCATCAGCGCACCGGCCTCGCCGAACACGAATCCGTCACGGTCCTTGTCGAACGGCCGCGACGCCTTCTCGGGCTCGTCGTTGCGGGTCGACATCGCGCGCATCATCGAGAACGCCGCGATCGGCAGCGCCTCGATGCCGCCTTCGACACCACCGCAGACCGCGAAGTCCGCGTCACCCATGACGATCTGACGCCACGCGTGCGCGATCGCCTCCGAACCCGACGAACAGGCCGACACCGGGGTGATGACTCCGGCACGAGCACCGAGCTGCAGACCGACCACGGCGGCCGCGCCGTTGGGCATGATCATCTGAACGGCCAACGGCGACACCTTGCGGGGGCCGCCCTCGTTCATCAGGTCGTAGGTCTCGACGATCTTCTCGCCGCCGCCCAGTCCGGTGCCGATCACCACGGTGAAACGGTCCGGGTCCACCTCAGGCGTGCCGGCGTTGTCCCACAGGCGGGTGCCGAGCAGCTTGGCCATCCGCTGGACGTAGGACATGCGCCGCATGTCCAACCGGCCCATGTGGTCGTCGACCGGGTCCTTGAGATGTCCGCCGATCTTGACCGGCAGGTCCCACTTGGAGACGAACTCGTCTTCGAGCACGTGAATGCCGCTCTCACCGGCGAGCAAGCCCTTCCACGTGCTCTCGATGTCCGCCCCGACTGAAGTCGTGGCCTCAACGGCGGTTACCACCACACTCGGGTAACCGCCGTTGGCCGTAGAAGGCTTAGAGGACACGATTAGCTCTCGGAACCGAACTTCTCGCGCAGCGCGGCGGCAGCCTCGGGGTTCTCGGCCTCGAGCTTCTGGATGTAGCCCACCACGTCACCGACGGTGCGCAGACCAGCGAGGTCCTCGTCGGGGATCTTCACGCCGTACTTGTCTTCGGTCTGAACCGCGATCTCCACCATCGACAGCGAGTCGATGTCCAGGTCGTCGACGAAGGACTTCTCGACGGTGACCTCGCTCGGCTCGATACCGGTCACCTCTTCGATGATCTCGGCGAGACCGGCGATGATTTCATCCTGGCTGGCAGCCACTGTGTTTCCCTTCGGTTGGATCCGCACGGGGTGTGCGGGGGTAATTACTGCGTATCTGGTTGTGCAGGGTTGGAGCGGGCTTGAAGAGGATTAGAACTCCGGCAGCCCGTCCAGATCCGCGGGGGACTTGACGGCGTGCGTCGGGGTCCCCCGAAGTTCGCGTTTGGCGATACCGGCCAGGGTTCCCGCCGGCGGGAACTCCACGATCGCGGTGACCTCGCGGGCCCGGAGCGTCTCGGTGCACAGGTCCCAGCGCACCGGCCGGGTCAGCTGTGCGACCAGGTGCTCCATCGCCTCGGCCGCCGACGCCACGGGTTGTCCGTCGCGGTTGGACAGCAGGATGGCGGTGGGCTCCGAGATTCCAGCGGCCTTGACCTGCTCGACCGCGGCGGAGTACGCCTCCAGCGCCGGTGCCATGTACTGGGTGTGGAACGCACCGGCGGTGGCCAGCTTACGGACCCGGGCCTTGGCGGGCGGGTCTTCGGCGAGCTTGTCCAGCGCGGGCAGGGGGCCGGCTGCCACGATCTGGCCGACCGCGTTGCGGTTGGCCGGGGTCAGGTCGAGTTGCTCGAGGCGGGCCAGCACCTCGGCCTCGTCGCCGCCGAGCACCGCGGCCATGCCGGTCGGCTCGAGTGCGCAGGCCTTGGCCATCTCGCGGCCGCGGGTGGCGGCCAGCATGACGGCGTTGTCGGGGGAGATGACGCCGGCGATCGCATAGGCGGCGATCTCACCGACGGAGTGGCCGGCCACGATGACATCACTGCCGCTCACCGGGCCGTTGCGCCGCTTGGCCAGCTCGGCATAGGCCAGCAGGGTCGCCGCTACCACCAGCGGCTGGGTGACCGCGGTATCGGTGATCTCCTCGGCGGTCGCGGTGGTGCCCAGTGCGATCAGGTCCAGGCCGGCGATCTCCGACCAGGCGGCCAGCTGCTCGCGCGCGGCATCTGCGCCGGGCGCCTGGAGCCACGGCGAGAGCATGCCGGGGGTCTGAGATCCCTGTCCGGGAGCGAGCAACGCAATCACGTCTTTAAGAGAACATTGTGAAGCGCGATTTGCAGGATGTCCTAGATTATGAACATTGTCTTATGTTTTTGTGGAGACCCTACAAACCTGCCGTTCTATGCGATGCGTTCGATACCGAACTGCGACAACTGTCCGCCGTTGGTGCCCACCTGTACGCGCCCCAGAGCGAGTCTCGGCGGGTCATTCCTCCGGGCTGACCAGAGGTTCGCCGGGACCGCTGGAGGGCAGCGGTGCGGCGGCATATGCCACGTTGGCGTTGCTGAAACTGGCGTGCTGCGCTTGGTTGGCCAGCCGCCCGACCGTGGCGGCAACCCGCAGCACATAGGCGTCGCGCGGCACGGCCGGATCACGTCCGGTGAAGTCGGCGATCCGCTTGAGCCGGTAACGGACGGTGTTTGGATGAACGAACAACTTGCGGGCACAGGCCTCGATCGCGCCGCCACAGTCCAAATAGGCGTCCAGGGTCTCGGTGAGTGTGGGCCCGGCTTCGGCCAGCGGCCGCATCACATCGGTGTGCAGGGCCGCGATCGCTGACGCATCGCCGATCAGCGCCCGCTCCGGCAGCAGCTCGCGAGCCAGCACCGGCCGCGGTGCTCCGGTCCAGCCCACCACGGCGTTCATCCCTGAGATGGCTTCGCTGGCACTGTGATAGGCGGCGGTCAGCGTCGGCGCCGTCGGTCCGATCACCACCGGGCCGTCGGAGAACGCGCCGAGCAGGTCGGCGAAGAACTTCTGCGTGGGTGTCAGCGGGCCGGACACGATGGCCACTAGCCACGTCCCGTGCACGTCGGTCAATGCCGCCCGGCCGTGGTGTTCGGCGACATCACGGACGTCCTGGCTGGCCTTCTGTCCGGCGTAGGCGTCCGGGCCCGGTGGTGCGGTGCCCACCACGACGGTGGCGGGGGCCGTGGTGTCCCAGTTCAATGCGGCCGCGCGGCTCAACAACTCCGGACCGGTGTCGCCGCGCACCACGGCGTCCACCACGCTGGCCTCCATCCGGGAATCCCAGGTGCCGCGCGCCTCGGCGGCGTCGGCGTAGGCGGAGGCGGCGGTGAAGGCCAGGTCGCGGCTGTACTTGAGGATGCCCACCGTCAGCGCGGTCACCTGCTCCTCGGAGCGGGCCAGCAGCGGCACGACCTCCTCGAAGAACTCCATGGTGACCCGCACCATGTCCACGGTGTGCCGCAGCGCGATGTGGCGGGTCAGGTCCTGGGGCACCAACTCGAACGCCTGGGCGGTGTGGCTGACGTTGCCGTGTGGGTCGTGCATCCACTCGGCAAAGTTGACCACCGCGGTCTGCACCACCAGGGCCACGCTGGCCCGCTGGGCGGCCTCCAGGTCGTTGAAGAACGGCAAGCGGTCACCCATCATCGACACCGATTCGGTGGCCAGCCGGCCCGAGTAGTGCTTGAGCCGGCGCAGCAGGGTGTCCGGGACGGCGCTCAGCAGGTCCAGCGTGGAGCGCGGCAGGGCGGGGCCCGCCGGGTTGTCAGTCATTTCTAAAAGCTACGCCTGTTTTCTATGCAGAACTGACAACCGACGGGTGTCGCGTCAGGCCTCTTGCTAGGCCACCCCGGAATCCGACGTCTGCTCCGGGGCGGCCAGCACGTCATCGATCTGGTACCGCGTCGCCGCGGTCACCGCAACGGAGGCGTCGATCGCCCCGTCGCGGGCCAGCGCGGCGAGCACCGCCACCACCACCGATTCGGCGTCGGTGTTGAAGTAGCGCCGTGCGGCCGGCCGGGTGTCGGAGAACCCGAACCCGTCGGTGCCCAGGGTGACGTAGCTGCCGGGCACCCAGGGCCGGATCTGCTCGGGCACCGCCCGCATCCAGTCCGACACCGCGACGACCGGTCCGGTGGCGTCCGCCAATGCCTGCGTCACGTACGGCACCGCGGCCGGGCTCTCCGGGTGACGCAGCCGCTCGCGCTCGATGGCCACCCCGTCCCGGTTGAGCTCACCCCAGCTGGTCACCGACCAGACGTCGGCGGCCACATCCCAGTCGGCGGCCAACATGTCGGCGGCACGCAGCGCCTCGGGCACCGCCACCCCCGAGGCCAGGATCTGGGCGGTGTTCGACCGCGATTCGGTGGCCCTGCGGAAGCGGTAGATGCCGCGCAGCAGGCCCTCGGGGTCGAAGCCCTCGGGCTCGGCCGGCTGCACGTAGGGCTCGTTGTAGAGCGTGACGTAGAAGTACACGTTCTCCGGGTCCGGGCCGTACATGCGGTGCAGGCCGCTTTCGATGATGTGGGCGACCTCGTAGGCGAACGCGGGATCGTAGGAGACCACCGCTGGGTTGGTGCTGGCCAACAGCAGCGAGTGCCCGTCGGCGTGCTGCAGCCCCTCACCGGTCAACGTTGTGCGCCCCGCGGTCGCCCCCAGCACGAAACCGCGCGCCATCTGATCGGCGGCCGCCCACAGGCCGTCGCCGGTGCGCTGGAAGCCGAACATCGAATAGAAGATGTAGATCGGGATCATCGGCTCGTCGTGGGTGGCATACGACGTCCCGACCGCGGTGAACGAGGCCGTCGAGCCGGCTTCGTTGATGCCCTCGTGCAGGATCTGGCCGACTTCGCTTTCCTTGTAGGCCAGCATCAGGTCGGCATCCACCGAGGTGTAGAGCTGGCCGTTGCGGTTGTAGATCTTCAAGGACGGGAACCACGAGTCCATCCCGAACGTGCGCGCCTCATCGGGGATGATCGGCACCAGGCGCGGGCCTAACTGCTTGTCCCGCAACAACTCTTTGAACACCCGCACGGTCGCCATGGTGGTGGCGACCTCTTGGTTGCCCGACCCCTTCTTGACCGCCGCGTAGGCCTGCGAGCCCGGCAGCTCCACCGTTTTGGCCTGGGTGCGGCGGTGCGGCACGAAGCCGCCCAGGGCACGTCGGCGGTCCAGCAGGTAGCGGATCTCGGGTGCGCCTTCGCCGGGGTGGTAGTACGGCGGCAGGTACGGGTTCTCCTCGAGTTCGGAGTCCGGGATCGGAATCCGCATCTCGTCACGGAAGTCCTTGAGGTCTTGCAGCCGGAACTTCTTCATCTGGTGGGTGGCGTTACGGCCGGCGAAGTAGCTGCCCAGGCTGTAGCCCTTGATGGTCTTGGCCAGGATGACGGTCGGCTGGCCCTTGTGCTCGACGGCCGCGCGGTAGGCGGCGTGGACCTTGCGATAGTCGTGGCCGCCGCGCTTGAGGTGCCAGATGTCCTGGTCGGACAGATCCTCGACGAGCGCCTTGGTGCGCGGGTCGCGGCCGAAGAAGTGCTCCCGCACGTAGCCGCCGTCGTTGGCTTTGTAGGTCTGGTAGTCGCCGTCGGGGGTGACGTTCATCAGATTGACCAGGGCGCCGTCCCGGTCGGCGTGCAGCAGGGCGTCCCATTCGCGCCCCCACACCACCTTGATCACGTTCCAGCCCGCGCCGCGGAAGAACGATTCCAGCTCCTGGATGATCTTGCCGTTGCCGCGTACGGGGCCGTCCAGGCGCTGCAGGTTGCAGTTGACCACGAACGTCAGGTTGTCCAGGCCCTCCAGCGCCCCGACGTGCAGCAGCCCGCGGCTCTCCGGCTCGTCCATCTCGCCGTCACCCAAGAAGCACCACACGTGCTGGTCGGAGGTGTCCTTGATTCCGCGGTCGTGCAGGTAGTGGTTGAACCGGGCCTGGTAGATGGCGTTCATGGGGCCCAGGCCCATCGACACCGTGGGGAACTCCCAGAAGTCCGGCATCAGCCGTGGGTGCGGGTAGGACGGCAGGCCGCCGCCCGGGTGGCTGTGCTCCTGACGGAAGCCGTCCAGATCGTGGGGGCTCAGCCGGCCCTCGAGGAAGGCGCGCGCGTAGATGCCGGGGGAGGCGTGGCCCTGGATGAACACCTGGTCGCCACCGCCGGGATGGTCCTTACCGCGGAAGAAGTGGTTGAACCCGACCTCATACAGCGTCGACGACGACGCGTAGGTCGAAATGTGCCCGCCGACTCCGACCCCGGGGCGCTGCGCGCGGTGCACCATCACCGCGGCGTTCCAGCGGATCCAGCTGCGGTAGCGGCGCTCGGTTTCCTCGTCGCCGGGGAACCAGGGCTCCAGTTCGGTCGGGATGGTGTTGACGTAGTCGGTGGAGGTGAGCGCCGGGATGGCTACTCGCTGCTCCCCGGCGCGTTCGAGCAGTCGCAACATCAGGTAGCGGGCGCGGGCCGGACCGGACCGGGCCAGCAGTTCGTCGAAGGACTCCAGCCACTCGGAGGTCTCCTCGGAGTCGATGTCGGGGAGATAGGAGGCCACCCCCTCGCGGATCACCCGAACCCGGTCGGATTCGGTTGTGCTGCTTGGCTTTTTGGCCAGATCCTGATGTACGGCCTCAGTGGTCAACGCAATGCTCCTTGGTTCGGAGGTCAATATGTGCCTCCCGGCTTGTGGCCAGGACGACACCAACCGATCGATTCGCCGGTCTCGTCTTTTCTATCGTGCCCCACCGGACACCCGACCGCCGGTGGGCGAGTGCCGCTGGGTGGGCTGATCTCGGCCAGGTGGCAGGTACGCGGTAACGTTTGAAGTTGTGCTGACCCGACGGCGGATTGCCTCGCGCGCCCAGACGCGGCGACACGCTCGGGTAGGTGCGTCAGTGGCCGGTGTCGTTGCGGCGTTGGCAATGGGCGTTGTCGGCTGCACCAGCATCATCGGTGGCAACCCGCAAGCCGACACTTCCGAGGCCCCGGTCTATCGCTCCTCGGTCTCGGCGTCGGTGTCGGCTTCGGAGGCCACCTCGAGCATTCGTGAGACCCAGCGTCAGCAGTCGATGACGACCCAGGCGGTTCGCGGTGCCTGCGGCCGGTTTGCATCGAGCAGCAGTGACGCCGTCGACGTGGTGAACAAGTACGTCGAGGCGTTCAACAACGGCGGGGATATCTCCGGAACCGCCGGGCCGGCAGTGGAGGCACTCAACCACAGTGCCGACGAGGTCGCCGCGGCGATCAACGAGAAGTTGTCGCAGGACCTGACCGACGCGTTCAACACCTACGCACAGGCCGCGCGCGGCGTCGCGACCGCAATCTCTTCCAAGGCGCCGGTATCGGTGTACAACGCCCGCAAGGATGAACTCAACCGGGCTCGGGACAAGGGGATGCAGCTGTGCAAAGCCTTCTGAGCCCGCCCAGCACGCTGAGCTGTGCAACGATGATTCACATCACACACAGCGCTGATGATCGAAGGAGGTCGCACGGTGGTCGCGGCGGATAACGCCCCGAGCTTCGCCCGCAAACTGGGCATCGAGAGCAAGCAGTTGGTCCAGGAGTTCGGCTGGGACGAGGACGCCGACGACGACATCCGTGTCGACGTCGAAGAGGCCGCCGGCAGTGAGCTGCTCGACGAGGACACCGATGAGGTAGTCGATGTCGTGCTGCTCTGGTGGCGCGACGGCGACGGGGATCTGGTGGACACCCTGATGGATGCGATCACCGCCTTGGCCGATGACGGGGTGATCTGGGTGTTGACACCCAAGACCGGCCGTTCCGGCCACGTGCAGCCCGCCGAGATCGCGGAAGCGGCGCCGACTGCGGGCCTGATGCCGACGTCGTCGGTCAACCTGGGGGACTGGAGCGCCAGTCGCCTGGTGCAGCCCAAGTCCCGCACGGGGAAGCGTTGATGCTGCAAGTCGGTGCCGAAGCTCCGGACTTCACCCTCAAGGACCAGAACCAGCAGCCGGTGACGCTGAGCAGCTTCCGGGGCGACAAGAACGTTCTGGTGGTGTTCTTCCCGCTGGCCTTCACCGGGATCTGCCAGGGCGAGCTGGGTCAGCTGCGCGACCACCTACCCAGCTACGTCAATGACGAGAGCGCGGCGCTGGCCATCTCGGTGGGCCCGCCGCCCACCCACAAGATCTGGGCGACCGAGAGCGGGTTCCTGTTCCCGGTGCTCTCGGATTTCTGGCCGCACGGCGCCGTCAGCCAGGCCTACGGGGTGTTCAACTCCGACACCGGCTTTCCCAACCGCGGCACGTTCGTCATTGACAAGTCCGGCATCATCCGGTTCGCCGAGATGAAGCAGCCCGGTGAGGCGCGTGACCAGCAGCTCTGGCTTGACGCCCTGGGCGCCCTCAAGGGGTAGGGCGCTGCCCTCCCGCGAGCGTGCGTGTTTGCACGTCGACACGCCACCTCAGGCGGCATTCTGTGCACGCTCGTCGTAGGTGGTGGCCGTTTTGGGTCTGCGGTACCGATCCGGGTAACCTGCCCGAGGCAGGGGCGCGTAGCTCAGTGGTAGAGCTCTGGTTTTACACACCAGCGGTCGGCGGTTCGATACCGTCCGCGCCCACCAGTTGTTTGACTTCGCCGTAGATCGTCAATGCGGTGGGAATGACAACCTCTCCGACGCCAGACGAGCCCACCCCACCGTCGCCGCCCGTTCCTCCGCAACGGGGGCCGAGCGGTCAGTGGGGCGTACCGCCGTCGACCAGCCCGCAGCTGACTCCAACGGGCCGCTCAGCCAAGCCGCCAGGTGTTCGAGCGGTGCTGTGGGCGGCTTTGCTGGTGCTGATCGGGGTCATCGCCCTACTGATCGTGTTATCGGCCTGACTGGGCGTCGCTGGGCCGCGTCTTCAGTGCGAATGAGCGTGGCCGGCATGCTCCAGGCCCACCTGATGGGTGTGCGGATGGCTGTGCACGGTCCCGTCTTCGTGAGTGTGCTCGTGCTCATGCTCGATGTGGTCGTGCTCGTGAGTGTCGTGCACGTGGGTGTGCGTCAGACCGTCGTGAGTGTGTTCGTGTGCATGCGGCGCATCGTGCTCGTGGTTGTGGTGCGACATGGGTGGCTCATCTCCCTTGTTCGATGGCGCGCTGCCGCAATGCGGGCAGCGCCTCTCCGGCAGCAGCCGGGAGGTTCTTGGCGGAGCGGTGATGCGGCGGCACCCCCGGGCCGGCATGCTCGGCGTTGAAGACGGCGTCGGTGACCAGCTGGCAGACGTGCTCGTTCTCCATGCTGTAGAAGATCGTGGTGCCCTCGCGGCGGGTGCGCACCAGTCGCGCCATCCGGAGCTTCGCCAGGTGTTGGGACACCGAGGGCGCCGGTTTGCCAACGTGCTCGGCGAGTTCGTTGACCGACATCTCCCGGCTGGTCAGCGCCCACAGCACCTGAACCCTGGTGGCGTCGGCCAACATCCGGAAAACCTCGACGATCAGGCCGACCTGATCCTCCGGTAGCCGATCCGCTGGACCATTATCTGCATGCATACGCAAATAGTAAGCCTTGGGACCTCTGGGGTGTCAACCCTCGGCTCGTCCCCGGGGCCGATGAGGCGGTCGGTAGTGTCCAGCGGGGCAAGTGATCACGCACTAGTGGAGGTAGCCCCGATGTCGACGCAGTCCATGCGCCAGCCCATTCATTCCGGGCATCTCACCGTGGGCGCCCTCAAGCGCAACAAGGACAAGCCGGTGCTGTTCCTCGGCGACACCACGTTGACCGGCGGTCAGCTCGCCGAGCGCATCAGTCAGTACATCCAGGCGTTCGACGCGCTCGGAGCCGACGCAACCGGCCTGTTGTCACTGAACCGTCCCGAGGTGCTGATGATCATCGGTGCCGGCCAGATTCGGGGTTACCGGCGCACGGCACTGCACCCGCTCGGTTCGCTGGACGACCACGCCTACGTACTGGCCGACGCCGAAGTCAGCACGCTGATCATCGATCCCACACCGGCTTTCGTGGAGCGGGCCCTGGGCCTGCTCGAAAAGGTGCCGACGTTGCGCCAGGTGTTGACCATCGGCCCGGTGCCGCCGGAGCTTGAGGGGAAGGCCGTCGATCTGGCCGCGGAGGCGGCCAAGTACGACCCGCAGCCCCTGGCGGCCGCGGACCTGGCCCCAGACCACATCGGCGGCCTCACCTACACCGGCGGGACCACCGGCAAGCCCAAGGGCGTCATCGGCACCGTGGCATCGATCACCGCGATGACCACCACGCAGCTCGCCGAGTGGGAATGGCCCGAGCACCCGAAGTTCCTGATGTGCACCCCGCTGTCGCATGCCGGCGCAGCGTTCTTCGTGCCGACGATCATCAAGGGCGGTCAGCTGGTGGTGCTGACCAAGTTCGACCCGGCCGAGGTGCTGCGGGTGATCGAGGAGCAGAAGATCACCGCCACCATGCTGGTGCCGTCGATGATCTACGCGCTGATGGATCACCCCGATTCGCACACCCGCGACCTGTCGTCGCTGGAGACGGTGTACTACGGCGCCTCGGCGATGAACCCGGTCCGGCTCCAGGAGGCCATCGACCGGTTCGGTCCGATCTTCGCCCAGTACTACGGCCAGTCCGAGGCGCCGATGGTGATCACCTACTTGGCCAAGGGCGACCACGACCAGAAGCGACTCACCTCGTGCGGGCGCCCGACGCTGTTCGCCCGGGTGGCGCTGCTCGACGACGACGGCAACCCGGTGCCCCAGGGCGAGGTCGGCGAGATCTGCGTGTCCGGGCCCCTGCTCTCAGGCGGCTACTGGAAGCTTCCCGAGGCCACCGCTGAGACATTCCGGGGCGGCTGGATGCACACCGGCGACCTGGCCCGCGAGGACGAAGACGGCTTCTACTACATCGTGGACCGCACCAAGGACATGATCGTCACCGGCGGCTTCAACGTCTTCCCCCGCGAGGTCGAGGACGTCATCGCCGAGCACCCCTCGGTGGCCCAGGTGTGCGTGATCGGAACCCCCGACGAGAAGTGGGGCGAAGCGGTGACCGCCGTGGTGGTGTTGCGCCCGGGTGTGGACAGTGATGCCGCCGCGGTAGCCACGATGACCGCCGAGATCCAGGCCGCGGTCAAGGAGCGCAAGGGCTCGGTCCAGTCGCCCAAGCAGGTGATCGTCGCCGAATCGGTGCCGGTGACCGCGCTGGGCAAGCCGGACAAGAAGGCGGTGCGCGCCCAGTTCTGGTCCGGGGCAGCGCGTTCGGTCGGCTGAGTCAGCCCAGCGCCGCGGCCAGCTGCCGCCACTGCTCCCGCGGGAACGCGCGTGGGTCGGCGTCCAGCAGTTGCACGCAGACGTGGTCGGCCCCGGCGGCCCGGTGCTCGGCGACCCGGCTGAGCACGGCCTCCACGGTGCCCCAGGCGATGATCGCGTCGAACAACCGATCGCTGACGCCGGCGATGTCGTCCTCGGTGAATCCCGACCGCAGCAGGTTGTTGGCGTAGTTGGGCAGTGCCAGGTAGGAGCCCAGCCACTTGGTGCCGATCTCGCGTGCTTCGTCGCGGCTGGCGCACAAGATCGCGGTCTGCTCGGGCAGCAGCAACGGTCCCTCGCCCAGCTGCTCGCGGGCAAACCGGGTGTGCTCGGGGGTAGTCAGATAGGGGTGGGCGCCGCGGCTGCGGGAGGCGGCCAGGTCGAGCATCTTGGGGCCGAGTGCCGCGAGCACCCGCGACTCGACCGGGACGGGCGCGTCGGCGGCGTCGAGCCCGTCGAGAAACTCGCTCATGGCGCGCAGGGGGCGGCGGTATCGCCGGGGGTCCCCGGCGTCGATCAGCTGAGCATGGCTGACCCCGATGCCGAGCAGGAACCGATCACCGTGTGCCGCGGTCAGCGATGCGTAGGACGCCGCGACGTCGGCCGGGGTGTGCATCCAGAGGTTCAGGATGCCGGTGGCGATGACCGCACTGCGGGTGGCGGACAGCAGGTTGCCCACCGCGTCGAACACCGGACCGCCGACGTCGGGTATCCACAGCGCGCCGAAGCCCAGTTCCTCCAATTCGGCGGCCGCTTCGGCGGCCTCGCCCTGATCGCCATAGCGCAGCGGCGCACTCCAGATGCCGACACCCGAGATGTTCACCATCGCCCCAGGATGGCATAGCGCTGCCGATGGGCTACCGGCGCCGGCCGTATCGGTCGGCCAGCTTCTGCTCGACGGTCATCGGCGGCGCCGCTTCGTCATCACCGGCCTGAGCCTGCGTCGCGGAGCGCTCCGCCCGCCGTGCCCGCAGCTCGGCGAACGCGAAGTACCCCAGACCTATTGGGGCCAGGATCCCGAACGCGATCCACTGAATCCCATAGGACAGGAACGGTCCGGCATCCCGGCGAGGCAGCGCGATCACACCCAAGCCGCCGGGCTGGTCGTCGACGAGCTGCAGGTAGGACCCGGCCAGCGGGGTTTCAGTGACCGCGGCCACCTGCTCGGTGTTGATCGAGTACACCTGACGAAAACCGTTCTCGGTGAACGGGTTCTTGCCGGGAATGGCGCCCTGGGAGTCACGCAGTCGCGCGGTGATGGTGACCTCGGAATCCGGTGGCGGCGCAATCTCCGGTAGCCGCGAGCCGCCGTCGTCGGTGCGCACGAAGCCGCGATTCACCAGCACGGTCGGCCCGCCTTTGACCGCGAACGGGGCCAACATCTCCACCGCGGGCACTCCGTCGATCGACCGCAACCTCACCAGCACCTGTTTTTCGGCCAGGTAGTGCCCGGTGGCGGTCACCGGCCGCCACTGCTCGTCCGGTGCAGCCGAATCCTGATGCGGCAGCAGCGTGGTCACCGGCACCGGTTCGGCGGTCAGGGCGTGCTCGAGTTGGCTGTTCGCGCGAGAGGTGGTGGTGTTCTTGCCCAGTTGCCACGGCGCCAGCACGGTGAAACACAGGTAGGCGAAGCCCAGCACCACCGCCGCCAGAGCCAGCCAGCTCGGGCGCAGCAGGAAGGCCACGCGTCGCATCAGCCGCTCTCGCCCAACGCCAGCTGCCCGTCGACCCAGGCGTGCAGGCCCGGCAGCGCGGCCGCGATGACGGTGAACGCCTGCACGAAGTCGTCATGGCCGCCGTAGTAAGGGTCGTCGACGTCCGGCACGGCCGCACCCGAACGTGGATCGAAGGACCGCAGCATCCGGATCCGTTCGGCCGGAATGCCCAGCCCCTGCAGCAGCCCCACATGGTTGCGTCCCAGCGCCACCACCAGGTCCGCGGCCTCGTGCTCGGGCCCGACCTGGGTGGCGCTGTGCTCCACCGGGTAGCCGTTGTCGCGCAGCACCCGGTTGGTGCGTTCGTCGGCGCCCTTGCCGACGTGCCAGTCCGCGGTTCCGGCACTGGTCACCCGCACGGCGCCGCCCAGCCCGCGCTGCGCGAGCTGGTGGGCGAACATCTTCTCGGCCATCGGCGAGCGGCAGATGTTGCCGGTGCAGACGAACGTGACATGCAGCATCGGGTCAGACACCGAGTACCTCCCGTAGTTCGGTGACGGTCTGCACGCGGGCGACAGGACCGTCGGGGATTTCAGCGTCGGCGGCGTCCTCGTAGTCGGACTGGCCGTAGCCCCAGCCGACCAGCACCGTGTCGATGCCGTGCGCGGCCGCACCGTCCACGTCGTGACGCCGGTCGCCCACCATCAACACCCGCGCCGGCAGCGGCGCCAGCTGACCCAGGGCGTGGGCCACCACCTCGGACTTCGCGGCCCGGGTGCCGTCGACGCTGGCTCCGGCAACCACCTCGAAATATCCGTCGAGCCCGAAATGGGCGAGGATCTTGCGGGCCGTCGGCTCGACTTTGGAGGTGGCCACGGCCAACCGGACCCCGGCGGCCCGCAGGTCGTTCAGCAGTGCCGCGACGCCGTCGAACATGGTGTTCATCTGCCATCCGCGGGAGGTGTAGTCGGCGCGGTAGGCGGCGACCGCCGCCTCGGTCTGCTCGCCGAGGCCCATCGCGGCCAGCGTGTGGTGCATGGGCGGGCCGACCAGCCGCGCGGCCAGATCACCGTCGGGAATCGGCGCGCCGATGTGGTCCAACGCGTGCCGGAAGCTGGCGACGATCCCGGCCGCGGAGTCGGTCAAAGTGCCGTCGAGGTCGAAGATCACCAATTCGGCGGCGGCGGTGCTCGTGCGCGTCACGGTCCCATTGTCCCCGACGTGCGCGGAGAGCTTGCCGGGTGGCGCACTACTGTCTTGCAGTGTGACCGCGCGGCTGGCTGACGTCATCGACGTACTGGATGCGGCCTACCCGCCCGGGCTGGCCCATTCCTGGGACTCGGTCGGGCTGGTCTGCGGTGACCCCGACGACGTGGTGAGCTCGGTGACGATCGCGGTCGACGCCACCGCGGCGGTGGTCGACGAGGTGCCCGACGGCGGCCTGCTGTTGGCCCACCACCCGCTGTTGCTGCGCGGGGTGGACACCGTAGCGGCCAGCACCCCCAAGGGTTCGCTGGTGCACCGTCTGATCCGGACCGGTCGCGCCCTGTTCACCGCCCACACCAATGCCGACGCGGCCTCGCCCGGGGTCTCCGACGCGCTCGCGGCAGCACTCGGGCTGACCGTGGAGTCCGTGCTGGAGCCGGCCGGCCCACGCGCCGACACCGACAAATGGGTGATCTACACCCCGGCGGAGCACGCCGAGGCGGTCCGGGCCGCGGTGTTCGCGGCCGGCGCGGGCCACATCGGCGCCTACGCGCAGTGCAGTTGGAGTGTGCCGGGCACCGGCCAGTTCCTGCCCGGTGACGGTGCGACGCCGGCGATCGGCCAGGTGGGCCAGGTGGAGCGCGTTGCCGAGGACCGCGTCGAAGTGGTGGCGCCGGCGCGGGCGCGCGGGGCGATTCACGCGGCGCTGCTGTCCGCCCACCCCTACGAGGAACCGGCCTTCGACATTTTCGCGTTGCAGCCGCTGCCCGCCGGGGTGGGGATCGGCCGGGTCGGCAGCCTGGCGACCCCGGAACCGTTGAGCGCGTTCGTCGCCCGCGTCGCTGCGGGCCTGCCAGCCACCTCGTGGGGTGTGCGCGCCTCTGGGGACCCCGACCTGCCGGTCTCGCGAGTGGCGGTCTGCGGCGGCGCGGGCGATTCCCTGCTGGATGCGGCGGCCGCCGCCGACGCCCAGGTCTACGTCACCGCGGACCTGCGGCACCATCCGGCTGACGAGCATTCCCGGCGGTCCGCGATGGCGCTGGTCGACGTGGCCCACTGGGCCAGTGAATTCCCCTGGTGCGCGCAGGCCGCCGACGTACTTCGCTCGCATTTCGGTGCGGCGCTGCCGGTGCGTGTCAGCACGCTGCGCACCGACCCCTGGAACCTCGCGCACGAAGGAGACCGGTCATGAAGGCTGCTGTAGCTCAACAACGTTCGCTGCTGGAATTGTTGGAGCTGGATGCCGAGCTGGCCCGGATCACGCACCGTGCCGGGCACCTTCCCGAGCAGCAGGACCGCGAGCGCATCCAGGCCGAGCACACCGCGGCAGCCGACCGGCTGGCCGCGCTGGAGTTGGCCTTGGAGGACTTGGACGCCCAGGCCGGCCGCTTCGAGTCGGAGATCGACGCGGTGCGCCAGCGTGAGGACCGCGACCGCGCCCTGCTGGACTCGGGGCAGGCCGTCGCCAAACAGGTCGTCGATCTGCAGCACGAGCTGGAGACGCTGCAGAAGCGTCAATCCAGCCTCGAGGACTCGCTGCTGGAGTTGATGGAGCAGCGTGAGCAACTGCAGACCCAGGCCAGCGCCGAAGCGAGCGTGCTGGAGGGCCTGGCTGCTGATTTGGGCCGAGTGCAGGAGGCGATCGACACCGCCTTAGAGGAGATCGAGACCACCCGCGGCCAGCGTTCGGGCAGCCGTGAACGACTGGCCGCCGAGATCGACGCCGAGCTGTTGGCGCTCTATGAGCGGCAGCGGGCCTCGGCGGGAGTCGGCGCGGGCCTGTTGCGCGGGGGACAGTGCGGCGCCTGCCGGATCGAAATCGACCGCGGCCAGCTTGCGAAGATCTCGGCAGCGGAGCCCGAAGAGGTCCTGCGGTGCCCCGAATGCAACACGATCCTGCTGCGGGTCAAGAACTTCGGTTAGTGCTCTGGCCGGTGAAGGTGGGGGGATGAAGGTCGTCGTTGAAGCCGACGGTGGGTCACGCGGAAACCCGGGCCCGGCCGGCTACGGGGCGGTGGTGTGGTCCGCCGACCGCACCTCGGTGCTCGCCGAGGCCAAGGAGGCCATCGGTGTTGCCACCAACAACGTCGCCGAATACCGGGGCCTGGTCGCGGGATTGACCGAGGCGGCCCGGTTGGGTGCCGCCGAGGTAGCGGTGTTCATGGACTCCAAGCTGGTGGTCGAGCAGATGGCCGGCCGGTGGAAGGTCAAACATCCGGACCTGATCACGCTGCACCGGCAGGCTCGCGAGCTGGCGTCGAGGTTCGACCATGTCCGCTACTCCTGGATTCCGCGGGAGAAGAATTCCCACGCCGACCGGCTCGCCAACGAGGCGATGGACGCCGCTGCCGGGATCGAGACGCCGGCGGAGAAGCCGGCTGCGCCTGCGCCCACGGCTCCCGGCTGGACCGGCGCGACCGGAACGGCGACCCGCCTGTTGTTGCTGCGGCACGGGCAGACCGAACTGTCGGTGCACCGGCGCTACTCCGGTCGCGGCAATCCGCCGCTGACCGACACCGGCCGCCAGCAGGCCGATGCGGCGGCGCGCTACCTGGCCCAGCACGGCGGTATCGCCGCGGTCGTCAGCTCACCGCTGCAGCGCTGCCGCGACACCGCCGCGGCGGCCGCGAGACTGCTGCGGCTGGACGTGACCGTCGATGAGGATCTGACCGAGACCGATTTCGGGGCCTGGGAGGGGCTGACCTTCGCCGAGGCCGCCGAGCGCGATCCCGACCTGCACCGCCGCTGGCTCAAAGACACGTCCACGCAGCCCCCCGACGGGGAGAGCTTCGATGCCGTGCAGCAGCGGGTGCTGGCCGCTCGCGACCGAATCGTCGCCGACCACGCCGGCACCACCGTGCTGGTGGTGTCGCACGTGACGCCGATCAAGACGGTGCTGCGGCTGGCGCTGGACGCCGGTCCCGCCATCTTGTACCGGCTGCACCTGGACCTGGCGTCGCTGAGCATCGCCGAGTTCTACGGCGACGGGCCCGCGTCGGTGCGCCTGGTGAACCAGACGGCCTACCTGTAGCCGCCGGCCGGCGGGTCAGTCGTGCAGGTGCACGCGTTCGCCGTGGGTTCCGAAGATCACGATCGCCTCGGCCGGACCATCGACCGCGCCGAACCAATGCGGTGTCCAAGTGGAGAACTCGACGGCCTCACCGGGCCCGATCAGGAAGTCGTCGTCGCCCAGCACCAACCGGAGCCGGCCGGACAACACGTACATCCACTCGTGGCCCTCGTGCACCGGCAACTCGGCGGGACGGCGACGGCGCATACCGACGCGGATCTTGAAAGCATGCAGACCCCCGGCCGGGCCGTGCCGGGTCAGCGGCCAGTAGGTGATGCCGTTGTGGCTGTGCGAGGTGCCCCGCACCCGTGGGTCATGATGCTGCGGGGCGCGCAGCAACTCGTCGGTGCTGACCGACAGCGCCTCGGCCAGCCGGGGCAGATGATCCAGCGCCAGGCGCCGCTTGCCCGATTCCAGCCTGCTCAATGTCGAGACATCGATGCGGGCGCGCGTCGCCACGTCCTCCAAGGTCAGCCCCTGCTGGGTGCGCAGCTCACGCAGTCGACGCCGCACCCGTAGGTCGACGCCACCGTCATCCGTGCTTGCCTGCATAGCAATCCAGGTTGCCAGAATCTTCGGCGGCACGGAAAGCACGAGTGCGTCTTTTCCGAAGGAGGGTTAGTGGGCTCCCTTTGCCTGGATGGCAAACGAGCGTGCTGTATTGCGATGCGGCCTGCATGCTCGATGCATGAGCGAAATCTGGGATTGCATCGTGGTGGGCGGCGGCGCGGCCGGACTCAGCGCCGGTCTGGTGTTGGGCCGTGCCCGGCGTAACACCCTGCTGGTCGACGCGGGCCAGCAGAGCAACCGCAGCGCACACGGAATCGGCGGCCTGCTGGGCCACGACGGCCGCCCGCCGGCCGAGCTCTACAGGCTAGGCCGCGACGAACTCGCCTCGTACGGTGTGCAGATCCGCTCCGGTGAAGTGGCAGAAATCGAAAGCGTCGACGGCGGGTTCGTGGTGCGGCTTCTTGGCGGTCGCGAAGAACGAACACGCCGCGTGCTGCTGGCCACCGGAATGACCTACCTGCCACCGGATCTCCCCGGCGTGGCGCAGCTGTGGGGCCGTTCGGTGTTCCACTGCCCGTTCTGTCACGGCTGGGAGGTGCGGGATCTGCCGTTGGCGGTGCTGGCTGACGGCGCCCGGGCGGTGCACATGGCGCTGCTGCTGCGGTGCTGGAGTGACGACATCGTGGTGCTCACCAACGGTCCGACCGAGCTGGGCGCCGACGACTGCAGCCGACTGGCCCAAGCCGGCGTCGAAATCGACGAACGGCCGGTGGCTGCGCTGGACGCGCACGACGGCGAGCTGGCGGCGGTGGTGTTCGCCGACGGTGAGCGGTTCCCCAGGCGCGGCTTACTGGTCGCGACCACTCTGCGCCAACGTGACCAGCTGGCCGAGCGCCTCGGTGTGGCTGTCGCGGAACCTGGTCCCGTGGCCCAAGACCCCGTCGGTGTCGATCCGTTGTGCCGCACCTCGATTCCCGGGGTATTCGCCGCCGGGGATTTGACGGCGGAGATGCCACAGGTGGCTACCGCGATCGCGGCGGGCTCCCGCGCCGCGGCGGCGGTGGTGCAGAGCCTGGCCGCCGACGACTACGGATTGCCGCTGCCGCCAGTCATGAATGAAAGGAACACAGACCGATGACCGACGCACTGCGCGACCCACGCGAATTCTGGGACGAGTTCTACAGTGGCGACGGACGGGTGTGGAGCGGAAAGGTCAACGTTCAACTCGCCGAGATCACCGCCGACCTGGCCCCTGGGCGGGCGCTCGATCTGGGCTGCGGTGAAGGCGCCGACGCGATCTGGCTGGCCGAAGACGGCTGGCAGGTGGTTGCGGTCGATGTCTCGGCCAACGCGCTGCAACGGGCCTGCGCCGCGGCTCAAGAGCGCCAGGTGATCTCGCGTATCCGCTTCGAGCGCCACGATCTGTCCACCAGCTTCCCGGCCGGCCGATTCGACCTGGTGTCGGCGCAGTTCCTGCACTCGCCGGTGCCACTGGACCGCGAAGCGGCGCTACGTCGGGCCGCCGACGCCGTGGCGGTGGGCGGACGGCTGCTGATCGTCGACCATGCCGCCGCGCCGCCGTGGGCAGGCGAGCACGTCCACGAGCATCACTTCGCCACGGCCGAAGAGGTACTGGCCGGGCTGGACCTCGATGAGCAGCAGTGGGAGCTGCTGCGGCTCGGGACGGCCGAGCGCGACGCCGTCGGGCCCGACGGCCAAAACGGAGTGCTGACCGACAACGTGATCATGCTGCGGCGTAAGGCGACCGTGCGCTAAAGCGGTGTCTTTCAAGCGGCGTCGTGGAAGATCAGCCCCAGCGTGAAGCGCTCACCCGAGCGGATCGGTGAGACG
This sequence comes from Mycobacterium sp. SMC-19, assembly GCF_045310815.1. Lineage (NCBI taxonomy): Bacteria > Bacillati > Actinomycetota > Actinomycetes > Mycobacteriales > Mycobacteriaceae > Mycobacterium > Mycobacterium sp. SMC-19. The sequence goes on along the minus strand of NZ_JBJIAM010000004.1, from coordinate 131,695 downwards.
CCGTGGCGCACCGGCGCCGTCGACCAGCCGCGGGTGGAGCGCACCGGGCGATCGCGGGTGGTGAACACATAACCGTGGCCGTGCGGCAGTTGCACGGCCACGCCCCGAGACTGCGCACGCGGGCGCTGCTCGACGAGCAGGAACTCGCCCCCGGTGTAGTCGACGGCGGGGTCGCTGAGGTTGATCACTACCTGTAGCGGAAACACCAACTCGCCGTAGAGGTCCCGGTGCAGCGCATTCCAGTCGCCGGGGCCGTAGTGCAACATCAGGGCGGTCGGTTTGGTCTGGCCGGCACGGTGGCACTGGTGTAGCCATGCGTCGAAGTCGTCGGGCCAGGGCGTGTCGCGGCCCAGTCGGGTAGCCCAGTCCCGGGCGATCGGCAGCAGACGCGGATACAGCGCCCGCTTGAGCGCATCGATGGGATCGGGTGCCGGCGCCGCGAAATACCGGTACTGCCCGGACCCGTAGCGGTGGCGTTGCATGTCGACGGTGGCGCGGAAGCGCTCGTCGTCGGCGTAGCAACGCCGCAACCGCGCGGCCTCGGTGACCGTCAACAGCCGGGGCAGCAGCGCGCCGCCGCACTCGTCGAGCTCGGCGGCCACGGCATCCCAGTCGCCGGCGCCCACCCGCCGTTCCCAGCGCGTCATCGTCGTCGCCATGGCTGGGGGTCCTTCCGATCGGGTGCTATCGAGTCGGGTGCTATCGAGTGTGCGCCACGGCCCGCAAACCGCGCTGCGGGACGCGATGAGTGTCGTCGTTCGGGTCGGTTCGATTAAATCGCCGTGCGCCAAATCGCCGGCGCCTGGCAACCAGCAGCTTCCGTGAACAGCGCGGTAGTAGGCCATTTGGGGTCGTTGACAGCTAATTCCTGCACTTCTACTGTTCGGCCCACTACAGGAGGGGAGTGGCAATGCGCGGGAGATCAGCAGTGACATGCGCATCTGGTGGGGCAGTGGCGGAGTCGTCGTCGACTGGACGGCTCGTACGCGCGCGAACGGGCTGACGCGTTGGCGCACACCACAGGCAGGCAGCGATGAGCGGGCTCTCCTGGTCCAAGCCCGCGATCGCGGTCGGCGATTTCGTCGTGCTTGCCGGTGAGACGTTCGCGGCGATGGCGCGACCACCGTGGGCTTGGCGCGAACTGATCAACCAGATCTGGTTCGTGGCACGGGTGTCGATCGTCCCGACAATCATGCTGTCGATTCCCTACACCGTGCTCATCGTCTTCACCCTCAACATCGTGCTGCTGGAGATCGGCGCCTCTGATCTGTCCGGTGCCGGCGCGGCGCTGGCAGCCGTCACCCAGGTCGGCCCGGTGGTCACCGCCATCGTCGTCTCGGGCGCGGGCGCCACCGCCATGTGCGCAGATCTGGGTGCCCGCACGATTCGCGAGGAGATCGACGCCATGAAAGTGATCGGCGTCAACCCCGTCGAGGCACTCGTGGTTCCCCGCGTCATCGCGGCGACATTCGTTGCGGTGATGCTCTATTCGGTGGTCGCGGTGGTGGGCCTGACCGGAAGCTACGCGTTCGTGGTGTTCGTGCAGCACGTCACGCCGGGCGCTTTCGTCGCCGGGATGACCCTGTTGACCGGACTGCCGCAGGTGGTGGTTTCGCTGATCAAGGCGCTGCTGTTCGGCCTGTCTGCCGGACTGATCGCCTGCTACAAGGGGTTGTCGGTGGGCGGTGGCCCAACGGCGGTGGGCAACGCGGTCAACGAGACCGTCGTCTTCGCGTTCATGGCGCTGTTTCTGATCAACATCCTGGCCACCGCTTTCGGTGTGAAGGTCGCGCCGTGACGGCCGCCGACACTGCCCGGCGGGTGGGCGAACAGACCGCCTTCTACGGCGCCGCATTGGCCGCCATCGGGGATGCGATCCGCCGCTACCCCGGCGAGGTGCTGCGGTTGATCGCGGTGATGGGAATGGGGGCCGGCGCGCTGGCCGTCATCGGCGGCACCGTGGTGATCGTCGGCTTCCTCACTTTGTCCACCGGGGCCCTGATCGCGGTGCAGGGCTACAACACCTTGTCCAACGTCGGAATTGAAGCACTGACCGGCTTCCTGGGCGCCTTCCTCAACGTGCGGTTCATCGCCCCGGCCACCGCCGGGGTGGCGCTGGCCGCGACCATCGGTGCCGGTGCGACCGCGCAGATCGGTTCGATGCGGATCAACGAAGAGATCGACGCGCTGGAAGCAATGGGCATTCGGTCGATCACCTACCTTGCCGCCACCCGGATCGTGGCCGGTGTTCTGGTGGTGATCCCGCTCTACACCGTCGCCGTGTTGATGGCGTTCTTGGCGACTCGCTTCGGCACCACCGTGATCTACGGACAGTCACGGGGCGTCTACGACCACTACTTCTCCACCTTCTTGGAACCCACCGATCTGCTGTGGTCGTTTCTGGCCGCGCTGTCGATGGCCACCGCGGTCATGGTGGTGCACACCTATTACGGCTTCACCGCCAGCGGTGGCCCGGCCGGGGTTGGCGAGGCCGTCGGCCGCGCCGTGCGAACCTCGGTCACCGCGACGGTGTTTGTGCTGCTGACCATCACGCTGTCTGTGTACGGACAGTCCGGCAACTTCCACTTGTCGGGGTGAGGCGGGGTGAGGCGGGGTGAGTCGATGAGCATCAGCACCCACAACAGATCCCGCCGCGGCGGGATCGACCCGATCTGGTGGTCGCCCGTCCTGGTGGTGGTGATCGTGGCCTTGTGCGCCATGACCGCCCTGCTGTTCTCCGGAGCGTTCCGGGGCTATGTCCCGCTCACGCTGGTCTCCGATCGAGCCGGCTTGGTGATGGAGGACGGGGCGAAGGTGAAACTTCGCGGTATTCAGATCGGCGAGGTGAGATCCATTGGCAGCCAGCCGGGGAACGATCACTCCCGACTGTCCACCCTGAATCTGAAGATGTACCCGCGGCCCTTCGGCTTCCTGCCGAGCAACATCGAAGCCGAGATCAAGTCCAGTACAGCGTTCGGCGCCAAGTACGTCGATCTGGTCATTCCGACCGGCGGACCCAGTGGCCAACGGCTCAAGGCCGGCGCGGTGCTGCGTTCACGCAACGTGACGGTGGAAGTCAACACCATGTTCGAGAATCTGCAGGCGGTGGTGCACGCCATCGACCCCGCCAAGCTCAATTCGGTGCTCTCGGCGGTGGCCGAATCGGTGCGGGGCAGGGGAGACGTCATCGGGCGGGCCATCACCGGCGCCAACACGATGCTGACGGCGGTGAACCCACGCATGCCGACCGTGCAGCGCGACTGGCAACTGTTCGGCCAGACCACTCAGGCATATTCCGTTGCCGCGCAGAACATCCTGGAAATCCTGGACTCCGCGTCCACCACCAGCACCACCCTGTCCGGCCAGGCCGGCGAACTCGACGCGCTGCTGCTCGCCGCGGTCGGGTTCTCCGCGACCGGGATCGACACCATCGGTGCCAACCAGCCCGGATTGGTTCAGGCGCTCAACTTGATGGCGCCGACCACCGATCTGCTCGAGGAGTACTCGCCGACCTACACCTGCCTGTTCCAAGGGGCGCAATGGTTCCTGGAGAACGGCGGACGAGACGCCATGGGCGGCAACGGTAGATCGGTCATCATGGACGCCGCGATGCTCGCCGGCGACGACCCGTATCGCTACCCCGACAACTTGCCTTTGGTCAACGCCCGGGGCGGACCCGGCGGCAGGCCCAGCTGCGGCTCGCTGCCCGACGTGAGCAAGAACTTCCCGGTGAAGTATCTGGTGACCGACACCGGATTCGGCACCGGCCTGGACGTTCGGCCCAACCCGGGCATCGGTTTTCCCGGCTTCGCCAACTACTTCCCGGTCACCAAGCCGGAGCCCGAACCGCCAAGAATCCGCTATCCCGGACCGCCCGCGCCCGGGCCGGAGTCGCCATGAGAGGCAATATCGGCAAGACCCTGACCTGGGTCGTGTTGTTCACGGTGACGTGCCTGGTGTTCATCTTCATCCTGGTCACGGTCTTCGGGCAGTTCCGATTCGACTCCCGGGTGGGCTATCGGGCCGAGTTCACCAACGTGTCGGGACTCAAGGGCGGCAACTTCGTTCGCATCGCCGGTGTCGAGATCGGCAAGGTCACCAACATGGCGCTGCGTCCCGACGGCACCGTCACGGTCGACTTCTTGATCGACCGAGGGCTGACGCTCACCGAGGGCACCCGGGCCGCGGTGCACTACGAGAACCTCATCGGCGACCGCTACCTGTCGTTGGAGCAAGGCGCGGGGTCGGTACGCACCCTTCAACCGGGCCAGACCATTCCGTTGACGCGGACCGAACCCGCACTCGACGTGGATGCCCTCATCGGCGGCTTTCGGCCCCTGTTCCGCGCATTGGACCCCGACCAGGTGAACGCGCTCAGCGGCGAGCTGCTCAAGGTGTTTCAGGGCCAGGGCGGCACCATCGCCTCGGTGTTGGCGCAGACCTCGGCATTGACCACGACACTGGCCGGCCGCGACGAGCTGATCGGCCAGGTGATCACCAACCTCAACACCGTGCTGGGCACCTTCAGCACCCGCGACCGCGAGTTCGGCCACGGGCTGGACTCGCTGACCCAGATGGTCCAGGGCTTGGCGGATCGCCGCACCGACATCACCAAGGGCGTGGCCTACATCAACGCCGCCGCCGGCTCGGTTGCCGACCTACTGACCGTGGCCCGCGAACCCATTCGTGATGTGGTGACGCAAACCGATCGGGCCGCCGGTCAGGTGATGGCCGACCGCGACTATGTCGACGATCTGGTCAAGACACTGCCCGACGCCTACCAGGTTCTGGCGCGCAACGGGCTCTACGGCGACTATTTCGGCTTCTACATGTGTGACCTGGTGATCAAGGTGAATGGCAAAGGCGGCCAACCGCTCTACTCCAAGATCATGAACCAGACGACCGGACGGTGCGCCCCGAAATGACCAGACCGAAACTGCCGCGGATCACCATCAAGCCGCTGGCCGAGCGCAACCGGCCAGCGGTCGGCGTCACCGGCATACTCCTGCTGATCGCCTTGGTGGTGGCGGTGTTCAGCTATGACAGGCTGCCGCTGGTCAAGGGCACCTCCGACTACGCCGCCTACTTCACCGAGGCCGGCGGCATCAAATCCAACAGTGACGTGCGGGTGTCGGGACTCGACGTCGGCCGGGTTGCCGGTCTGCGGCTGGAGGGCAACCGGGTCCGGGTGACGTTCACGGTCCGCAAGGGAGTCGTGCTCGGCGACCGCACCGAGGCCGCGATCAAGACCGAAACCGTGCTGGGCAACAAGTTCCTGGAACTGACCCCGCGCGGCGACGGCCATCTCACCGGTCCGATACCGGTCGAACGCACGACCTCGCCCTACGACCTGCCGGATGCCCTGGGAGATCTGACCGCCGTCATCAGCGGCCTGGACACCACGCAGTTGTCCTCGGCGCTGACCACCTTGGCCGAGACCTTCAAAGACACCCCACCGGACCTCAAGATGGCACTGCAAGGAGTGGCTCGTTTCTCCGACACCCTCGACAAACGCGACGCCACGCTGCGCCAACTGCTGGCCGACGCCAACAACGTCACCGGCGTGCTGGCCCGGCGCAGCGAACAGATCGCCGGCCTGGTCGCCAACAGCAACGCCCTGCTGAGCGAGCTGTTGTCGCAACGCAATTCCGTCGACGCATTGATGACCAACCTGACCGCGGTGTCGCGACAGGTGTCGGCCGTGGTCGACGACAACCGCCAGCAGCTCAAGCCCGCGGTGGACAAGCTCAACGGCGTCCTGGCGATCCTCGACAACCGCCGAGCCGACCTGCAGCGCACGCTCTACCTGTTTCGCCGCTACGCCATGTCGTTCGGCGAGGTGCTGGGATCCGGGCCGTTCTTCAAAGCCTCAGTGGTGAACCTGATCCCGGGCCAACTGGCGCAGCCGGCCATCGAAGCCGCCTTCTCCGATCTGGGTCTGGACCCCAATGTGCTGCTGCCCTCGCAGCTGAACGACCCGGCCGTCGGCCAGCCCGGCACCCCGCCACTGCCGATGCCGTTTCCGCGCACCGGACAGGGCGGCGAACCCAATCTGACCTTGCCGGACGCCATCACCGGCAAACCCGGAGACCCGCGCTATCCCTACCGAGAACCGCTGCCGGCGCCGCCACCGGGCGGACCACCCCCAGGCCCGCCCGCGCTCGGTCCGGCGGCAGACGGGGGCAACTGACATGGGCACCCACTCCGTGGCCGGTGTAACCCTGCCGGCCAGCCGCGCGCGACTCCTGCGGCTGGCGACCGCGGCCGTATTGGTGTCAAGCCTTGTCATCGCAGTGTTGCTGGTGGCCGGACCGCCCTGGGCGCAGCTGCGCAAGCACGTTTACACCGCCTACTTCACCAACACCAACGGGCTCTACACCGGCGACGAGATCCGCATCTTGGGGGTTGCCGTCGGCACCGTCGATCGCATCGAACCCTTCCCGGACACCGCCAAGGTGACCTTCTCCGTCGGCCGCCAATACCAGGTCCCCGTCGATGTGCGGGCGGCGATCCTGTCGCCGTCGTTGGTGAGCGCCAGGGCGATCCAGCTTGTCCCGGCCTACACCGGTGGTCCCGAACTGGCCGACGGTGCCAGCATTCCGCAGGACCGCACGGCGGTTCCGGTCGAATGGGACGACTTCCGGCAGCAGCTGGAGAAGCTCACCGATTCCCTGCAGCCGTCTGACACCGCCGGCCGCAGCGCCGTCGGTGCATTCGTCAACACCGCGGCGGCCAACCTGCGGGGTCAGGGCGACACCGCACGCGAGACGGTGATCAAACTGTCGCAGGCGATGTCGGCGCTGGGCGATCACAGCACCGACATCTTCAGCACGGTCCGCAACATGCAACTGCTGGTCTCGGCGCTGACCTCCAGCAGCGACCTGCTGGCGGCGTTCAACGTCAACCTCGCCGATATCACCACCTTGCTGAACAATTCGCCCCGCGAATTCGCCGACGCGATGACGAGCCTCGACGGCGTGGTCAACGACCTACGCGGATTCATCGGCGAGAACCGGGAGGGCTTCGGCGTCACCGTCGATCACCTGACGGCGATCACCACCGCACTCAACGAAAGCCGTGGCGACCTCAAACAGGTGCTGCACATCGCCCCCTCGGTGTTCCAGAATTTTGTGAACATCTACCAGCCGGCCCAAAGTGCGATCACCGGGGTGATGGCGCTCGGGAACTTCGCCACCACCGTCCAATTCATCTGCGGCGGAATCGAAGCTCTGGCGCGGGCGAACTCACTGCAGGCATCGAAGTTGTGCGTGCAATATCTGGCGCCGATCATCAAGAACCGCCAGTACAACTTCCTGCCGATCGGCGGCAACCCGTTCGTGGGCACGGCGGCGCGACCGAACGAGATCACCTACAGCGAAGACCGGCTCCGGCCGGGCGCCGCCCAACAGCCGGCCGAGCCGCCCCGCCAACCCCTCGACCCCGAGCTGGGCCTGCCCGGCCTGCTGCTGCCGTCGTCGCCACCGGAGGGCACCCCGTGAGGCGGCTAGTGGTCATCGCGCTGAGCATCACCGTCGCCTTCGGGGCCAGCGGCTGCCGGTGGCGGGGCCTGAACTCGCTGAGCCTGCCGGGCACCGGACGCGGCGACGGCAGCTACACGATCTCGGCCCAGTTACCCGATGTCGTGGTCATTCAGCAGAACTCACGGGTGCGGGTCGCCGACGTCAACGTGGGCAATGTGACCAAGATCGAGGTCCAGGACTGGCACGCGCTGGTGACCATGCGCATCGACAACAGTGTGCACCTGCCGGCGAACAGCACCGCCAAAGTCGGACAGACCAGCCTGCTCGGTTCGATGCATATTGAGTTGGCGCCACCGACCGACGAGCCGCCGCGCGGCGAACTGCAAGACGGCGCGGTCATCCCGCTGTCGAAGGCCGCCACCTATCCGACCACCGAGCAGTCCCTGGCGTCGGTTTCGCTGCTGCTCAACGGTGGCGGATTGGCACAGCTGCAGGAGATCAACCAGAGCTTTGCTCGCGCGCTGGCGGGACGTGAGAGCGACATGCGCAGCCTGCTCACGCAATTGGACACCTTCATCGCCGCACTCAACGATCAGACCGATGACATCATCTCGGCCACCGAGAAGCTGAACGGTCTGGTCGGCCAATTCGCCCGGCAGAACCGCACCGTCGACAAGGCGCTGACCACGATCCCGCAGGCATTGGCGATGCTGGCGCAGCAGCGCACCAAGATCGCCGACGCCGTCGACGCGCTCGGAAAGTTCAGTGCCATCGCGGTCTCCACCGTCGACCAGAGCCGGGAGGCCCTGGTGGCCAACCTGCGCAACATCGCCCCGGTGTTGCGCTCGCTGGCCGACGCCGGTCCGGCGCTGACGCAGGGCCTGGACTTCTTGTCCACCTACCCCTGGGTCAAGAGCAACATCCCCAATTGGTTTCGCGGCGACTTCGCCAATATCAGTCTGGTCGTTGATCTGACGTTGAGCCGGATCGACAGCGGCCTGTTCACCGGAACACGGTGGGAAGGCGACCTCACCGAGTTGGAAATGCAGTGGGGGAGAACCGTCGGTCAGATGCCCAGCCCATACACCGCCGGTAACCCGCTGATCGCCCCCTACCACTTCGGGGGGTACTGAGGTGTTTCGGCTGTCCCGCACCGTCTGGACCCAGCTGGCGATCCTGGCGACGGTCACCCTCGTCGCCGGCGGGGTGATGGCGTTCGGTTTCGTTAAGGTCCCGGCGCTTTTCGGGATCGGCCGCTACACGGTGACCGTCGAACTGCCGGCGTCCGGCGGGCTGTACCCGACATCGGTGGTGACCTACCGCGGCACCGAGATCGGCAGGGTCAGCGCCATCGACGTCGACGCCGACGGGGTGCGTGCGGTGCTGAAGCTGAACTCCGCGATCAAGGTGCCCGCGCAGGTGACGGCCGCGGTGCACAGCCGCTCGGCGATCGGTGAGCAGTTCCTCGAACTCACCCCGACCTCCAGGGCCGCCGATCAGCGGATGCTGCGTGCCGGTGATGTGATCACGGCGGATAAGGTGCGCATTCCCGCCGATATCGCCAACCTGCTCGACGCCACCAACCGTGCCCTGCTGGCGATCCCGCACGACGATCTGCGCACCGTGATCGACGAGGCGGACAAAGCGGTGGGCGGTCTGGGTGCCGAACTGTCCCGCATTGTCGCCGGATCGACCTCGCTGGCCATCGAAGGCGGCGAGGCCTCGCAACCCTTCGCGCAGTTGATCGATCAGACCCCACCGGTGCTGAATTCCCAAGTAGTCACCGCGGATTCGATCGCGACGTGGGCGCAGCGGCTGGCCTCGATCACCGGCCAGCTCAACGCCGAGGACCGGGCGTTCGCGGGCCTGCTCAACGTCGGCGCCCCGGCGCTCGATGAGGCCAATGCGCTGCTGGGCCGGGTGGCCCCGGCGCTGCCGGTGTTGCTGGCCAACATGGTCAGCCTCGGTCAGATCGCGGTGACCTTCCACCAGGGCATCGAGCAGCTGCTGGTGCTGTTTCCGCAGGGCACCGCGGTGATGTCGGCGATCACGCTGGCCGACTCGGGCCTCAACACGCCCTATCGCGGCATCTACCTGGACTTCAACCTCAATATGAATTACCCGCCGCCGTGCAACACCGGATTCCTGCCGGCCCGCCAACAGCGGGCGCCCAGCTCGGTCGACTACCCGGATCGGCCCGCCGGCGAGCTGTACTGCCGCGTTCCACAGGACTCGGACCTCAATGTGCGTGGGGCACGCAACATTCCCTGCGAGAACGATCCCGCCAAACGTGCGCCCACGGTCGAGATGTGCGAGAGCGACGAGTCGTACATCCCGCTCAACGACGGCTACAACTGGAAGGGCGATCCCAACGCCACCTTGTCCGGTCAGGCGGTGCCGCAGGATCCGCCGCATGCCCCTGCGCCCGCGCCGCCGGTCGCCTTCATTCCCTACGACCCGCAGACCGGGAGCTACGTCGGCCCAGACGGCAAGCGCCAAACCCGGGCCGACCTGGCCCCCCAGCGGAAGGATCAGACATGGCAGACGATGTTGTTGCCCCCGAGCGAATAGACCGCCGAGCGGCGGCAGGCGCGATCGTGGCCGTGGCTGCGCTGGCCGGTGCGGTCGGCTGGCTCGGCTACCGCGACCACCAGATCCAACAGGCGCAGCAGCAGCGCGAGAGCTACGTCCAGGTGGCGCGTCAAGCGGCGATCAACCTGACGACGATCAGTTATGCGCAGGCCGACTCCGATGTGCAGCGCATCATCGATTCGACGACCGGGGCGTTCCGCGACGACTTCAGTCAGCGATCCCGGCCCTTCGTCGACGTCGTCAAACAGGCGCATTCGGAGTCGGAAGGCACCGTCACCGAGGCCGGCCTGGAATCGGTGGACGGCGACCGGGCCGATGTCCTGCTGGCGGTCTCAGTGCGCACCACGATCGCCGGGACCGTCCAACCCGAACCGCGGCACTGGCGGATGCGAATCAGCCTGCAACACACCGGTGATGGCCCCAAAGTGTCCAACATCGCGTTCGTCCAGTGAACAGGGCGTTCAGCGTGTCGAGAACGACTGTGCGGCGCTGGGCGCTGGTAGTTCTGCTGCCGGGTATGGTCCTAACGCTTGCGATTGCGGCCGGTTACTTGAGATGGCAGGACGTCTCGGCGCGCGTCGCGCGGGAAACAGCCGCGCAGTCGGTACAGACCGCCACCGATGCCACCATCGCTATGCTGTCGTACCGCCCGGACACCGTCGAGTCCGCGTCGGCGGCCGCCGCCGACGGGATGACCGGCGCATTCCGCGACGAGTACACCCAACTGATCGAGGAAGTGGTGGCGCCCGGCGCCAAACAGCAGCACATTTCGACCGTGGTGACGGTGCCCGCGGCGTCCTCGGTGACCGCGAGCGCGCGCCATGCGGTGGTCCTGCTCTTCGTCGACCAGGCGACCACGATCGGCAACGGGCCGCCGACCACGACCGCATCGAGTGTGCGGGTCAGTTTGGACAAGGTCGGTGGCCGGTGGCTGGTCTCGCAGTTCGACCCGGTGTAGGGGCTAGGTGGCAGATGGGAATTGGCGTGCGCCGGGCGGCGGTGTTGGCGATCATGATTGGTGGGGCGGGGACGCTGCCCGTTGCCGCTGCCGACAACTCGCGCCTCAACGACAGTGTCGTGACCAACGTCTACACGATTCACCACCAGGCCGGCTGCGCTGAGAAGGTGATGGTCGACCCCCGGCTGGTGCTTGCCGCCGAATGGCATGCCAAAGACGTTCTCGGACACCGGGATCTGGACGGCAACCTCGGCTCCGACGGGTCCACCCCGCAGACCCGCGGGCAGGCCGCCGGCTTTCCCGGGACGGTCGCCGAAACCGTGGCGATCAACCCGGCGGTGGCGATCAGCGGCATCGAGATCCTCAACCGGTGGTATTACAACCCCGCGGATTTCGCGATCATGTCCGACTGCGCCAACACCGCGATCGGCGTGTGGTCGGAGAACAGTCCAGACCGATCCGTGGTGGTCGCCGTTTACGGTGCGGCATTGCCGGGCACCGCGTAGTACGGTGATCAGCGCGGACGAGTTGGCCGGGCGGCCGCGGCACGCGTAAAAGCGGGTCGAGGAAAGTCCGGACTTCACAGAGCAGGGTGATTGCTAACAGCAATCCGAGGTGACTCGCGGGACAGTGCCACAGAAAACAGACCGCCACCGCAAGGTGGTAAGGGTGAAACGGTGCGGTAAGAGCGCACCAGCGTTCCGGGTGACCGGGACGGCTTGGTAAACCCCACCCGAAGCAAGGCCAAGAAGGCCGCATTTCGGTGCGGTCGCGCAGGTGTTTGAGGGCTGCTCGCCCGAATCTGCGGGTAGGCCGCTTGAGGTACCCGGCGACGGTGTGCCCAGATGGATGGTCGCCGCCGCATCGCGTAAGCGGTGCGGAACAGAATCCGGCTTACAGGCCAACTCGTCCGCCCACCGCTATTTACCTGGCAATATACGGCCGATAGGCCCTGGCGCTACGCAGAGGCTACGCACAGCGGCGTACGATCCGGGCCCTGAAACGGACCCGGTCATACGCGCAACGTCTCAACAGTCTCCGAACATGTGAATATGCGACCGACGTTTTGAGGCAACTTCTGCGACAGATCGGCCTGGGCGTTATTGGGGCCCTGTCGCTGGCGGTGAGGGTGTCTCAGTTCTTTAGTTCTGCAACAGGAGGGAACTTGTCAACAGACCTGTCAAAGTGCTGCGCGAATGCGCCGGGCCTCCTACTAAGGCCTACTGAGTCAGTCTTCTGGTCTGAATGAGCTGAAGAATCTGTTGAGCGATGTCGTCACCCACCAGAGCGCTCAGGGCATCGCCTGCGCCTTCAAGCGCTTGGAAGGATGTTAGGCCGCGACCGGCGAGCGCTAGATATTGAGCTCGCGTTAGCCCTGCTCCAAGTTGGAGTGCAACTTCCCCCATTTGTGGAGGTAGGCCGATCTCCAAGCGCAGACCGAGATGCGAAAGGGTTGCCTCGTCGGGAAGTTGGTGGCCACGTACACGGCAAATCGTGATGACTGCATCGATCACATCGCGAGTACGCGCAGCGACGTTGCGTACTGGGCCAGCGGCAGCACGATTTGGCAAGTGCTGCATCAGAATCGACTCTATACTTGTCATAGGCAGATCGCTCATGAACAGCAACGCCGCAGCCGTCTTCTTTGCACGACTCAATGGGTCTCCACCCCCAACGTGGAACCCTCGCATCAATGAGCCGTTCACTCCCATGGAGGTGACGCTCTGCGGCCAGCGGAACTGCTCTTGCCGCGACTTCCGTGCCACGGGAAAGTAGAAATCGAGTTCAACGGTTGCCTGTGCTAACGCGACAAGGTCTGCCTCGGTGAGGGCCGTATCAACGGGAAGAAACCTGAGCAGGGACGACACTCGGGTGACGGAACGTACCTCGAGGCCGGATTCGCCAGCATAACGGCCAAGTTCGGTGACAGTGATTTGACCGTCTGGCTCAACATCTAAAAGTTCGGCATTCGAAAGTGCTGCAACGTCCTCGTCAAGTCTTTGCCGACTCCACCCATCGCCGCCTGCGTCGACGCGTTGCCAAATGGCGAAACTATTTTCGAGGATTGCAATGAGCTCTTCGAGTGGTGCTGTGCCGCCAAGGGCTACCAGACTCCGAAGCACTAGGGTCTGAGGATCAGTGGTCGCGCTCAGGAAGTGCGAGACGATTGGCTCGGGCTGGCCCAATACGTAGCGTTGCCATGCTTGTGAGGGCGCTGGATCGCCAGTCGCCACGACGTATGACTCTCCGCCTTCGGCATGCCCGACTCGTCCTGCCCGTCCAACCATGTTCTTGTACTCAGAAACCGAATACGGCGTCGGTCCCGGGTGTGTAAGGCCTGCAATAACAACAGCCTCGGCGGGTGTGTTGACTCCCATCGCAAGGGTTGTCGTCGCGACGATGGCCCTTAGATCTGAGTCTCTTTCGCGGAACCGGGTCTCCAGCGCAAGCCTCTCAGTTGCGTCTAAATCGGCATTATGAAACCCGACGCCACCAGTCAACGCGGCGCGCAATGCGCTAGAGGTGGTAGACGGGTCGCCGCCCTCCGGGAGGAGTGATGACACCGACGATGCAGGCGGGAGCCCGAGGCTTTGCGATAGATACAGCGCCGTCCCTACGGTGTCGTTCTTGAAGGCGCGGAAGACGATGACTTTCTTGCCTTCACTAACGAGACGGCTGACAAGGGGGATGATGATGTGCTTGTTTCCTTGTCCTCCCACTCCCAGCGCCGGTCGGATGAAGGGCTCGACTGAATCGCTACCGTCAGGGTGGTGGTGACGCGCTCGTCCTGATTCATCGATAATGCTTTCGCGCAGTGGAGCCGGACGTTCAGTAGCGATGAGTAGGCCCGCGTCCAACCAGCGTTCAAGTCCATTTGTATCGCCGATAACTGCAGAGAGCGCGACGATCTGAGGTGCGCTACCTCGACCGTGGCCCGACCTAAGCAGCGCTAATAGAAACTCGATATTGGGTCCGCGCGATGGATCCGCGATCATCTGCGCCTCGTCAACAACGACGAGAGAGATGCCCCTCATGATCCATGGTGACGCGGTCATGATGTTCAGGAATTTCTCGTAGGTCAAGAGCGCCAGATCGTACTGACCGTTATAGATCGATTCCACCTGATCTGCGTGTTCGCCGGTCGCTCGCACGACGGTTAGGTGATCGCCGTACAAGTCGGTGAAGTAGTTGTACTTGTCGTTGACCAGCGCCCTCATTGGCAGCAGCATCACTGCTCGTGATCCTGCCTCAGCTTCGCGTATAGCTGCCAACTCGCCGATCATGGTCTTGCCAGACGAAGTCGGAGCAACGACCACCAACGAATTGCCGTCCAGCACGCCGTAGTCATTGATGGCTCTTAGCTGTAGGTCGTTAAGTGCTGGCATTCGCGATGCCCAACGATCAATCACAGCCTGGCTGTATCCGAATGGCTCTAACGACTTCCAATCTTTGGATGCTGGCAGGCGGACGCGATGTGGGAAGGCAGCGGCATAGGTTGCCCCCGGAACAAGCCTTGGGAGGGCGGGTGCTCCTTCGATCGAGCCGTAGATGGTAGGCGTTTGTACACTTCCCAGCGATCGAGCCGAGTCGGTCACGCGCGTTGTTACGTAGTCGAGCAGTGCCAGCAGGGGAATGAGATCTTTGGCGCTGTAATCGCCGAATCCTTGAAGCGCCTCGATGAGGTGGTGTGAGAACAGGCCATGGCCGAACGCCGCTGATTCGAGAGCGGGCTCGGCATTTCCGGAGGCAGTCAGAACCACGCGACCAGCGCCCCGAACCAGGCGCTCAACACTCTGCCGGTCCTCCATCGTTGCTCGGGTGGTTGTGGGAGCAAAGACGCGAGCGCCCCCAAAGCCGCCGGAGAAGCAACAGTCGAGTATCACGATTAATTGGCGGCTGGGGATCGCATCGAGCAGAGATGCGAGCGTCGACAGAGCGATGCAAGTCCCTGCAAGAGCATTTACATCGACATCAATTGGAACCAGCCGATGATCGTCCGTGCCGTGTCCGGAGAACGAGATGACCACAAGGTCGTCTTCACTTGCATTGGCCAGTGATTGAACCGCTCCGATGATGTTGCCGGCAGTAGCCTCATCATCGAGAAGGAAGTTGACGTCGGCGGTAGCACTGTTGTCTGCGAATAGGCTCCCGAGCGCAACTGCGTCCGCACGTGCGCAGGACAGTCGCGTGACAGGTGGCCGATATCTGTCAATACCGACAAAGAGTCCCCGCAACATAAGATCGTGATCTTAGCTACTGAGGCCCGCTTCGGTGATGAAGAAATGCCGCGACACGGTCAAGGGTGACACCTGCATCAACAGCCCGTCGAATCGTGGTCCTTCAGAGTGTCGACGCCGGAGTAAGGCGATGTGGCGAGAGTGGCGAACGCCACCCGGCATTACTTAGGCGGGATGTGTGTGCGTCTTCGCTATACGCCCACCATGAGCGACGCCACGCTACAACTGATCACCTGGCCGTCGAAAGTGACGCTGCCGTGGTAGCCGGTCTCATCGGTCTCGAAGGCAAACAGCTCGGGCGTTAGGGTTCCGCCCCCGACTTCAGCGAGAGCCTCCCGAAGTCTCTGCGCAGCTCCTTCGGCGCTAGCGTGGACGAAATAGCCTGTAAGGGAGGGGTTCCCAGGCTCTTCTTCGGCTGGCTCCGTAGTGACCATTACAAGCCAAACTTCTTCACCGGCAATCGTCATACCTGCCCCCGTTCGGGTTAGCCTCACGCCCGATCGGCTCGTCCCGCAACAGGCGCACATATCCCCAATGTCTAAGAGCCGAGAGTATAAGCCGTGTACGTCGCATGCGCGGCGATAGCGGTGTCGGCATCCCGTAAATGAGGTGGATCAGGGGAGCGCTACCGAGTCTGGAGCGCATTGTCTGTACCTGCGCCGAGTGCGCGCGGGGGCTCCCGCTACGCACGGCACCACTCTGCGCCCACTGGTGGCAGCTTGAGGAAAGCAGAAAAACTGGCTCTCACCTGTATGTATCGCCTGCTGGCCACCATGGGCCACCAACGACACCAAGTCGCGGCGACCTGCGGGAATGCTGACAGTCAATTTCCGGCTTACAGGCCAACTCGTCCGCCTACATCGCCCGTTCAAGCTTGCGCAACGCGGGCCGCAACGCCGCCCGGCTCCGCGCGGCGAGGTCGGCCTCCCGGGCATACAGCAGCCCATAGGTGAAGGTGTCCTCGCCGGCGGCCGCCGCGGCATCGGCCTGGTGAAGCAGATGCGCCCGGCTGACCACGCTGTCCTGGTGGTCGCCGAGCACCGTCTGAATCGTCTTCGCCCGCTTGGCGATCTTCTTCTTGTTCGCCGCGGCGGCGGCGTAGCGCAGCCGCTTGGCGGCCTTGCGGATCCGGTGCAGCGCCACATCGCGATCGGCGGCCTTCTTGGCCGCCTTCACCGCCTTGCGCAGTCGCCGGTAGGCGATGTCCACCGTGGCGTACCGCTCGGCGGCCGGCGCGCTGATCAGCTCGTCGAGGCCGTCGAGTAGCCGGAAGTACCGGGGGGAGCGCATCGCGGCCAGGCTGCGCCGTCGCCCCGTCTCATAGCGGCGCAGCGAACCGCCGACCAGCCGTTCGCCCACCGGCCCGCGGACCAGCTCCGGCGTCAGCTCGTCGAGCGCCTGCTGATAGCGCTGGGCCAACACCTCGGCGTCCCGGGCGACACCGAGCACCGCACCCAATTCCTGCAGTTCGCCGAGAAGCGGGGCGTGGGCGGTCTCCTCGCCCTGCAACAGGCTGCGGATCCGGCGGATTGTCACCCGCATCTGATGGACCGCGTCGTCGGCGTCGGCGCGGACCGCGCGATCCCAGACCAGCAGTTGGTCGATCTGCTCGGCCAGAGCACGATGCAGGCGATCGGTCGGATGCGCGGGCGCCGCCGGCGTACCGAGCACCCGGGCCAGTTTGGATCCGTAGCCGGCCGGCCCGGCGCCGGTGTCGAGTAGCCGGTTGCTCAGCCGATCCAGCAGCTCGAGGTCCCCGCAGCCCAGTTCCAGTTCCCATTCCCGCCAGTGCTGTTCGGCGTCATCGTCGGCCGACGCGGTGACCTGGTCGTCGCAGAACTCGGCCAGCACCTCGCCGTGATGGTCGCGCAGCACCACCGCACCGCGTGCGGTACGGATTTGTGCGACGGGTGCCAGCGGCCGATCCCTGACGATCGCCCTCACCACGTCGAGCAGTTCGTCCGGAATCTCCGGGCCCAGCGGGGCGCGCACCTCGGTGCGAGTGTCGGGCCCGGCAGGAAGTTTCAGGTGCCAGCCGGCGTCGGGACCGCCGGTGCGCCGGCGCAACGTGATCCGTCGCGCGGCCAGGTCGTGCCCGGGTGTATCGAAGTAGACGGCCGCAAGATCCTGTGCCGGCAACTGCTCAACGCGGGCGACCCCGGCGATGCCGTCGAAGGACGGCGAGATCGCCTCTGCGTCAACGTCGAACTTGCGTTCCACCTCGCGAAACCGAGAGGTGCTCGGGTCGGTTGCAGACACGGCATCCAGCCTGTCACATCCGGACCGCCCGGACATGGCGTTCTAGAAGCAGTGCTCCTCGGCCGGGAAAGTGCCCGCTGCCACCTCGGTGGCGTACTGCTCTGCGGCACGGCGCAACTCGCCGCCCACGTCGCCGAAGCGCTTGACGAAGCGGGCGGTCTTGCCGGTGGTCATCCCGGCCATGTCCTGCCACACCAGAACCTGGGCGTCGCAGTTGGGCCCGGCGCCGATCCCGACGGTGGGAATGGTGAGCTTTCCGGTGATCTGGGTGGCCAGCTCGGCGGGCACCATCTCCATCACCACCGCGAACGCACCCGCCTCTGCCACCGCGATCGCGTCGTGAACGGTCTGCTCGGCAGCGTCACCGCGTCCCTGCACCCGGTAGCCGCCCAGGGTGTTGACGCTCTGCGGGGTGAACCCGATGTGCGCCATCACCGGGATGCCGGCGGCGGTCAACGTGGCGATCTGGTCGGCCACTCGCTCGCCGCCCTCCAGCTTGACCGCGTGCGCGCCACCCTCCTTCATGAACCGGGTGGCGGTGGCCAGCGCAGCCGCCGGCCCGCCTTCATAGGAGCCGAACGGCAGATCGGCGACCACCAGCGCATGCGGGGCGCCGCGCACCACCGCGCGGACCAGCGGGAGCAGCTCATCGACGGTGATGGCAACGGTGGTGTCGTAGCCGTAGACCACATTGGCCGCCGAGTCGCCGACCAGCAGCACCGGGATGCCGGCGTCGTCGAAAATGCGGGCTGACGAGTAGTCGTAAACCGTCAGCATTCCCCATTTGCGACCCTCGGCCTTCATCTGCTGCAGATGGTGCACGCGGGTTTGGGGAGCAATACGGGCAGGGCTGGGTGCAGCGCCATAAACGTGCTCAGACATCGTTGTCCCTCGAATTGGTCGGGTCGATCCTCGAAGCCCGTCACTCGGGTCCCCGGGTCGTCTGACATGCCCAGTGTGCCACCTGCCGCAGCGCAGCTGAACCTCCATGTGCAGTGGATTTCCTCACACCGCCACGCGCGCTGCGCAGCAGGTGGCCGGGCTTGCATGGGCGTGCATGGCAGCATGTGGTGTCATGAGCTCGCCGACGCGCCGCAATAGGATGACGCGCACCGCCCTGACCTGCCTCGCGATAGCGATGGTGGCATTCACCGTCGGCAGTTGCACCCGGATGACCCCGGGCCACGCGGTGCTGGCCGTGCCGCGGGTCGGTCAACCGGTCCAATGGGACAAGTGCCGGTTCACCGCCGACACCAACATCAAGGTGCCCGCCGACGCCCAGTGCGGGTTTATCGGGGTTCCGGTGGACTACTCCAAGCCGCAGGGCGCCGTTGCCCGGCTGGCCATGATCCGATTCCCGGCCACCAAAGACAAGATCGGTTCGTTGGTGATCAACCCGGGCGGGCCGGGAGAGTCCGGAATCGAAACCGCGGTTGGCCTGGTCAGCTCACTGCCGCGTCAGGTCCGTGAGCAATTCGACCTGGTCGGATTCGACCCGCGCGGGGTGGCGTCGTCACGGCCGGCGGTCTGGTGCAATTCCGACAAGGAGAACGACCGGCTGCGGGCCCTGAACCAGGTCGACTACAGCCCCGAGGGCGTGGCGCGCATCGAGAGCGAGACCAAGGAATACGTCGCGCGCTGCCTGGAGAAGACCGGCAAGGAATTCCTGGCCAACGTCGGCACCGTCAACGTCGCCCGCGACCTGGACGCCATCCGCGCCGGATTGGGCGACGACAAGCTGACCTACCTCGGCTACTCCTACGGCACCCGGATCGGCGCGGCCTACGCCGAGGCCTACCCGCAGAACGTGCGCGCGATGATCCTGGACGGCGCGGTGGACCCCAATGCCGACCCGATCGAAGAGGACCTGCGCCAGGCGGAGGCCTTCCAGGGTGCGTTCGACGACTTCGCGGCCGACTGTGCCAAAGAGGACGACTGCCCGCTGGGCACCGACCCGGCCAAAGCCGTCGACGTCTACCACAGCCTGGTCGATCCGCTGGTGGACAAGCCCGCCAAGACCAAGGACCCGCGCGGCCTGAGCTACAGCGACGCGATCGTCGGCACCATCATGGCGCTGTATTCGCCGACCTTCTGGACCCACCTCAACGACGGCCTGTCCGATCTGGCCGGCGGCCGCGGCGACATCATGCTGAGCCTGGCCGACCTGTACATGCGGCGGGACGCCAACGGCCACTACACCAACGCCACCGATGCTCGGGTCGCGGTCAACTGCGTCGACCAGCCGCCGATCACCGACCGCGCCAAGGTGATCGAGGAAGACCGGCGTTCGCGCGAGGTGGCGCCGTTCATGAGCTACGGAAAGTTCACCGGCGACGCCCCGCTGGGCACCTGCGCCTTCTGGCCGGTGCCCCCGACGACCGAGCCGCATGCCCTCTCGGTGCCCGACCTGACGCCGACGATGGTGGTCTCCACGACCCGCGACCCGGCCACCCCGTATCAGGCCGGTGTGGACTTGGCCAAGCAGCTGGGCGGGGGCCTGCTGACGTTCAACGGAACCCAGCACACGGTGGTATTCCAGGGCAACGAATGCGTGGACCGATTCGCCACGCGATACCTGGTCGACGGCACGTTGCCGCCAACCGATGCGAAGTGCTGAGCGCTGATACGCTTCGCGGTATGGACCGTCAGAAGGAGTTTGTGCTCCGCACGCTGGAGGAACGCGACATCCGTTTCGTCCGGCTCTGGTTCACCGATGTACTCGGTTATCTGAAATCAGTCGCGATCGCACCGGCGGAGCTTGAGGGCGCGTTCGACGAGGGCGTGGGCTTCGACGGCTCGGCGATCGAGGGCTTCGCCCGGGTCTTCGAATCCGACATGGTTGCCCACCCCGATCCGTCGACCTTCCAGCTGCTGCCGTGGGTGTCCGACGCCGGCCGGCAGTACTCGGCACGGATGTTCTGCGACATCACCATGCCGGACGGATCGCCGGCTTGGGCGTCGTCGCGGCACGTGCTGCGCCGGCAGCTGGCCAAGGCCGGGGAACTGGGTTTCGCCTGCTACGTGCACCCCGAGATCGAGTTCTTCCTGCTCGAGCCCGGCCCCTACGACGGGAGCACCCCGGTTCCGGCCGATGACGCCGGCTACTTCGACCAGTCGATCCACGGTTCGGCCGCCAACTTCCGCCGGCACGCTATCGACGCGCTGGAGTCGATGGGCATCTCGGTGGAGTACAGCCACCACGAGAACGCTCCGGGGCAGCAGGAGATCGACCTGCGCTACGCCGACGCGCTGTCGATGGCCGACAACGTGATGACTTTCCGCTACCTGATCAAAGAGATCGCGCTCAAGGAAGGTGTCCGGGCGTCGTTCATGCCCAAGCCCTTCCGTGAGCACGCCGGTTCGGCCATGCACACCCACATGAGCCTGTTCGAGGGCGAAGTCAACGCCTTCCACAGCCCGGACGACCCGCTGCAGCTGTCCGCCACCGCCAAGTCGTTCATCGCCGGCATTCTTGAGCACGCCAACGAGATCAGCGCCGTCACCAACCAGTGGGTGAACTCCTACAAGCGCCTGATCCACGGTGGGGAAGCACCCACCGCGGCGTCCTGGGGGGCCTCCAACCGCTCGGCGCTGGTGCGGGTGCCGATGTACAGCCCGCACAAGACGTCGTCGCGGCGCATCGAGGTCCGTAGCCCGGACTCGGCATGCAACCCCTATCTGGCTTTCGCGGTGCTGTTGGCCGCCGGGCTGCGTGGGGTGGAGCAGGGTTACGAGCTTGGCCCGGAGGCCGAGGACAACGTGTGGGCGCTGACTCCCGAGGAGCGCCGGGCGATGGGTTACAAGGAACTTCCCGGCACCCTGGAGCGCGCACTTTCCGAGATGGAGAACTCCGAGCTGGTCGCGGAAGCGTTGGGGGAGCAGGTCTTCGATTTCTTCCTGCGTAACAAGCGCCAGGAGTGGGCGAACTACCGCAGCCACGTGACCCCCTACGAGCTGCAGAACTACCTGTCGTTGTAGGGCCTCCGACGCCTCATGGCCTATCCCGGAGCTCAGCGCCGCAAGCTGCCCAGCGTCGGGCGCCTCGGTCTGGTCGACCGGTACGCCGCAGCGGACCTGACCGCGCTGGGCTGGTACAGCGCCTACACCCAACCGCACGTCGACGTGCTCTGGGCGCTGTCGCGCGCTCCCGACGCCGACGTCGCGCTGCGCACCCTGGTCCGGCTGTCCGAAGCCCCGGGCATCGACTGGGCCGAACTGAGCGCGGCGCTGATGGCCGACCGGGGACTGCGCGGGCGGCTGTTCGGGATCCTGGGATCCTCGCTGACGCTGGGGGATCACCTGATCACCCATCCGGAATCCTGGAAGCTGTTGGCCAGTCCGGTCGACTCTGAGGACTACACGATCACGCCGCCACCGCCGGCGCAGCTGCGCAAGATGTTCACCGACTGCGTTGCCGCCACCACGGACGGCGCCTACATCGACCGGCTGCGGTCGCTGTATCGCGACAGGATGTTGGTGTTGGCGTCGATAGACCTGGCGCCCACCGTCGAGAACCTGCCGGCCCTGCCCTTCGTGGCGGTCGGCGAGCATCTGGCCGACCTGGCCGACGCCGCGCTGGCGGCCGCGTTGCGGGTGGCCGAACTGCACGTCTGTGGCGCCGACGCGGGAGCCGCTGTGCCCCGACTGGCCGTGATTGCCATGGGCAAATGCGGTGCGCGGGAACTGAATTACGTCAGCGACGTCGACGTCATCTTCGTCGCCGAGGAAGCCGACACGGTGAGCACCCGGGTCGCCGGTGAGCTGATGCGAGTGGCCGGCGAGGCGTTCTTCGAGGTGGACGCCGGGTTGCGGCCCGAGGGCCGGCACGGCGCGCTGGTGCGAACCCTGGAATCACACATCGCCTACTACCAGCGGTGGGCCAAGACTTGGGAGTTTCAGGCACTGCTCAAGGCGCGGGCGGCGGTCGGCGACCCCGAATTGGGCCGGGCCTACGTCGACGCGCTGCTGCCGATGGTCTGGACCGCGTGCGAGCGTGAGGATTTCGTCACCGACGTGCAGGCGATGCGCCGCCGGGTGGAGCAGCTGGTGCCTGCCGAGGTCCGGTCCCGCGAGCTCAAGCTGGGATCTGGAGGATTGCGCGACGTGGAGTTCGCCGTGCAGTTGCTGCAGCTGGTGCATGGCCGCAGTGATGAGTCGTTGCATGTGGCATCCACGGTCGATGCGCTGGCGGCCCTGGGCGCCGGGGGCTATATCGGCCGCGAGGACTCGGCCGATCTGACCGCCTCCTATGAGTTCCTGCGACTGCTGGAACACCGGTTGCAGCTGCAGCGGCTCAAGCGCACCCATATGCTCCCGCCGCCCGATGACGACGAGGCACTGCGCTGGCTGGCGCGCTCCGCCCATGTCCGTCCAGACGGCCGGCATGACGCCCTGGGTGTA
Source organism: Mycobacterium sp. SMC-19 (assembly GCF_045310815.1). Lineage (NCBI taxonomy): Bacteria > Bacillati > Actinomycetota > Actinomycetes > Mycobacteriales > Mycobacteriaceae > Mycobacterium > Mycobacterium sp. SMC-19. The sequence continues at coordinate 108,767 of NZ_JBJIAM010000004.1, read as the reverse complement.
CTTCGCGAAGAGCTCAAAGCCCAGAACAGGCGGGTGTCGCGGCTGCACGCCAAGCTCTTCTATCAGCCGCTGCTGGAGGCGGTCAGTCCGGAGGGCCTGGAGCTGGTCGGGGGGCTGACGCGCGGTGCCGCGGAACGTCAGCTGGCGGCACTCGGCTACGAGGCTCCGCACAACGCGCTGACGCACCTGGGCGCGCTGACCAACCAGAGCGGTCGCCGGGGCCGGGTGCAGGCGGTACTGCTGCCCACCCTGCTGTATTGGCTGTCGGACACACCCAACCCCGACGCGGGGCTGCTGGCCTACCGGCGCCTGAGCGAGGCGATGGCTCAGCAGCGCTGGTATCTGAGCACGCTGCGCGACAGCAGCGCCGTGGCCAAGCGGCTGATGCGGGTGCTGGGCACCTCGGCTTACATCCCGGAACTGTTGATCCGCTCACCCGACGTGATCCAGGCCTATGGCGATGGTCCGACCGGGCCCAAGCTGCTCGACACCGATTCGGACGCGGTGTCGCGAGCGCTGATCGCGTCGGCGGGCCGGTACCCCGACCCGGTGCGCGCGATCGCCTCGGCCCGCAGCTTGCGTCGCCATGAGCTGGCCCGCATTGCCTCGGCGGACCTGCTGGGCATGCTCGATGTGATCGATGTCTGCCGGGCACTGACCGCCGTGTGGGTGGCGGTGTTGCAGGCCGCCCTAGACGCGATCGTCCGGGTCAATCTGCCCGGTGACGACCTGCAGGAAGCACCGGCGCGGATCGCGGTGATCGGCATGGGCCGACTCGGTGGGCGCGAACTCGGCTACGGCTCGGATGCCGACGTCATGTTCGTATGCGAGGCCAATGAGAACGCGAGCGGGGTGAGCGACGCCGACGCGGTGCGCTGGGCCACCTCGATCGCCGAGCAGGTCCGGGCGCTGCTGGGTACCGCCAGCGTCGATCCGCCCCTGCAGGTCGACATCAACCTTCGTCCCGAGGGCCGCACTGGCCCGCCGGTCCGCACGCTGGCCTCCTACGCGGCCTACTACGACCAGTGGGCGCAGCCGTGGGAGATCCAGGCGCTGCTGCGGGCGCACTGCGTCGCCGGCGATGCGGACCTGGGCGACCGTTTCCTGCGGATGGTCGACGCCACCCGCTATCCGCCCGGCGGGGTGTCGGCCGATGCGGTGCGTGAGATTCGCCGGATCAAGGCGCGGGTCGACGCCGAGCGACTGCCGCGCGGGGCCGACCCCAATACGCACACCAAACTGGGCCGGGGCGGTCTGGCCGACGTCGAGTGGACCGTTCAGCTGCTGCAGCTGCGCCACGCCCACCGTGTACCGGCGCTGCACAACACCTCTACGCTGGAAACCCTGGACGCCATCGCCGCTGCCGGGCTGCTCGACGAAGACGAGGTGGACCGGTTACGGCAGGCCTGGCTGATCGCCACCCGTGCTCGCAACGCGCTGGTGCTGGTTCGTGGCAAGCCCACCGACCAACTGCCCGGGCCGGGCCGCGCGCTCAATGCGGTCGCGGTGGCCGCCGGCTGGCCCGGCGGCGACGGCGGTGAGTTCCTGGACAACTACCTCCGGGTGACGCGGCGGGCGAAGGTCGTCGCGCGCAAGGTATTCGGAGACTGAAGGAGGACCTCTGTGGTGGATTTCCGGGCTCGCTCGAACGTGCCCACGATCAGCGTCGACGAGAGTGGGCAGCTGGTGGAGCGCTACGGACCGTTGGCTCAGGCGGTCCGTGACCTGATTGACGCCACCATCCGCACCGAGGCCGACGACGCCACGGCCCGCGAGGTGACCGCCCAGGTGCAGGAGCTGACCGAGCGGCTTCGTGCCGGAACCCTCAGCGACTCACCGGGACTGCGCTACGTCGTCGACGGCCGGCCGCTGGCGTGGGGCAACGCCGTGGTGGGCCTGCGTAACCCGATCGCCCCGCCGCTGGTGATGCAACACGGGGAGAACGGGCACTGCTGGAGCGACTTCTACCTGGGCGCGGCCTACGAGGGCCCGCCGTCGCTGGTCCACGGCGGGGTCAGTGCCCTGGTGCTCGACCATGTGCTCGGTGAGGCGGCCAGCGATGGTCTGACCCAGCCGCGCTACACCGGCACCATCACGGTGAAATACCTGCGCGGAACACCCTTGGGGCCGTTGCACGCCGAAGCGTCGATCTACCGCAAGGACGGCGTCAAAACCTACGCCCGCGGCCACATCTCGGACGCCAACGGGGTCACCGTGGAGGCCGAGGGGGTCTTCATCACGCCGTCCTGGGCCCGCGACGGGATCGAGTGACGACAGCGGCGTGCCTTTAGAACAAGCCAAAGGCAGACGCCACGCTCAACAGACCGATTCCGAGACCGGTGGTGGCCAGGCCGACGTCCGCGGCCAGCGGCATCATGATTGCATCGAGCAGGTCGCCGGAGGCGATCTCCTGCGCGAACAGACTGACGTTGTAGGCCGGCAGGCTGGTCATCAGGGCATTGACCAGGTCGGCGATCGGCAGCAGGGCCGAATAGCCGTTGGACAGGGCCGCGGAGAAGCCGTTGACCGCATCGGTGAAGCCGCCGAGGGCATCCGCGCTGTTCGCCAGGGCCTCGGGCAGGCTGGGTAGCGATCCCAGATCGCTGATGAAGTCCTGCCAGCCCTGCTGGACACCGTTACCGAGCGCCGTGAGGACGTCGCCCAGATCGAGGTTCGGGAACACCCCGAACGGCGTCGACAGGTCGGCCGGGCCGGAGTCCCAGCCGTGTTCGATATCGCCGTAGCCCAGGTTGACCAGTACTCGCAGCGCCGGCTGCAGCAGATCGGCCAGCGGGTCACCCAGGATCGGAAGGAACCGCAGCGGTTCCAGCAACGGCAGATTCTCGGTGGGGATCATGAAGTAGTCGGTGTTGCCGCCGTAACCGTCCGACACCGGCATCAGAACGGCCTGGGCGATCTGCTCGTCGGAGAGGTCAGCGATGCTGCTGTGTACGAAGGCGATCCCCAAGACGGCGTTGAGAACCGACAAGAAGTTGAGCGGGTAGCGCGGGAAGTCCGAGAAGCCGTCGTATTCGATGTTGTACATGGCGGTGTCCCACGGGGTTTCCGACGGAGTGGCTCCGCTGAACGTCACCCCCATGCTCGGAACGGTCAGCGGCGGCAGGCTGGGATCTCCGAAGCGGGAGAGCAGACCTCCGTTGGGGTTGCTGGGGTCGACCAACAGGACGAACGACAGCTGATCGGACGTCGGGATCTGATCAGCCGGCAGCGCCAGCAGGTTGCGCATCTCCAGTCCGGCGAGAGTCGAGCTCTGCGAGGCGCCGACCACGACGAGGTTGTGGCCCAGGGCGAGCCGCTCCTTGATGGTGGCATCCAGGATCTGCACGCCCTGCGCCAAGGACTGATCGAGTACCAGAGACTTGGTGCCGGTGATCGGATAGAGGCCCTCCGGGGTGAAGAGGGGATGAATCGAGTCGACCGGGAAGATCGGCTGGCCGGGGAAGATCGGCGAGCTCGGCATGATGTAGCGCGAGCCGACGGCGTCGATGACCGCTTGGCTGGGGATCGGCATGCCACTGCCACCCATGCCCCAGGCCTCGGTGTCGAGCAGGACCACCTGAGCGGAGACCGATTTCAGTTCCTGGGTCGCAACGCTTGCGGGTAGGGCGGCACTGGCGATCAGCAGCGGCGCAACGGCCAGCGGGAGCAGTCTGCGGTCAGCCATGGGCGGTTCCTTTCGTGGAAAACTAGCCCTTTAGATGGAAAATTACTGATCTGGCGATAAGTTACAACGGATCGTTTCTAAGTTCAATCACATGTTTTGGGGTTTGGTAACGGTCGTTACCGGCCCGCCGTATTCGGCGTCTGGGGCTGCCCTGGCAAATGTCCGCGACGTAATCATCACGCCCAGTGTGAAGTCACATCCCATATTCCGATGTAGTCTGCCCGAAGCATCAAAACCCTTGTTTGCGAACGAGATTCGGAAATGTTCGACATCCGCCTGCGGGTGTCCGCGGCTATGTCGGTGCACGCTAGCGTCCTTTCTTCGGCTCCCGGCAAACACACAGAATTGCGCGGGCAATTCGCCGGCTAGGCGACTTCGTCGTTGGGGTGGGTCGAGTCAATGCGCTCGCGGATGGATCAGCGATGGGCGCCTCCACCGCTGCCCGGCGGCCGGGCCGTGCGGTGAGAGATGCGCGTGGCCTACCGCAGACATCATCCGTTCGGCTGATGTCTGAGTCTGAGGCTGAATGGTCTACTCCCGTAGTGACCCCCGCTGGGGCGCAGAAGAAGCCGTGTTTCGCCTGCTGAAAAGAGGTTCTGCATGTCTATTTCGCCGCCCAGCATCATCGGGCCGCTAACACCGGTCAGCTTCGGAATCCGCGTCTCAGGAGTGCTTGTCGGGGGCGTAGTCCGCGCATTGCGCAACGGTCAGGAGATCGGCGGCCATGCGGTTGTAGCACCTGACATGAGCTTCGAATTCGTTCCCGGAACCACTCTCAACGCTGGCGATCAGATCACTGCAGTCCAGGAATTTGACGGCCAGATCAGCGCCTCCACGCCGCTGCCGACAGTGGTGCAGCAGATAGATCCGCCTTTCTCGGGGCACCGCTTCACTTCGCATCTGTTCACCTGTGGCCGTTGCCTGATGATCAGCGGTGTCATCGCGGGCGCTGAGCTGCGCCTGCAGGCCAGCGGTCAACCGCTGGGATCTGCGCGCTGTGTAGACGGAGCCGTGATCATCGATCTCGCGCGGGGAATCAACAAGGGGGAGCAGGTACAGGCCCAGCAATTCGTCAACGGTGCGCCCGGCTCGATTGTGACTAGCAGCCCGGCCGACCCGCCTCCCGTGATCGGCCCAAATCGGCAGCCTCCGTTGTATTTCCCGCCGGTTTTGGAGTGTCAGACGCCAATCGAAGTGAAAAACTTGGTCGACGGCGAGACGCTGCTTGTCTACCCAGATGTCGACGCCGATCCGAAAAGTTACATCGAACTGCACACACCTCTGCCCGACTGGCGCCTGTCGCTGCCTGGTCTTCGCGCTCACCAAAAGATCAAGGTCATCGAGCAGCTCTGCGAGCGAGGTCAGGATCCCGACGGTATCGCTGTCGAAGTCGGCGAGCTGGAGTTCCGTTCGCTCCCACAGATTGCGGGCCCACTGTGTCCGGGAACGCGCCGTATCACGGTGACCAACCTCGTGCCCAACGCGGCGGTGACAGTAAAGCAAGGCGACATTGTCGTCGGATACGCCCAAACTAGCTCGGACACACTGGACATGTGGGTGGACCCGCTCGTTGTCGGCGAGGTCTATGCAGTCGAAGCGCTGTGCACGAAATCCTGTACCGGACAACCCCAAGTCGTCGTTGCCAATCCCATACCACCACATGCCTGCACAATCCGTGGCCCGTTGTTCGACTGTGCCAGCCAGGCCTGGTACACCGACGCCACAACCGGCGCTTGGCTAGCTTGTTTCTCCGACAGGCGAGGCCAGCTCAGCGACTGGCAACGGGCCGACGGGCCCGACGGCGTTCTCGATCTACACACTTCGCTACGCGAAGATGAGTACGCCTCGATCCAGCAATCAGTCTGCGGTGCGAACCCCGAACCATCAACGAACTCAGAACGAGTCCGAGAGATCGGCCACCTACCCGCTCCCGACATCCTCGGACCCGTCTACATCGACCAGCCGGCTGTCAAAGTCCGCGGAATCCCCGGAGCTCTTGTTGAACTCCGAACCCGCCAGGTCTATGTCGGTTCGGCGACTGCCGACTGGGAAGGCATCGCCACCTTCACCGCCAAGGTCACCCCCACCGCAAACCTGTACGCGCCCTCCACCTATCTCAGCGCGCGTCAAACGCTCTGCGATCAAGTCTCGGGGTTCGGCGACGCTGAAGAAATCAAATCTCGTCAGCCTAAAGCGCCGATCATCATCGCCCCGGCAATCGGGGAAACCGGCGTGGACCCCCGACCGACATTCAAATGGAGCGATCCCGCAGCGGGGACGAAAGACGCAGCCACAAGCTATTTCGTGTTCGTCACCGATGCCAGCAACCCGCAGCTTGACACAAACAAGGGCAGCTTTGTCAGAACCGTCGTCGCCGGCACTCAATTGAAGATGCCGACGAACCTGCCCTACTCGAGCGCCATCTATTGGATGGTCCAAGGAGTACTCGGTGAGCCAGGGTTTGAGGTTTCGGGGCCGCCAGCGAAAGCCCACTTCACGACCATGGCCCAATTCGCCGGGCCCGAACCCGGACAGCCAGCGAAACCGCCCTCTGGCGCCACCGGATCAGCGCGAGTTTTGATCTACAACTGCCACACCGACCATCGAACCATCACGATTTACGTCCGAGACGCCACCGCCAACGGCGACTTCAAACAGATCGCGGCACTGAATCATCAGTACGACGAATGGGGCCAATGTCCCGTCCTCGGCGAATCGACACCCACTACCGTCACCCTCACGGACGGCCATACCCACGAAATCGTCGCGGTCGACGTAGGCGGACCCAACTGCACCGACGGCAAACCCACCACGCTGGGCTGTCGCAGATTCAGCCTCGTCGTCGTTGGTGACAAGAACGGCGGCGACTATCCCGTCGTCGTCTCATGACAATGCGGACCGTTTAGCCGGGTCGTTGCGTGCCGGCTCAGCAGTCGTAGTACAGCGCGAACTCGTACGGGTGCGGCCGCACACTGATCGGGGTGATCTCGTGGTCGCGCTTGTAGCGGATCCAGTTCTCGATGAGGTCCGGGGTGAATACGCCGCCCTCGGTGAGGTATTCGTGGTCGGACTCGAGGTTGTCCATCACCTCGGCCAGCGTGGTGGGGGCCTGCGGGATGTCGGCGGCCTCGTCCGGCGGCAGCTCGTAGAGGTCCTTGTCGACGGGCGCGGCCGGCTCGATCTTGTTCTTGATGCCGTCGATACCGGCCATCAACATGGCCGCGAACGCCAGATAGGGGTTGCTGGAGGAGTCCGGGCAGCGGAACTCCAGCCGCTTGGCCTTGGGGTTGGTGCCGGTGATCGGGATACGCACGCAGGCCGAGCGGTTGCGCTGGCTGTAGACCAGGTTGATCGGCGCCTCGTAGTGCGGCACCAGGCGCTTGAAAGAGTTGATGGTGGGGTTGGTGAACGCCAACAGCGACGGCGCGTGGTGCAGGATGCCGCCGATGCAATGGCGTGCGGTGTCCGAGAGTCCGGCGTAGCCGGCCTCGTCGTAGAACAGCGGCTGGCCGCCCTTCCACAGCGACAGGTGGACGTGCATACCGGAGCCGTTGTCGCCGAACAGTGGCTTGGGCATGAACGTGACCGTCTTGCCGTTGGCCCAGGCGGTGTTCTTGATGATGTATTTGAACAACATGACGTCGTCGGCGGCGTGCAGCAGGGTGTTGAACTTGTAGTTGATCTCGGCCTGCCCACCGGAGCCGCATTCGTGGTGGCCGCGCTCCAGGGTGAAGCCGGCGTTGGCCAGGTTGGTGGTCATGGTGTCGCGCAGGTCGACGTACTGGTCGTTGGGGGCGACGGGGAAGTAGCCGCCCTTGGGGCGGGTCTTGTATCCGCGGTTGGCCCGCCCGTCGGCCTCGGTCGGCGAGCCGGTGTTCCACCAGCCCGAGTCCGAGTCGACCTCGTAGAAGGTGCCGTTCATCTGCGAGTCGAAGCGCACCGAGTCGAAGATGTAGAACTCGGCTTCGGCGCCGAAGTAGGCGGTGTCGGCAATGCCGGTGCTGGTGAGGTAGTTCTCGGCTTTGCGGGCGACGTTGCGCGGGTCGCGCGAGTAGGGCTCGCGGGTGAACGGGTCGTGGACGAAGAAGTTGAGGTTCAACGTCTTGGCGGCCCGGAACGGATCGATCTGCGCGGTGGAGAAGTCGGGGAGCAGCATCATGTCCGACTCGTGGATGGACTGGAAGCCGCGGATCGAGGATCCGTCGAAGGCCAGTCCGTCTTCGAACACGCTCGCATCCAACGTGGACGCGGGGATCGACAGATGTTGCATCTGACCGGGCAAGTCACAGAACTGGATGTCGACGTATTCCACGTTCTCATCGGCGACGAGCTTGAGAATGTCGTCGGCCGTCTTGTCGGTCACAGAAGTGTTCTCCTCCGCTGGTAGCCCCGGTCGGACGCTGAGGTTGCCGGTGCTGACGTTACGCAACGGCGGCTGGACCCGTCGACGCCGGGTCGGGTTCGCCGCCCGCCTATCGTAGGGGCCATGAGCCGCACGTTCTCTTCGTGGCTGTCCGGGCCGGAGTCGGCCGGACCCAGCCGCCCCGACAACGCCCCGGGACAGGGCCTGGGTTTGCCTTCCGGCGGCCCCGGGTCCCTGGCTCCGATGGGGCGCCGCATGGTGGCCCTGGCCCTCGACTGGATGGTGGGCTACGGGCTGGCCGGTCTGGGCGTGGCAGCGGGCGTGGTGACGCCGGAATACCTGGCAACGGTGGTGCTGGGGATCTGGCTGGTCCTCGGGGTCGCCGCGGTGCGGCTGTTCGGTTTCACGCCGGGTCAGTACGCCTGCGGCCTGCGGGTGGTCCCGGTGGACGGCCCCGGACTGGGCGTGGGCATGGGTCGCGCCGCGGTCCGCGGATTGTTGATCGCACTGGTGGTGCCGGCCTTGTTCGTCGACGCCGACGGCCGTGGCCTGCAGGACCGGGCCACCGCGACCGCCGTGGTGCGCAGCCGCTAAACCGTTAGCCGCCCCGCGTTGACTCTGCGTGTACGGCGCAAAAGTGCGAGTAGCCTCCGCCGTCAGCGCAGAGTCAACGGGCTGTTCGACTAGCGCCGGCGCACCGCGCGCTGAACGCCCCGCACCTTCGCGCCGCCGGGTAGCGGGCCCTTGGGCATGGCCGCGGTTCCGGTTCGCGAACCTAACGCGGCCAGCCGCGACTCCAACGATTCCATCTGCTTCGTCGTGATGTTGGCCGGCAGCTTGGTCAGGTAGCGCTCCAACTTGGCCAGCGGAACCTCACCGTCGCCGGCGCCCACCACCACGTCATAGATCGGCACGTCACCGACGAGCCGGGCGGTGCGCTTCTTCTCCTGGGCGAGCAGGGGCTTGAGCCGGGCGGGCGAACCCTCGGCGACGAAGATGATGCCCGGCCGCCCGATGACCCGGTGCACAGCGTCGAGCTGGCCGGTGGCGGACACCCCCGGGGTCACCCGCCACTTGCCACGCAGGTTGTCCAGTGCCCACGCCGCAGCCCCGGCCTGCCCCTCGGCCTTGCGATAGACCGACCGCTGAGCCCGTCGGCCGAAGATGATGAATGCCACCAGGGCGCCGAGCACCAGGCCGAGCGGAATCGTCGTCACCTTGGCGAACGTGCCGCCGTTGAGTGCCAGCGCGGTCGTCACCCCCGCGACCAGCAGGAAGGCGCCCACCATGTACGGCACCAGCCGCTTGTCCTCTTTGCGCTGCAGCTGGAAGGCCTGCCACAGCTGGGTGCGGCGCTGCTGGCTGGCGGCTTTGCGGGCGGCTTTCGCCTCCGCCCGAGCAGCCTTGTTCTCGGTGGTGGTGCGCGGTCTGGCCATAGCTACCAAGGATACCCAGCGGGGCTTACCGCCAGCCGGGGCGTCAGTCAGCCGTGCGCGGTGGCGGGGGCCTGGTCACGGCGCGCCCGGTTTTCCAGCGCCTGCTGGTAGAGCCGCCCAGCGCGATACGACGAGCGCACCAGCGGCCCCGACATCACGCCGGCGAAGCCCAGTTCCTCGGCGTAGCGGGCGTGCTCGACGAACTCTTCGGGCTTGACCCATCGGTCGATGGGGTGGTGCCGCTCGGTGGGGCGCAGGTATTGGGTGATGGTGACCAGTTCGGCGCCGGCGTCGTACAAGTCCGACAGCGCCGCTTTGATCTCATCGGCCGTCTCGCCCATGCCCAAGATGAGGTTGCTCTTGGCCACCAACCCGGCATCACGGGCCTGGGTCAGCACGTCAAGACTGCGCTCGTAGCTGAATCCGGGCCGGATCAATTTGAAGATGCGCGGCACGGTTTCGACGTTGTGCGCCAGCACTTCCGGGCGAGATTCGAACACTTCGCCCAAGAGGTCGGGCCGTCCGCCGAAGTCGGGGATCAGCAGTTCGACACCCGTGGACGGATTGAGGGCCTTGATGGCACGCACCGTCTCGGCGTAGAGCCAGGAACCCTGATCGGGCAGATCGTCGCGGGCGACACCGGTGACCGTCGAATACCGCAGGCCCATCGATTGCACGCTTTCGGCGACCCGGCGCGGTTCGTCGCGGTCCAACTCGGGCGGCTTACCCGACTTGATCAGGCAGAACGAGCAGTTGCGGGTGCAGACCTCGCCGCCGATCAGGAAGGTGGCCTCCCGGTCTTCCCAACACTCGTAGATGTTGGGGCAGCCCGCCTCCTCGCACACCGTGTGAAGCTTCTCCTGCTTCACCAAGACCTTCAGCTCGGTGTAGTTGGGTCCCATCCGGGCGCGGGTCTTGATCCATGACGGCTTGCGTTCGATCGGCGTCTCGGCGTTGCGTGCTTCGGCTCGGCTTAACCTACGACCTCCCGGGACGGCGCTCACCGAGTCGATGTTACGCGCGGACCGGAATGCTCGCGCACCGGCAGCACACCGTCGAGCGCATCGACGACGGCACTGGCCACCGCCCGCCGCACATCTTCGACGCCGGTCACAAAGCCCAACTCCGCGGACAGTGACGTCACTCCTGCGTCGGTGATCCCGCACGGCACAATCGAGCTGAACGCATTGAGATCACAATCACAATTGAGTGCGAATCCGTGCAACGTGGTGGCGCGGGCCACCCGGACGCCGATCGCCGCGATCTTGCGGGCGGGCCGGCCGCCGCCGGGCGGCAGCCATACCCCGGACCTGCCATCCACCCGAACCGTGTTGAGACCCAACGTGTTACACACCTCGATGAGCGATTCCTCAAGGCGTCGAACGTAGTTCACCACGTCCAAAGGTTCGGCGAGGCCGATCACCGGATAGCCCACGAGCTGACCCGGACCGTGCCAGGTGATCTTGCCGCCGCGGTCGGTGTCGACCACCGGGGTGCCGTCCATCGGGCGTTCCTGCGGCTCGGTGCGGCGCCCGGCGGTGTAGACCGGCGGGTGCTCCAGCAGCAGCATGGTGTCCGGGCCGCCGGCCGGCCTGGCCTCGGCCAGCTCGCGTTGCAGTTGCCAGGCTGTGTCGTAGTCGACGGTGCCCAGCTGGCGCACCTCGATCGGCTTGGCGCTGGAGCGGATGGACACCATGTTCGCAGGCTACTCGGCGCGGGTGTCTACAACGGGGTCGGTCGGGAGGTGGCGTAGGCCAGGGCCTCGCCGACGGTGTGGTGGGCAAACCGGAAACCGGCCTCCTCCAACGCGCCGGGGATGGCCCGCTGGCCGGTCAGGAGGCTTTCGGCAAATTCGCCGAGCCCGGCACGCACCGCGAAAGCGGGCAGCAGCATAGGGGTCGGGCGATTGACCGCGCGCCCCAGTGCGGCGGTGAACTCGGCGTTGGTCACCGGCGCCGGTCCGGTCAGATTCACCGGGCCCGACAGCGTGTCGTGCGAGATCGCGAACAGCAGTGCGCGCACCTCATCCTCCATGCTGATCCACGACATGTACTGCCGGCCGTTGCCGATCCGGGCGCCCAGTCCCAGGGAGAACAGCGGCCGCAATCGGCCCAAGACGCCGCCAGATCGCGACAGCACGATGCCGGTGCGGGCCAGCACCACTCGGGCGCCCGAGTCGCGGGCGGCCGCGGTTGCCGCTTCCCAGTCCTTGGCGAGATGAGCCAGGAAATCCGTTCCTGCCGAAGCTGACTCATCGACCGTGCGGTTGCCGGTGTCACCGTAGAAGCCGACCCCGCTGGCATTGATCAGCACCGGAACGCCGGCCTCGGCCACTGCGGCCGACAGCACCTCGGTCGGGGCGATACGGCTGTCGCGCAGACTCTGTTTGAACGCCCCCGACCAGCGGCGGTCGCCGACGCCCACGCCGCACAGATTGACCACGGCGTCGACCCCGGCCAGTGCGCCGACGTCGATGGCACCGGCCTCGGGATCCCACTGCAGCTCGCCGGCGTGGGCCGGTGTTCGCCGCACGAGCCGCAGCACCTGGTGATCGTCGGCGCGCAACGCCGAGATCAGCGCCGAGCCGATCAGTCCGGATGATCCGGCGATCGCGACGATGGGGTTGTTCACAGCTGAATCCTCTTGCAGCTCTTTGGAAAAGCCCCCGGCGCCGTTAGAGACCCAGGTCCGCCTCGAACGCAGCCTCTTCCAGCCGGTTCTTGATCGTGGTCACGAACCGGCCGGCGTCGGCACCGTCGATCAAACGGTGGTCGTAGGTCAGCGGCAGGTAGGACACCGAACGCACGCCGACCGACTCGTTGCCGGCCTCGTCGACGATGACCCGCGGCCGTTTGACGATGGCTCCGGTGCCGAGCATGGCAGCCTGCGGCGGAACCAGGATGGGCGTGTCGAACAGTGCGCCCTGGCTGCCGATGTTGGTGATCGTGAAGGTGCCCCCGGACAGTTCGTCCGGCTTGAGGTTGCCCGAGCGGGCCCGGGCGGCGATATCGGCGATGGCCCGCGCCAGGCCGGCCAGCGAAAGATCACCGGCGTTGTGGACGACCGGGGACAGCAAGCCCTGCTCGGTGTCCACCGCGAAGCCGAGGTGCTCGGCGTCGTAGTAGGTGATCTCTCCGGCGTCCTCGTTGTAACTGGCGTTGACGTTGGGGTGCGCCTTGAGGGCGTCGATCACCGCGCGGGCGATGAACGGAAGGTAGGTCAGGTTGACGCCCTCGCGTTCGGCGAAGTCCGCCTTTGCCCGGGCCCGCAGCGCCACGATCTTGGTCATGTCGACCTCGTGGGTCTGGGTCAGCTGCGCCGTGGCCTGCAGGGATTCGCGGGTCTTCTTGGCGGTGATCTGACGGATCCGGCTGGCCTTGGCCGTCGTGCCACGCAGGTGCGCCAGCGCCGAGGCGGGTGCCGCGGCAGCAGGGCGCGGGGCGGCCGCAGCCGCGGGCGCCTGCTGCGGCTGCGCCTGCTTCTCGGCGAAGGCCAGGACGTCCTGCTTGCGGATTCGCCCGCCGACCCCGGTGCCGGTGACACGGCTCAAGTCGACGTTCTTGTCGGCGGCGAGCTTGCGCACCAACGGGGTCACATACCGTGCGGCGTCGCCGGCCGGGGCCTCGGCAGCAGCGGGCTGCGCCGGAGCGGGTGCTGGCGCCGGCGTGGGTTCGGGCTTGGCCTGCGGAGCGGGTGCCGGTGCCGGGGGAGCAGGCTCGGGCGCAGGTGCCGGAGCCGCAGGTGCCGGAGCGGGCGCTGCGGGAGCGGGCGCGGGGGCCGGCGCCGCGGCGGGGGCCGCCGGGGCACCCGAACCGATTCGGGCCAGTTCACCGCCGACCTCGACGGTGGTGTCCTCACCGGCGGTGATCGACAGCAGGGTGCCGGCCACCGGGGAGGGAATCTCGGTGTCGACCTTGTCGGTGGAGACCTCCACCAGCGGCTCGTCGACCTCGACGGTGTCGCCGACCTGCTTGAGCCAGCGCGTCACGGTGCCCTCGGTGACCGACTCACCCAACTCGGGCATCAGCACCGGGGTGCCGTCTCCGGCCGGTGCCTCCGCGGCGGGCGCCGGAGCAGCGGGCGCCGGAGCAGCCGGGGCCGGCGCCTCGGCAGCGGGAGCCGGCTCCGACGGAGCGGGCTCGGCCGCCGGCGCCGCGGGGGCTGCAGGAGCCGAGGCGCTTTCCCCAGCCTCGCCGATCAAGGCCAGTTCACCGCCGACCTCGACGGTGGTGTCCTCGCCGGCGATGATCTTGGTCAGCACACCGGCCACCGGTGACGGGATCTCGGTGTCGACCTTGTCGGTGGAGACCTCCAGGAGCGGCTCGTCGACCTCGACGGTGTCGCCTTCCTGCTTGAGCCAGCGGGTCACCGTTCCTTCGGTGACGCTCTCACCGAGGGCGGGCATCTGGACTGAGAAGGCCATCGTTGTTGACTCCTCGCTCGATCGGTCGCTGCACGTCGTTTCCTGGATACCACGTCAGTGGTGGGGCGAGGGCGGTGCCCAGGTGGACTGTCGAAAACCATCCTGTCATTGCGGTGTCACCGCCACACATCGAGGTGGCGGTCGAACGTCTCTCGACGCCGTCCGGTATGGCGCACCGCGCAGTCCGCTAAAGCGCTACTGCGGCCGCTGAAGCGTCACTAATATCTCGCGGGTGCCCGCTGAGCAGATCGCCGCAGCCTGTGAGCTGTGGACCGGCTTCGACATATCGATCGTGGCCCGCAACTATGCCCAACTAGCCGGTTTGCTGGCCGGTTTCGCGTTCGTCGTCATCAATCTGGTGCTCGATCGTGCGTATCGGCGGCGTAGCGACGGCCATGCTCCGGACCCGCGCGAAGTCGAGCACGAGACCCTTACCGGGGTCGCGCTGATGAACGCCTTTCTGGGGCTGTTCCTGACCGCGGTGCAATACAGTCTGCTGGCCGGCGAGCAGGGGTGCGCTCTCGGCAGTGGTCGTGCCGCATCCGCAGAACTGTTGGGCGGCATATCATTTGTGGCCTCGCTCTATATTCTGCTGTACGCCATCGTGCAGTTCGTGTCGGGAAGCGCGGGCACGTTGATCAGACATTGCGTGTTCATCGTGGCGGTCCTGGTCCCACCGATTGCGGTGTTTTTCGTGGAGGCGACCCTGACAGACCTGGCGCTCTCCCTCGGCGACCAGCAGACGCATCGGCCGGTGCAGCCGCTGTGGGACGACGCCAACCGGCTGTCCGTGCCCATCACGGTCGCCATCGCGGTCGTCTGTGCGATCGGCTGGTTCCTCGGACGGGCGCGACGACGTAGCGAATCGCCGATCGGGCCCATGGCCGGCCGCATTCGGACCGCGTTTCCGTACTTGAGCACCGTCGTGATCATCGCCGCGATCGTTCGCTCCATGGCGGCGCTGCCGAAAACCGATGTGGCATCCCATCTGAGCGCGGCAGAATCCTGGCTCTGGGTCGCCGTGTTCGCGGTGTTGATGCTGGTGCAAAGTGTGGCGCTGTCTTTTCAGCAGGGCGTGGAAAGGTCGCCCCGCCCGGTGCGGCAGGCCGGGAGCCAGAGCGACGTGGAAGACGCGGAAGTCCCAGTCTGACTTTCGGCAGCCGGTTATCCCTTCGCGGCGATGTCTTCCAGTACCGCGAACATGGTGCGGGTGGGCACCCCGGTGCCGCCCTTGCCGGTGTAGCCCCAGGCGCCACCGGAGTTGTAGGCCGGCCCCGCAACGTCGATGTGCACCCAGTTGACTCCGTCGGCCACGAACTCACGCAGGTACACCCCGGCGACCAGCATGCCGGCGAAACGCTGACCACTGACGTTGGCCAGGTCTGCCACCGTCGACTTCAGGTCCTCCTTGAGCTCGTCGGGCAGCGGCATCGGCCAGCCGTTCTCGCCGACGGCCTGCGAGAGGGCCGCCACCCGGTCGCGGAACTCGTCTGAGCCCATCACCCCGGGGATGCGTGCTCCGAGCGCCACCGTCTGTGCGCCGGTCAGCGTCGAGGTCTCGATCAGGTAGTCCGGGCTGTCCTCGCAGGCCCGCACGATCGCATCGGCCAGGATCAACCGGCCCTCGGCGTCGGTGTTGAGCACCTCGACGGTGATGCCGCCGTACTGGGTGAGCACGTCGCCGGGGCGCTGCGCCGTCGACGACGGCATGTTCTCGGCCATCGGAACCGTCGCGGTCACGTCGATCGGCAGTCCGCGACGGGCGGCCAGCACGACTGTCGCGATCACCGCGGCCGCTCCGCCCATGTCGGAGGTCATGTGGTGCATCGAGGCAGCCGGTTTGATCGAGATACCACCGGTGTCGAAGGTGATGCCCTTGCCGACCAACGCCACCTTCTTCGCGCCGTCCGGGTTGTCGCGCAGGCGTGATCCGTGGTGGATCAACCGCACCAGACGCGGCGGGCGCGAGGAGCCCTGCCCCACACCGATCACCCCGCCGTAGCCGGCGTCGGCCAGCGCCTGTTCGTCGAGCACCTCGACCTCCAGGCCGGCCGACTCTCCCAGCGCCTTGGCGCGGTCGGCGAACTCGGCCGGAAAAAGGTGACTCGGCGGGGTGTTGACGAAGTCGCGCGCGGTGGCCACCGCGGTGGCGATGTCGGCGCCGCGCGCCGCTTGCTCCTGGGCGTCAGCCGCGGTGGACAGCATCGTCACGGCCTGCAGACCCGGTTCCTTGGGGGCGGTCTTCTCGCTGCGGAACGCGGTGAATCGGTAGCCGCCCAACAGCAGCCCCTCGACGCCGGCCGCGAGCACCCCGTCGCCGGGCAGCCCGCTCAGTGCGCTGATCACGCTGGCGGTGCCGTTGAGTGAACGTGCCGCGTTTCCGGCAGCCTTGCGGACGGTGTCGGCCGGCCAGGAATCGCGCGGCTTGCCCAGTCCGACGGCCACCGCGCTGGCCACCGGCAGCGACGCCACCACCAGCCGGTTCACCTGCTCACTGCCGCCCTTGGCGCCCAGTGCGCGCAGTGCGCCCTCGATCTCGGCGACCGCCTCGGCGGGCAGGGCCGGCTCGGTCGCGGCGACCGAGGCTCCGGAGTCGTCATCAGCGGCAACGACCGGCACGATCAGCACGGCCTCATCGGCGTTCGCGGGCAGCGAGGCGGCGACGGTGACGGAGGGGGCGGGGTATCCGGGTTCGGTGCTCACAAGCACTCACCCTAACGATCCGGGTTGGGGTGCAATTGGTATGCCGGGACGGGTTCGTCGAAACCCTTGAGCGTCAACGGTTCCTGAAGAGTGGCCGGCCAGTCGGGGAGTTCTTCGCGGACGCAGGTAGATGCCAGCACCTGGCCCGGTACGGCCGCATCGACCAGGCGCGCGGCCAGGTTGACCGGGGTGCCGAAGTAGTCGCCGTTGATCGCCAGCATCTCGCCGTAAGCCACCCCGGCGCGTACCTGCAATCCGGCCTTGCGGGCCTTGGGATGCTCGACAAGATCGATCGCCGCCCTGGCCAGCAGGTCCCCGGTCGCGCTTACCCACATCACCGCGTCGCCGATGAACTTGACCACCCGCCCACCGTCGCAATGCACGACGTCGGCGACGCTGCCGGCGAAATCGGTCAGCAGTGTGGCCAGCTCCGCGGACGTGAGGACTTGGGTCAGCGCGGTGAAACCGGTCAGGTCGGCGAAACCGACGCCGCACATCAGGCTGGCCGCCGGCCCGCCGGCCAGCCCCTCGAGGAAAGTCCGGTGGCTGACCTGGTGCTGGCGGTGGACGGCGTCGATCATGGCGCCGATGCGCGGGATATAGGCCGCGACCGAGCGCCAGGCCCGGGCGGTACGCAGCTCGTCGCGGGTATGGCCCAGCCACATGTCGGGCTCGCTGAGCCGGATCATCGACGACTCCGCCTCGGCCAGCCGCGCCATGGTCGCCCCCAGCACCCGCAGGAAGCCGTCGACGGGCTCGCCGAGGTAGGACCGCATCTGGACCCAGGTGGCCAGCCCGTCCACGTCGGCCTGGCTCAGCGCGGGCGTGTCCGGGCCGGGGACGCTCAGCCCGAGCATCCGCCAGGCCTGGGCGACGTCGTCGACCGTCACGCCCAACACCTCGGCCGCGGTGCGCAACGTGTAATCAGGCGGGCCCGAGCGTCCCACCGCGTCACCGGCCAGGCCGAACAGCCGGCCCTGGCGCTCGGCGTCGACCATCTCTTCGGTGGTGAACCCGAGGCCGTGGAGGTATTCGATCAGGCCGGCACGCTCACGGGCATCAGCGATACCGGCAGCCTGCAGAGCCTCGAAATCCGCCGAATCCGCCACGTCGCCAACTGTGCCAGCCCTCGGCCGGTCAGCGGGGCACGTTGCCGAGAGGCGCCGCCAGACGCTGGCTTGTCACACGTGGACTAGAGGACGGACAGCAATATCCCGATGAACTCTCCGGACCATTCTCCGAATCCTTCGACGGTCATGGTGCCGTTGAAGAGGTCGCCTGTGTGGTCGAAGAAAGCGACGGCATCTTCGATCGCGGCTACGGGGGATACGAGACCGATGAGGGCGTTGAGATCCCCGTCCAGCTGCTCGTCGATTGGCTGTTGGTCGAGTCCGTTCATTCCGTAGTAGCCGTACATCATGAAGTCCCAACCCGTCGTGACTCCCCAGCTGAAGAATCCCAGTGCCCCGCTGCCCAGGATCGGATCGTCGGGCAAGGTGTGGAGGAAGGCGCCGATGTCCCGGACGAGCGGATAAAAGATCCCGAAGTGGTCCGCGGCTTCCGAATACATCCCCGGGTCGCCGCTCTGCCCGATCTCATCGCCGAGGTCGGGCAGGGGCACCGAGTCGTTTGGATTCGGGATGTGGGCGTTGGGGAAGTAATCAACCCACTGGGTGAAATAGTTGTCGTAATACTCAAAAACGGACGTAGGCGAGTAATCGTGCAGCTCCAAAAGAATGTTCTGCGGCCCACCGACGTTGACGATATTGGTCAGCTGGTCTGTCGTGTAGCCGTAGTTATAGGCGTTCAGCACGATTGTCTCGGCAAGGTCGTGAGTGTCCGCCGGCGTAGTTCCGGGGTACCCGGCGTCGATGTAGATCCAGTGCAGAGTTTTCGCCATGGCTTCCACTGCTTGCGCCACTTCGCTGGCGTCCGGCAACGCGGTCAGGCTCACCGGGGTGTTCCAGATGTGCGGCGCGCTTGCCGAGGCGGAGGCGGTGCCGGCCACCGGTGCGAGTGCGACCGCCAGGATGGTCACCGCCGTCGCGCCCGAGACGCGTTTCGTGTATCTACCCACTCTTGCTCTCTCCTGAAATAAGTGATTGTCGGGCATCGTTGGGGCCATCACCCGCAGTAGGGCGATGCGCTTGCCGTTGCTGGAGCGCTCGCCGTATCCGGTGCCGTCGGCCGCGGGCCGATGTGTCCACCGCCGCTGTGTCACGTCAACCCCCCATAGCTGTACCTGTGATCGAGCCGTGAACTGAATGAATTCCCCCTCAAGGAGAGTACCGAGAAGTTGCCCGATAGTCGTGGTAAGCGGTCAAAGATGTCGAAACATGTCGTGACGCTCGACACCCGAGACCAAGCGCCATAAAGGCACACTGCGCCGCTGAACCGGGGAGCGAGCGGGTGAGTCCCGGATGAAATGGCGCGAGCCGGGATGTGCAGCGAGCAACCTGCGCGGTGGGTTTACGCCCGCCCGATTAGGCTGGCTCGACGTGAGCGAACTGCAGCACGGACCCCTGGAAGACCGCCACCGCGCGCTGGGCGCCAGCTTCGCCGAGTTCGGCGGCTGGCTGATGCCGGTGTCCTACGCCGGCACCGTCGCCGAGCACAACGCCACCCGCGAGACCGTCGGCCTGTTCGACGTCAGCCACCTGGGTAAGGCGACCGTTCGCGGTTCGGGTGCGGCGGCCTTCGTCAATGCGACGCTTACCAACGACCTGGGCAGGATCACGCCGGGACAGGCCCAATACACCTTGTGCTGCAACGAATCCGGTGGCGTCATCGACGATCTGATCGCCTACTACGTCGCCGACGACGAGATTTTTCTGGTACCCAACGCCGCCAACACCGCGGACGTGGTGGCCGTGCTGCAGGAGGCGGCGCCGGCGGGGGTGACGATCACCGACGAACACCGTTCGCGTGCGGTGCTGGCGGTGCAGGGCCCACGATCGGCCGAGGTGGTCGCGGGTCTTGGCCTGCCGACCGAGATGGACTACATGGCGTTCGCCGATGCCGCCTTTGCCGGGGTGCCGGTGCGGGTGTGCCGGTCCGGCTACACCGGTGAACACGGCTACGAGCTGCTGCCGGAGTGGGAATCGGCGGGCGTGGTGTTCGATGCGCTGGTGGAGGCCGTGCGGGCGATCGGCGGTGAGCCGGCCGGCCTGGGCGCCCGCGACACCCTGCGCACCGAGATGGGCTACGCCCTGCATGGTCACGAACTGTCGCCGACCATCTCGCCGCTGCAGGCCCGCTGCGGTTGGGCGATCGGCTGGAAGAAGGAGTCGTTCTTCGGCCGCGACGCGCTGCTGGCGGAGAAAGCTGCCGGCCCCGCGCGCCTGCTGCGTGGCCTTCGCGCCACGGGTCGGGGAGTGTTGCGCGCCGACCTGGCGGTACTCGACGGTGACCACCGGGTCGGGGTCACCACGTCGGGAACGTTCTCGCCGACGCAGAAGGTCGGTATTGCGCTGGCGCTGATCGACGCCGACGCGGGCATAGAAGACGGCGCGCGGCTCACCGTCGACGTGCGCGGTCGCGCGGTCGAATGCGAGGTGGTGACGCCGCCATTCGTCACGGCAAAAACCCGTTAGCGCACCGGTTATACAATCGCTGCATGACGAGCAGCCTCCTCGATTTCCACGTGTCGGTCACCGCGAACCCGACGCCCGACGAGGTGCGCGAATCCATTTTGGCGGAGCCGGGTTTCGGCAAGTACCACACCGACCACATGGTTTCGATCGACTACACCGTGGACGCGGGTTGGCACAACGCGCGGGTCATTCCTTACGGACCCATCGAACTGGACCCGTCGGCCATCGTCCTGCACTACGCGCAAGAAGTGTTCGAGGGGCTCAAGGCCTACCGGTGGACCGACGGATCGATCGTCTCGTTCCGCCCCGAGGCAAATGCCGCCCGGATGCGCGCATCCTCGCGGCGGCTGGCCATCCCGGAGCTGCCCGACGATCTGTTCATCGAGTCGTTGCGGCAGTTGATCGCCGTGGACGGAGCCTGGGTGCCGGCGCCGGGCGGCGAGGAGTCGCTGTACCTGCGCCCGTTCGTCTTCGCCACCGAGCCGGGGCTGGGGGTGCGCCCGGCCAACGAGTACCGCTGCCTGGTGATGGGATCACCGGCTGGGGCCTACTTCAAGGGCGGGATCAAGCCGGTGAGTGTGTGGCTGTCGACCGAGTACGTGCGGGCCTGCCCCGGCGGTACCGGCGCCGCCAAGTTCGGCGGTAACTACGCCGCATCGCTGGTCGCCCAGGCGCAGGCCGCCGACAACGGCTGCGACCAGGTGGTGTGGCTGGATGCGGCCGAGCGGCGCTACGTCGAAGAGATGGGCGGCATGAACCTGTTCTTTGTGTTCGGCACCGGTGGCTCGGCGCGCCTGGTCACTCCGGAGCTGTCCGGTTCACTGCTGCCCGGTATCACGCGGGATTCGTTGCTGCAGTTGGCAACTGATGCGGGGTTCAGTGTCGAAGAACGCAAGATCGATGTCAGTGAATGGCAGAAGAAGGCCGCTTCCGGCGAGATCACCGAAGTTTTCGCCTGCGGTACGGCCGCGGTCATCACCCCGGTGTCACAGGTCAAGTCCGCGGACGGCGAGTTCACCATTGCCGACGGTCAGCCCGGTGAGGTCACCATGGCGCTGCGCGACACCTTGACCGGTATCCAGCGCGGCACCTTCGCTGACACCCACGGCTGGATGGCGCGGCTCGACTGAGCGGGGTCAGTAGACCCAGATCAGCCCGGTGTGCCGGGTGTACCGGGGGAGCCGTCGGCACCGCCGGCACCGCCATCGCCGCCGGTAGCCCCGAAGCTGTCGGTGGCGTTGGCCCCGGCGCCGCCGACCCCTCCGATACCGCCGGCACCGGGATGGGCAACCCCACCGGCTCCACCGGTCCCACCGAAGCCTCCGGTAGCCGTGCCCTGTACTGCGGTAGTCGCATTGCCCCCGTCACCGCCCGCGCCGCCCGCGCCACCGGTGTAGTCGTTGTAGCCGTCGGCTCCTGCGTCGACGGAGCCGTCGGCGGTGCCGCCGGTACCGCCCGCGCCACCACCGCCACCGAGGGCGCCTTGACCGATAATCACGGAACTGCCACCGGTGCCGTCCCCGCCGATCCCGCCGGCACCGCCGTTTCCGCCCGTACCGCCATGGAACGCGATGCCGCCGGCCCCGCCGGCTCCGCCGCGACCTCCGGCGCCGTAGCCGCCGCCTATGCTGCTGATTCCAGTGGCGTTCCCGCCGGCCCCGCCGGGCCCACCGATCCCACCGGTGCTGCCGGCATCGATGCCGCGGCCGCCTACTCCGCCTGAGCCACCGGCTCCACCTACCCCCGCGATACCGCCGAACAAGTCACTACCGGTACCGATGCCGCCGACACCGCCGACACCGCCCGCGCCGCCGGTACCCCCGGCACTGCCAACGCCGCCACCACCTCCGCCGCCACCACCAGAGGTGGTGCCCAAGGTGGCGATGGCCCCATTGCCGCCCACGCCGCCGACGCCGCCGCCGTCGGCACCGCCGTGGCCGCCGTTTCCCCCGGCACCGGTGCCGGCTATGCCGAACCCGGAGGTCCCGCCGTTGCCGCCCACGGCACCGATCGCGCCACCGCTGCCGTCACCGCCCGCGCCGCCGTCGCCGCCCGCCCCGCCGAATTCGCCGGTGCCGCCCCATCCACCGCCGTTGCCGCGACCCGCGGAATAGCCGGCGGCGCTGGCGTTCCCGCCGTTCCCGCCGTCGCCTCCGATGCCACCGGTGCCGGAGTACCTGCCACCGGGACCGCTCCCGATGATCCCGCTGGTGCCGCCACCCGCGCCGACACCACCACTGCCGCCATTACCCGATGTGGTGCCGCCATTGCCACCGTTGCCGCCGTGTCCGCCGGTCCCGCCGCCGCCTCCCTCGCCGTTGGCGGTGCCGCCGCCGTGGCCGCCGAGTCCGCCGTAGCCACCGTCACCGCCGTCACCGACGGCTCCCGCGGCGCCGCCGTCACCGCCCTTGCCGCCGGTCCCACCGTTGCCGCCGTCACCGAACAGCGCCGCGCTCTTGCCGCCGTCGCCGCCGTACCAGCCGTCGCCGCCCACCGCACCGGCCGCGCCATTCCCCCCGTTGCCGCCGTGCCCACCGGCGCCGCCATTGCCGAACAGCCAGGCTACGGCGTTGCCGCCGTCCCCGCCGTAACCGCCGCCCCAGCCGGCGGCACCGCTTCCGCCGTCTCCGCCGGAGCCGCCGTGACCCATGTAGGTGCCGCCGCTCCCGCCGTCGCCGCCATCGCCGGGATAGTCGCCGGAACCGAAGCCGCCGCCGTGGCCGCCGTCGCCGCCATTGCCGAAGAATCCGGCATCGCCGCCGTTTCCGCCCCAGCCGCCGACAGCGGTGCCGCCGTCGCCGCCGTCACCGAACCACAGCCCGCCCGCGCCGCCCATGGCCTGTTCGTTGGTGCCTCCGTCGATCCCGTCGGCACCGTTGCCGATCAGCAGCTGGCCGTTGCCAAAGGTGTTGTTGACCCAGGTGCTGATCTCGATACCGGACTGACTGGCCAGCCAGTCCTGCCCGGCGTGGTGCAGTGGGGCATAGAACCAGGTATCGAACCAGTCGGCCGTGGTGGGGTCGGTGGCCGCGGCGGTGCTCTCCGCGCCCAGCCACGACCAGCTCGCCGGATCGAAGAGGTCGACGATCCAGTCGATCATCGGATCGGCCTGGGCCGGTGCTGCGGCCAGCGGACTCATCCCGAACGCCAGAAAAGCTCCGGCAGTGCTGGTCAGTCCGATCAGTCGGCGGTGACGGGCACTGGTGTGGGTCCTGTTTGCGTACTGATCGCACATGACGGGCCCTCCCAACGAACCTGACAATCCGGTAAAGACCGACATTAAGGTCGCTGAGAAGGAACGCACGCAGTAGTCGACTACTGCATTTCCGGTCGATGTCGCGCAGTGCGCCGCTGCCGGCTTTGGAGCCCCATCGGCGGGGTACCTACGACATCACCGACTACGCAGTAGGTCAGCTCACGGGATCTGGCGGCAGGCGCAGGTCGTCGGCCACCGGTGACCAATCCTCGGCGATGCGTTCGCAGCAGCCGGGGTCGTCGTCGACGTCGTCGGCATCCGCGGCGCCGTCGGTCATCGCCTTGCGTGATTCCCGACTCCGCTTGCTGTAGTTCTGATGGCGCGGCATCCCAGATTTCCTCCCCGGACCATGATGTTAATGGCTGCTGCAATTGTTACAAAGACCAATTGGGTGTAACACATTGCTCCGGAGAAATATCCGGAAGTCCGGAAAGGATGCGAAATTGACGCGAGGGTCAACCGCTGGTCAGAGCGGTGAGCGCTACCGCGACCAACGCCGTCGTCCACTCGATGACCGCTCCGAGGACATCGCCGGTGATGCCGCCAAGGCGACGTACACAGCGTTTTACCAGCATAGCGGCGCAAGTCAGGGCCAGGGCGACGGCAACCGGACCGTGCCACGGCGCCGCGCCGGCAGGTATCGCCGCCGCAAGCAGCGCCATCGCCCAGGCGGCGGCGACCCACAGCGGCTGACTGCCGGCCACCGTGGCGCCCAGCATGCTTCCCCCGGCGACGGGCACCGAGCGCCGGCAGGCCAACACCGCGGCCACCCGGCCCGCGCAGACCGCGAGCACGATCTGCCCGGCGCCCAGCATCGGGAAGGTCGTTGCCTGCAGGCCGATCACCAGGACCACCGCGACGACCCCGAACGGGCCGGTCGATCCCTCGCGCATCACCTGCAGCGCCTGCGGAGCGGGCCGGGCGCACCCCAGACCATCGGCCGTGTCGGCCACCCCGTCGATGTGCAGTCCGCGGGTCGCGGCCAGTAGCGCAGCCACCGCGAGCAGGCCCGTGATCGGGCTGCCGGGGCCGAAGGCGTACCCGCCGGCCCAGACCACTACCGCGGCCAGCGCGCCCAACACGGCGCCGACGACCGGGAATACTGTCATCGCCCCGCGGCCCGGCGGCCGGCCGGACGAAACGGGAAGAATCGTTCCGAACGCGAAAGACGAGGCGAGGGAAGCGATCACGATGATCGGTCGCTGACGCCGGCTTCGGCGAAGGTGGACATGGAGGCCAACGCCGCCACCGCGGCGCGCAGCACCGACAGGGCAACCGCGGCGCCGGTGCCCTCGCCCAACCGCATCTGCAGGTCGAGGATCGGCTCCAGGCCCAGCGCCGCGCAGGCCAGCGCATGCGCGGGCTCCGGCGAGCGATGACCGGCCTGCCACCAGGCCCGGGCCCCGGGCGCCAGCCGGTCGGCCACCAGGGCGGCCGCCGTCGACGCCAGGCCGTCGAGCAGCACCGGGGTGCGCCGCACAGCGGCCTGGGCGCAGAACCCCGCCAGCGCGGCGAAGTCGGCGCCACCGCAGCAGCGCAGCAGCGCCAGGGGATCGGTGTGGTGCGGGCGGGTCCGGAAGAGGGCGTCACGCACTGCCGCGGTCTTGCGCGCCCAGCCGGCATCATCGATGCCCGTCCCGTGACCCACCACCTCGGCGGGCTCGGCGCCGGTCAGCGCGGCGATCAATGTCGTTGCGACGGTGGTGTTCCCAATTCCCATATCGCCGGGGATGAGCAGGTCCGCCCCGCCGTCGACTTCCTCGTCGGCGATGCGCCGGCCGGCCTCGATCGCGGCCAGGGTCTGCTCGGGGGTCAGCGCGTCCTCGCTGGTGATGTCGCCGCTGCTGCGGCGCACCTTGTAGGACCCGGACGTGCTGGACGTCCCGGGGGAGTCGGTTGCTTCTGCATCGACGGCCATGTCCACCACCCGCACTCGGGCCCCGCCGACGGCGGCCAGCGCGTTGATGGCCGCCCCGCCCCGGTCGATGTTGGCGACCATCTGCGCCGTCACCTCCGCGGGGTAGGCCGAGACCCGTTCCCGGGTCACGCCGTGATCACCGGCGAACACCACGATGCGGACGCGCTCGAACTGTTGTGGTGGGCACTGGCCTTGGCAGGCCGCCGCCCACACCGACAGGGCCTCGAGGCGACCCAGCGAACCCGCAGGCTTGGTCAAGGAGTCCTGCCGGGCCCGGGCGGCGGCCGCCACCGCGGCATCAGGTGGGCTGACCGGTGGGAATTCCATCGCTGTCGGTGCCGAGCAGGGCTCAGTCGAGGCGTTCGCCGCGCCGCACCTGCGGGCGCGGTGCCCGCATCCGGCGCAGGGTGGATGCGCGGCTGGCGGCGTAGAGCCCCAGCTTCCAGCGGCTTTCGACATTGTCGGGGAACTTGGCGTCAGCCATCCGGCCGGCCTTGCGGGCCACCAACACCCCGTCGACGGCCATCAAAACCATCAGCAGCATCATCGCCGGCGAAATGTAGTACTGGACCTGCGGGACCGCCATCATGATGAACATCAGCCCCAGCGCCACCGGCATGAACAGGCCCAGCAGGTTGTAGCGGGCGTCGACGATGTCGCGAACGTACCGGCGCACCGGGCCGCGGTCGCGCTCCAGCAGCGCCGCCTCGTCGCCGGACAGCATCCGTTCCCGGCGGTCGGCCATGCGCTCGCGACGCTCGGCCTTGGCGATCCGGCGTTCCTCCTTGCTCAGCTTCGGGCCGGCCAGCGACTTGCGCCGGGCCCGGGCCTCCGCGGAGGTCATCGGGGCCGGTGCCACCGGGCCGCGGCGTTTGGTCGCGGCGCTGCGCTTGGGGGTGGGCCGGCCTTTGGGGGCGGTGACGCCGCCGCGGGCGGCATCCTCAGACTCATTGCCGTCGACCGAGACGGCGGAGACCACGGACTGCGCGGACTGAGCCTCGTCTTTTCTGCGCCCCGGCAACTTCACGCCCGCCAGATTACTTGGCCGGTCCGCCCGGCCTGCGTCGCCGTCCGCGCGGCTCGATACCCTGCAGAGATGGCTGATCACCCGGGTGCCGGCGGCTCGGCCGGTCCTCGGGCGCGGGCGCTTCGGGTCCTGATCGCGCCGGACTGTTTCGGCGAGAGCCTGACCGCGGTGCAGGCCGCCGCCGCCATCTCGACGGGCTGGCACCGCAGCCGACCCCACGACCGGCTGGCGATCGCACCGCAGTCCGACGGCGGCCCGGGCTTCGTCGCGGTGCTGGCCACCACGCTGGGCGCGGTGCAGCGGTCACGGGTCAGCGGACCGCTCGACGACGCGGTCGACGCCGAGTGGGTCTGGGACGTCGCGGCCAACACGGCCTACCTGGAATGCGCTCAGGCGTGTGGGTTGGGGCTGCTCGGCGGGCCTCCATCGCCGCGGACCGCGCTGGTCGCCCACAGCGCCGGCGTGGGCCAGCTGGTCGCCGCGGCGTTGGCGGCCGGGGCTCAGCGAATCGTCGTCGGGCTTGGCGGCAGTGCCTGCACCGACGGCGGTCGCGGCATGATCGACGAACTGGGCGGCCTGGCCGCCGGACGCCGGCGGCTCGCGGGCGTCGAATTGATCGCCGCCTGCGACGTGCAATACCCGCTGCTGGGCCCGTGGGGCTCGGCCCGCGTATTCGGGCCGCAGAAGGGTGCCGACGCGGCCACGGTCGCGGTACTCGAGAGCCGGCTGGCCGCCTGGGCGTCCGAACTGGACGCCGCCGCCGGATGGGAGGCCAGCGCCGCGTCGGGTGCCGGGGCAGCCGGGGGGATCGGAGCCGCCGTGTTGGCCCTGGGCGGCACCATCGAATCCGGGTCCGAGATCGTGGCCCGCCACACCGGTCTGGCGGCCGCGCTCGCTGACACCGACGTTCTGGTCACCGGCGAGGGCCACTTCGACCAGCAGTCGCTGCACGGAAAAGTGGTCGGTTCGCTGGCGGCTGCGGCCCGGGCGCGGGAGTTACCGCTGCTGGTGCTGGCCGGACAGATCAGCCTGGACGAGCCCGCTTTGCGGTCGGCTGGGGTGTTGGCCGCCCGGGCACTCGCCGACTACGCCGGCTCGGTGGGCTTGGCTCTGATCGACGCGGCCAACCAGCTGATCGGGCTGACCGCCGTCACCGCGGCGCAGATCGGTGGCCGTCCCGCGGGTTCACGCGGGTGATTCGGCGCTCCAGCTTCGCCTCTCCTGCGGCGAGCCTCGCTAACCGCCGGGTTCGCCGTCGGTAGGGAACACGTCGGCGCAGGGTATCGTTGTTGTGGTGGGCTCGAACGCCTCCAGGCGAGGCCGGGCCCGCCCCCATGATCAACCGCAATAGGGAGACGCAATGACTGTTCAGGATCAGTCGACCACCGAGTCTCACGGCGTGGTCTTGACCGATGAGGCCGCGGCCAAGGTGAAGGCGCTGCTGGAACAGGAGGGTCGTGACGACCTGACCCTGCGGATCTCGGTCCAGCCGGGCGGCTGCGCCGGCCTGCGCTACAACCTGTTCTTCGACGACCGCAGCCTCGACGGTGACGTGGTCGCGGAGTTCAACGGCGTCACGCTGACCGTCGACCGGATGAGCGCGCCGTACCTGCAGGGTGCCGAGATCGGCTACGCCGACCAGATCGACAAGCAGGGTTTCACCATCGAGAACCCCAACGCCGGCGGCTCGTGCTCGTGCGGCGACTCGTTCAACTGAGCATCTGATATTCGCCGCAAGGCCGGGGGCTCTGTGCTGCCCGGCGGCGGACCGGCGGCATCGGGCCGCTACCGTGGGTACCCACATCCAGGCCCATGGTGACGATACGAGGGGGATTGTTCAGTGACGATTGCGGTGACCGGTTCGATTGCGACCGACCATCTGATGCGCTTTCCGGGTCGGTTCTCCGAACAGCTGCTGGCCGATCACCTGCAGAAGGTTTCGCTGAGCTTCCTGGTCGATGACCTGGTGGTACACCGCGGCGGCGTGGCGGGAAATATCGCCTTCGCCATCGGTGTGCTCGGAGGTGACGCCGCATTGGTCGGCGCCGCCGGTGCCGACTTCGCCGACTACCGGCAGTGGCTGGTCTCGCACGGTGTCAACTGCGACCACGTGCTGACCTCGACAACCGCGCACACGGCCCGGTTTGTCTGCACCACCGACCAAGACATGGCCCAGATCGCGTCGTTCTACCCGGGCGCGATGTCGGAGGCCCGCAACATCTCGCTGGCCACGCTGGTCGAGGCCGCCGGGAAGCCGGAACTTGTGATCGTCGGGGCCAACGACCCCGAGGCGATGTTCTTGCACACCGAGGAGTGCCGCACGCTGGGGCTGGCGTTCGCCGCCGACCCGTCGCAGCAGCTGGCGCGGCTGACCGGGGATGAGATTCGCAAGCTCATCGACGGTGCCACCTACCTGTTCACCAACGACTACGAGTGGGACCTGCTGCTGTCCAAGACCGGCTGGACCGAGGCCGACGTCATGAAGCAGGTCGGGCTGCGGGTGACCACCCTGGGCGGCGACGGTGTCGACATCGTCTCCCCGGACGGCTCCCGTGTGCACGTCGGCGTGGTTCCGGAGAAGTCCCAGACCGACCCGACCGGGGTCGGCGACGCCTTCCGCGCCGGCTTCCTCACCGGTCGCAGCGCCGGTTTGAACCTGGAGCGGTCCGCGCAGCTCGGTTCGCTGGTGGCGGTGCTGGTGCTCGAGTCCACCGGAACCCAAGAATGGGTGTGGGACCGTGCCGCCGCGGTGAGCCGGTTGGCGGACGCCTACGGCGACGCCGCCGCGGCCGAGATCGACGCCGCGCTCAAATAATTCGACGTTGACTCTGCGCCCAGGGCGCGAAAGTGCGAGTAGGTCGCGCCCTGGACGCAGAGTCAACGGTTAGAGCCGGACGGGGTAGTCCGGTTCCCTGATGGTCGGTACCACGCTGTGCTCGACGAAGATGGCGTGCCACAGCATGAAGATCAGCACGGTCCACAGCCGACGGCTGTGATCGGCGGTGCCGACCCGGTGCTCGTCGAGCATCGTGCGCACCGCGGCGACATCGATCAGGTGATCGGCGCCGGTGGCGTCCACCGTCGCGTACGCCCACTCCAACAACTCACCGGCGCGCAGCCAGTGCCGCAACGGCACCGGGAAGCCGAGCTTGGGGCGGTGCAGCACATGCGCGGGAATGATCGGCTCCAGTGCACGGCGCAGCGCGTACTTGGTGGTGGTGCGGGTGATCTTGGCCGACACCGGCAGCCGCGACGCCACCGCGAACACTTCGGGGTCCAAGAACGGCACCCGCAGCTCCAGCGAGTTGGCCATCGTCATCTTGTCGGCCTTGACCAGGATGTCGCCACGCAGCCAGGTGAACAGGTCGATGTGCTGCATCCGGGCCACCGGGTCCCACCCCGCCGATTCGGCATACAGCGCCGCGGTGACGTCGGTGTGGGTCCAGTCGGGGGAGAAGCCGGGCAGCACCGCACGCAGTTGCTCGTCGGAGAAGCTGCGTGCGTTGCCGTAGTAACGCTCTTGCAGCGTGAGCGACCCGCGGTGCAGCAGGCTCTTGCCGCGCATGCCCTCGGGCAACGGCCGCGACGCCTTCCCCAGCGAGCGGCGCACCGGTGCCGGGAGGTAGTCGAACGCCCGCAACGACAGCGGCTCACGGTAGATCGTGTAGCCGCCGAACAGCTCGTCGGCGCCTTCGCCGGAGAGCACCACCTTGACGTGTTTGCGGGCTTCGGCGGCGATGAAGTACAGCGGGACCAGGGCCGGGTCGGCCACCGGGTCGTCGAGATACCAGACGATCTCGGGCAGGGCGGCGACGAACTCCGCCGGGCTGACCACCTTGACCACGTGCCGGGCGCCGATCGCCTCGGCGGACGCGGCGGCCACGTCGACCTCGGAGAAGCCCTCCCGCTCGAACCCGGTGGTGAAGGTGATCAGCTTGGGATTGTGGCGCATCGCCAGCGCCGCGATCGCGGTGGAGTCGATCCCCCCGGACAGGAACGCACCCACGGTGACGTCGGCTCGCATGTGCTTGGCGACCGAATCCTCGAGCACCGCGGTGATCTCGTCGTAGCGCGCCTGCTCGGTGTCGCGGGTGATCGGGGTGGCGTCGAACCGCGGACGGAAATAGCGGGTGGTCTCCGGCTCACCGCCGGGACGAACGCGGGCATAGCAGCCCGATTCCAGCCGGCGTATGCCGCGGTGCAATGTCTCCGGCTCCGGCACGTACTGCAGCACCGTGTAGTGCTGAAGGGCGCGGACGTCGATGTCGGTGTCGAACCCGACCACCTCGGCCAGGTCCAGCAGACACTTCTTCTCGCTGCCGACCACCGTGCCGCCCGGCCCGGACGCCATGAAAAGCGGCTTGATCCCGAACGGGTCGCGGGCACAGAACAGCTCACCGGCCACGGTGTCCCACACCGCGAAGGCGAACATGCCGCGCAACCGCGACAGGACGTCGACGCCCCAGTAGTGGTAGCCCGCGACGATCGCCTCGCCGTCGCCGTCGGTGGCGAACACCGCGCCGTGCTCGGCGGCGAGCTCCGCACGCAGTTCTACGTAGTTATAGATCTCGCCGTTGAAGACCAGTTCGTAGCGTTCCGGCGCCTCCGGGGGCCCCCACCGCATGGGCTGGTGCGAATGGGCGATGTCGATGAACGACAGCCGGTTGAACCCGAACACCACGCGGTCGCCGGCCCAGATGCCGCCTGGCTCGTCCGGGCCGCGGTGGCGCATCAGGTGTGTCGCGCGCGAAACCGCGCCGGCGACTTTCTCCATATCCGCGGCGGGCCGCGGTCCCGAGGTGTCGGTGCCGGCCGGGGCACACACGAAAGCCAGCAGTCCACACATCGGGTCCCAGTATGCCGCACCGGTATCGGCCTTTAACCA
Source organism: Mycobacterium sp. SMC-19 (assembly GCF_045310815.1). NCBI lineage: Bacteria > Bacillati > Actinomycetota > Actinomycetes > Mycobacteriales > Mycobacteriaceae > Mycobacterium > Mycobacterium sp. SMC-19. Next base: position 77,478 of record NZ_JBJIAM010000004.1, on the reverse strand, counting down.
CGTAGGCCTGCGCAGAACCTGGGGCGTCGGATGAGGCGGTCAACACACCGGGGTGGCCAACCGGCAGGTACATCAAACCTCGGTGATCCGGGTGGTCTACGCTGCGTAGTATTCGACTGCTCCACCGGGTCAGTCGGCCCGTTCTGTGACTCGAGGAGGCACCAACGTGACACGTCGCGGGCAGGGCGTTGCACATCGCCGTCTGCTTCGACCGCTGACCGCGGTCAGCGTGCTCGGACTGCTGGCGGTGACGCTCAGCGGATGCAGCGTCGACTGGACCGATGTGGTCGGTTTCGGCTGGCCCAAGGGCATCACGCCCGAGGCCGAGGCCAACTACCAGCTGTGGATCGGCATGGTCATCGCTTCGGTGGTGATCGGTGGGCTCGTCTGGGGAATGATCTTCTGGTCGATGATCTTCCACCGTAAGAAGGCGACCGACACCGAGCTGCCGCGCCAGTTCGGCTACAACATGCCGCTGGAGCTCGGCCTGACCGTCGTGCCGTTCCTGGCCGTCGCGGTGATCTTTTACTTCACCGTCGTGGTGCAGGAGAAGATGCTGCACCACGAGCCGAACCCCGAGGTCGTCGTCGACGTCACCGCCTTCCAGTGGAACTGGAAGTTCGGCTACCAGAAGGTCGACTTCCACGACCACACCCTGAGCTACGACGGGGTGGACCAGGTCCGCAAGGACGCGATGACCTCGAAGCCCGAGGGCGTGGACGCGCACGGTGAAGAACTGGTCGGACCGGTCCAGGGCCTCAACACCGAGGACCGCACCTACCTGAACTTCGACAAGATCGAGACGGTGGGTACCACCAGCGAGATCCCGGTGTTGGTGCTGCCGAGCGGTAAGCGCATCGAGTTCGTGCTGAACTCGGCCGACGTCATCCACGCTTTCTGGGTGCCGGAGTTCCTGTTCAAGCGTGACGTCATCGCCTGGCCCGAGCGCAACAACCAGGTCAACACCTTCCAGGTCGCCGAGATCACCAAGGAAGGCGCGTTCGTCGGCCACTGCGCCGAAATGTGCGGCACCTACCACGCGATGATGAACTTCGAAGTCCGAGTGGTCTCGCCCAACGACTTCAAGGCCTATCTGAATCAGCGCATCGCTGGAAAGACGAACGCCGAGGCGCTCGAGGCGATCAAGCAGGAGCCGGCGGCGACCACCACCTTCCCGTTCGACAGCCGCCGTGGCCTGCTAGCCCCGCAAGCCAGCAACAAGTAGGGACAACGCATGCGCATCGAATCCAGGCTGTTCGAGTTCGTCGCCACCTTCTTCCTGGTGGTCGGGGTGATCTACGCGGTGCTGACCGGGAAGTTCGCCACCGGTGGCGTGGAATGGGCCGGCACCACCGCGCTGTTCCTGACCGGGATGATGGCCATGATCGTGGCCACCTTCTTCCGGTTCGTGGCACGTCGGCTCGACACCCGTCCCGAGGACTACGAGGCTGCCGAAGTCAGTGACGGCGCCGGCGAGCTGGGCTTCTTCAGCCCGCACAGCTGGTGGCCGATTCTGATCGCGCTGTCCGGGTCGGTGGCCGCCGTCGGGATCGCCCTGTGGCTGCCGTGGCTGATCGCCGCCGGAGTGGTGTTCGTGTTGTCGAGCGTGGCCGGACTGGTCTTCGAGTACTACATCGGCCCCGAGAAACACTGACCACATCTCCGCCGCGGCCGCCGTGTCGACCCGTTTGGGTAGGGTTGCCGATGCACAATGACCAACGGTGGCTGATGCCGACCGCAACCGGTCAGGGCGTGGCGCGGCGGTTTGAACAGGATAGGCGGGAATGAGCGGGCCGAATCCCCCAGAGGCGGGCTCTGGAGACGAGGGCTCCGGCAGCGGTCAGCCGGCTTCTGACAAGGCCCCCGAGGCAGGTGCGGGCGGCGAGATCCAGCCGCTTGACGATGTAGCTGCCACTCCTGCCGCCGCGCCCGCAGATAACACCGCGTACTCGCAGGCATACTCGGCTCCCGAATCCGAGCAGTTCTTGAGCGGTCCTTACGTTCCGGTGGATCCGCGGCTTTACGACTACGACAGCTACGACGCACCCGAGGAACCGGACCCGGACGCCAAGACACCGCGGTGGCCGTGGGTGGTCGGGGTCACCGTGATCATCGCGGCGGTCTCGCTGGTGGTATCGGTGGCATTGCTGTTCGCCCGCACCGAGACCCACGATCTGGCTACGCCGGCCACGAGCAGCAGCACGGTTTCGGTGCCGCCGGTGCAGGACGAGATCACCCGGACCAGCACCAGCACCACAACACCGCCGCCTCCGCCGCCCAGCAGCGAGGAGCCGCCTCCTCCGCCGCCCAGCAGCGAGGAGCCGCCGCCGCCCCCGCCCCCGCCCCCGAGCGAGGAGCCGGCACCCGAGCCATCGACCACGACGCAGGAGACCACCACGACCACGCAGGCGAAGCCGTTGCAGGTGACCTACTCGGTGACCGGCACTAAGGCGCCGTTCGACCAGATCACGATCACCTACGTAGATGCCTCCGGGCAACGTCGCACGCAGCGCAACGCCTACATCCCGTGGTCGCTGACCCTGACACCGATCTCGCAGTCGGAGATCGGTTCGGTGGAGGCGACCAGCATGCTGCGGTTGAGCAAGCTCAACTGCTCGATCACGAGCAGTGACGGTAGGGTGTTGTTCTCCAACAGCAACGACGCACCGGCGACGAGCTGCGGATGACCGGCGGGAACATGGTAGATCGATTCATTCGGCCCGGGCAGTCCCCGGAGGTCACTGACCGCGTCCTGCTGGGCGCGTGCGCTGCAATCTGGTTGACGCTGCTGGGCATGAGCGTGGCGGCCACCGTGGCGCTGGTAGATCTGGGCCGCGGCTTCCACGAGCCGACCGAGAGTTCGCACAGCGGCCTGCTTTACATCGTCATCGGAGTCTCCGCCTTGGTGATCCTGGCGGCCATCCCGGTACTGCTCCGGGCACGCCAGCCCGGCCCGCCGCGGCCCCCCGGCTTCCCGAGCCAGGCGCAGGCCAAGCCGCCGCGCCCGGATGCCCCGCTCCCGCAGCGCGGCTTCGACGCTCCGGGCCGCCGAGCGGCCGGCACACGGCAGGTGCTGCCCAACCAGGTGCAGGTCGACCGGGTGCTGCTGCGCGGTGTCACGGTGCTGGCCTGCGCGGTGGGCGGTGCGCTGACGGCGGTCGCGTTGGCCACCTATCTGATGGCCGTCGGCAAGGACACCGGCTCGTGGGTCTGCTACGGGCTGGCCGGAGTCGGCACTGCCGCCATGCCGGTGATTCCGTGGCTGTACCTGCGTCGGCTGGGCGAGGTGCTGGCACTGCCGTCTCGTTTCGGCTGAGTCGTCGCCACGGCGCGTTGTCGTGGCCTGCCGAATCATGGCCAGAGCAGTGTCGTCGACCAGCTCTTTCCGTCACGTTCATAACGCAGCCTGCGGTGCCGGCGCGTAGGGTCGGCCTGCCAGAACTCGACGGCGTCGGCCGCAACCGCATACGACACCCACTCGGCCGGGACCAGGGTGGGGGAGTGCTCGAGCTCCAGGTGTGCCTTGGCGAGTGCCTCGCTGATCTCGCCGGGATCGGCATAGGGCTCGCTTTGGCGGCCGGTGAGGACCATCGCCCGGGCGCCCTCTGAGCGGGCCAGGAAGTCGTTGGCGGTGACCGGCGGCGGGTCGGGGACCGCGATGCCGTCGACCCTGACCTGACGACCCAGTGTGGGCCAGTAAAACGTCAGTGCGACAGCCGGATTGCGGGCTAGATCGGCGCCCTTGCGGCTGGCCGAACTGACCCCGAAATGCCAGCCGGCGGCATCGATGTCCTTGAGGATCAGCACCCGCGCCGACGGCCGCGCTGCGCCGGCCCCACCCACCGCTCCGACCGTCGACAACGTCATCGCATGCGGTTCCGGCACGCCGCTGTCGACAGCGTGCAGCAGCCATTGGACAAACAGTGCGACGGGATCGGCCGGTGCCTGCGCCGGATCGAACTCCGGTGCCGCACCAACCAAAACGGGCAGCCCGCGCAAGAGATTGCGCAGGCTGCCCGATTCTTCGGACCCAGTAGGCCTAGTGGTGACCGTTGGTGTTACCGCCCTGGTGCTCGGCCAGCGCGGTCATCGCACGTCGCTCGCTGGCGTGCGCGGCCTCGTTGAGCGCGGCATCCTCGTCGACCGGGTCGGCCGTCAGGAAGCTGCCAGTACCGGGAGCGCCAGCCGAACCGAGTTTGTTCATCTTCTTGGGCAGCGGCGCACCGGCGTACTCCAGCGGAATGGGGTGGCCGTGGTCATCGACCGGACCCAGCGGCTGGTGCAGCTCGATGTAGGCACCGTGCGGCAGCCGCTTGATGATGCCGGTCTCGATGCCGTGCTCGAGCACGTCGCGGTCACTGCGCTGCAGACCGATGCACCACCGGTAGGTGATGAAGAAGACCAGCGGCGGCAGAACCACCATCCCGATACGGCCGATCCAGGTCGTCGCATTCAGCGAGATGTGGAACTTCCACGCGATGATGTCGTTCATGGCGGCCAGGGTCAGCACCATGTAGAAGCTGATCGCCATGGCACCGATCGCGGTACGGACCGGAGCGTCCCGGGGACGCTGCAGCAGGTTGTGGTGCGCGTAGTCGCCGGTGAACTTCTTCTCCAGGAACGGGTAGACCATCAGCAAGCCGAAGACGCCACCCATGATCAGCGCGACACCGACCGGGCCGGGCACGGTGTGGCCCCAGAAGTAGAACTCCCAGGCCGGCCAGAGACGGGCCAGGCCCTCGGTCCACATCATGTAGAAGTCCGGCTGGCTACCCGCCGACACCTGCGACGGGCGGTAGGGGCCCAGGTTCCAGATCGCGTTGATCTGCAGCAACCCGCCCATGAGGCCCAGGATGCCGGTGATCATCGCGAAGAACGCGCCCGACTTGATCGCGAAGACCGGCAGCACCCGCACGCCCACTACGTTGGTCTCGGTGCGGCCCGGGCCGGGGAACTGCGTGTGCTTCTGGAACCACACCAGCGCCATGTGCACGCCGATCAGGGCCAGGATGATGCCCGGGATCAGCAGGATGTGCAGTGCGTAGAGCCGGGGGATCAAGATAGTGCCCGGGAAGTCGCCGCCGAACAGTGCCCAGTGCAGCCAGGTGCCTATCACCGGCATACCCAGCGTGATCGAGGACAGCGCGGCGCGCAGACCGATACCGGACAGCAGGTCGTCGGGCAGCGAGTAACCGAAGTAGCCCTCGAACATGGCCAGGATCAGCAGCAGCGATCCGATCACCCAGTTCGCCTCACGCGGCCGACGGAATGCGCCGGTGAAGAAGATGCGCGCCAGGTGCACCATGATCGACGCCGCGAACATCAGCGCGGCCCAGTGGTGGAGCTGGCGGACGAACAGGCCGCCGCGCACCTCGAAGGAGATGTCCAGCGCCGACTCGTAGGCCCGCGACATCTGCACGCCGTTGAGCGGCTGATAGACGCCGTGGTAGATGACCTCGGCCATCGATGGGTCGAAGAACAGCGTCAGGTAGACGCCGGACAGCAGCAAGATGATGAAGCTGTACAACGCGATCTCACCGAGCAGGAACGACCAGTGCGTCGGGAAGACCTTGTTGAACTGGCGGCGCAGCGCGGCCGCCGGGTGGTAACGGGTATCGATGTCGTCTGCTTGGCGGGCGAGCAGGTCGCCGATTGCAGGGCTCATGAGGTGCGCTCCCAGAATGCCGGTCCGACAGGTTCCACGAAGTCGCCATTGGCGACCAGATGCCCATTGGCGTCAATGGTGATCGGCAGCTGTGCCAGCGCGCGAGCCGCCGGGCCGAAGACCGGCTTGGCGAAGTGCAGTGCGTCGAACTGCGACTGGTGGCACGGGCACAGGATCCGATAGGTCTGCTGCTCGAACAGGGAAGACGGGCAACCCAGGTGCGAGCAGATCTTGGTGTAGGCGAAGAAGTCGCCGTAGTTGAAGCTCTCCTGGCCCTGGCGCTTGACCACCTTGGGCATGTCGTCGGGCCGGATACGGATCAGCATCACCGGGTTACGAACGCCCATCATGATCTCGGTGAGCTTCTCGTTCGATTCTTCGGTGGTGCCGTCACCGTCGGACTCACGCCACGGGAACACCGTTTCCATGCCGCCGGCGTCCAGGTCCTCGGGACGCATCTTGACGAACGGCGAGTTGGTGCTCTGACCGGTCGCGCGGGCCAGGTAGATGGTCTCGCCGGGGTAGCGCGGGGTCCACCCGGAAGTCCACAGCGCGGCCTTCTTGCCCTCGGCGGTGTCGACGACCGGCTTCCAGGGGTTCTTGATCAGGCCACCGGCGCCGGCCACCAAGGTGCCCAGGCCGAATGCGCCGAATCCGACGCCCAGCGACGCACCCAGCAGCTTGCGCCGCCCGATGGTCGAGCCCTCGAACGCGTCGGTCAGCTGGGCCGCCACGGTCTTACGGTCGATCTCGGGGGAGCTGCCGTCGTGACGGTCCTGGATGGTGATCTCTTCGGGGATGAACTTCTTGACGAACAGCACTGCGCCGATCGCGATGCACAGCACCGAGAGCCCGAAGGTCAGGCCGTACAGCGGAGTCGCCAGCGAGTAGGCCAAGCCGTTCGGGGACTCCAGCGGCGCGTACTCCCACGGCCAGAACAGGAAGACCAGCAGCAGGGCCAGGCCGAAGCCGCCACCCGCCAGGAACCAGGCAGCGACCCGGCGCTCGGCGCGCTTTTCGGCCCGAGTGCCCTCGACCGGCCAGCGCGGCTCCTTGAAGACGGTGTTGACACCGTCGATGCTGCCGCCGAGAGCCAGCAGCTCGTCGTTGGTCATCGTCGCCAGTGCAGCGTCGTCGGGGAGTTCGGTCTTGTCGTTGCTGCTCATGAGCGTGCCCCGATCCACATTGCCGCGGCGATGGCTGCGACCATGCCGATAATCCAAATCACCATGCCCTCGGGCGCCGGGCCGAAGCCGCCGAGCCCGTAGCCGCCCGGATCCCGTTCCTCGGTAACGGATTTCACGTAGGCGATGATGTCCTTCTTCTCCTCCATGGAGATCTGCCGGTCGGAGAAGCGCGGCATGTTCTGCGGGCCGGACAGCATCGCGGTCAGGATCTGCTGCTCGCTGGCAGGCTCCAGGTCGGGCGCGTACTTACCCGAGGACAGGGCGCCGCCCCGGCCGGTGAAGTTGTGGCACGACGCGCAGTTGAGCCGGAAGAGGTCGCCACCACGGCCCAGGTCGTCGCCGCGCAGCGAAGCCTGCGCGATGCTGCCATCGGCGTTGCGCACCACGGTGGGGCCGCCGCCGTTGGCCTGGACGTAGGCGCCCAGGGCGTCGATCTGCTTGTCGTCGAAGAACGGGTACGTACGGGGGGCCTGCGCCTCACCGCGGACCGCGGGCATCCGACCGCTGGAGACCTGGAAGTAGACGGCGGCTTCACCGACGCCGATCAGGCTCGGACCGCGGCCCACCTCACCCTGCAGGTTGGCGCCGTGGCAGCTCACGCACGAGGTGTCGAAGAGCTGCTTACCGGTGCGCAGCAGGGCCGAGGCCGACTCGTCGGCCACCGCAACCTGCGGGGTCGGGGTCAGCACCGCGGCCATTCCGCCGGCCAGCGTCAGGGCGACCAGCAGCAGCAGTCCGCCGGAGACTCGACGGCGCAGGCGCCGCCGGGCGACGGAATCGTTGTTGCCAGGTCGGGCCCACTTCTTCAGTGTCTTCAACCGGACACTCCTGTTCATCGGGCGGTTGCTCATCGGATGAAGTAGATCGTGGCGAACAGTGCGATCCACACGATGTCGACGAAGTGCCAGTAGTAGGACACGACGATCGAGGCGGTGGCCTGAGCCGGGGTGAACTTGCTCATCGTGGTTCGCAGCATCAGGAAGATGAAGGCGACCAACCCACCGATGACGTGCAGGCCGTGGAACCCGGTGGTCAGGTAGAACACGGTGCCGTAGGCGCTCGACGGGATGGTGGTGCCGTGCGCGATCAGGTGGGAGTACTCGTAGGCCTGACCGCAGACGAAGAACAGTCCCATGAGGAAGGTCAGCAAGTACCACCGGCGCAGCCCGAACACGTCGCCACGCTCGGCGGCGAACACGCCCATCTGGCAGGTGAACGATGACGCGATCAGCACCAGTGTCACCGGGACCGCCAGGGCAAGGTTCAGCTCCGTTGGCGGCGGCGGCCAGGCGCCACCGGACTGCGCGCGAGCCGTGAAGTACATCGCGAACAAACCGGCAAAGAACATCAATTCACTGGACAGCCACACGATGGTGCCGACGCTGACCATGTTGGGACGGTTCAGCGAATGCACACGAGAAGTAATGGCAGTACCCGAGGACCCCACAGCGCTCGTCACCCCGCAAGTATGACGCTATGTAGTTGTAGATCTCCACCCGGGGCTGGCAATTCGTTTGAACTGGTCTCGTCTCTGCTGTTACCGGGCTGTTAGCGCTCTGTCCTCCACCTGTTTCGGGCCGCGCTTCCGGTTGGCTTTGGTGTCGCGGGGGCCGCATGCGACGATCGGCGCGTGGTCGAGCCAGGTAGTGCGGCGCAGCCGAAAGCGCAGATAGGGCAGTGGCGACAGGTCCTGGGCGGCCTGACGTCGGGTAGGGATCTGGCTCGGGGCCAGGCGGCCTGGGCGATGGAGCAGATCATGGCCGGCGCCGCGACCTCCGCGCAGATTGCGGCTTTCGGGGTGGCGATGCAGATGAAGGGCCCAACCGCCGCCGAGGTAGGCGAGCTGGCCGACGTCATGCTGGCCTACGGCCGCAAGGTACCCACCGACAAGATCGGCACCGACACGGTCGACGTGGTGGGCACCGGCGGGGACGGCGCCAACACGGTGAATCTGTCCACGATGGCCGCGATCGTGGTGGCCGCCGCGGGCGTGCCGGTGGTCAAGCACGGCAATCGGTCGGCGAGCTCGCTGTCCGGGGGCGCCGACACCCTGGAGGCGTTGGGGGTGCGCATCGATCTGGGGCCCGACGAGGTGGCCCGCAGTGTCGCCGAGATCGGCATCGGATTCTGCTTCGCCCCGCAGTTCCAGCCGTCCTATCGCAACGCTTCGGTGGCACGGCGCGAGATCGGCGTACCGACGGTGTTCAACCTGCTGGGCCCGCTGACCAACCCGGCACGGCCACGCGCCGGGCTGATCGGGTGCGCGTTCGGGGAGTTGGCCGAGGTGATGGCCGGCGTGTTCGCGGCGCGGCGGTCCAGCGTGCTGGTGGTGCACGGTGACGACGGCCTCGACGAACTGACCACCACGACGACCAGCACGATCTGGCGAGTACAGGCCGGGACCATCGATCGGCTGACCTTCGACCCGGCGGGTTTCGGGTTCGCTCGTGCGGAGGTCGGCGAGCTGCTCGGCGGTGACGCGCAGGCCAACGCCGAGGAGGCTCGTTCGGTGCTCGCCGGAACCAAGGGCGCGGTGCGCGATGCCGTGGTGCTCAACGCCGCCGGGGCGATCGTGGCTCACGCGGGGCTATCCAGTAGCGCTGAGTGGTTGCCGGCCTGGGAGGACGGGTTGGCGCGCGCGGTTGAGGCGATCGACAGCGGCGCGGCCGAACAACTGCTTGCCCGTTGGGTCCGCTTCGGCGCCCAGCTCTGAGGCCAGCCGCGCCGAGCGGGCCAGCGCTGCCCATGAGGTCAACGGACCGGCCGAGCGCAGTGGCGACACCCAGCCGCCGGGCTCATGCGGCGGTCCCAGTTTCGCCTCTCCTTCGTCGAGCCTCGCTGAACCGCCGGGTTCATGCGGCGGTCCCAGCTTCGCCTCTCCTTCGTCGAGCCTCGCTGAACCGCCGTCGACGCGGACGATGCGCACCCCAGGAGCTGCCAGCCAGCGGGCGATGAGCATGGTCTCCTCGACGAGGGCGCCGGCCAACGGTGCCGGCTCGGGCAGCACCGTCTCGGCCCCCAGCGTGATCGCATCGACGACGGGCATCGGCGGCACACCGCGCGCGGCGCACCCCGCGGCGGCCAGCCGGCCGTGGCGGATCACCGCGAGGTGCCACCCGCCGGCGCAGTCCGGCGCGGCGGCCACCAGCTCGGGCAGTGCCGCCAGGGCGCGTGCGCGCTGACTGCGCCACAGGGCTTCGATCGCGGTGGCGGTGCGGTCGCGCAGCCGGGCCGCGCTTTCGTAGTGCCCGCGATCGGCCAGCGCGTTGACCTGCTGCACCGCGGCGTCCAGGGCGCCGTTGTCGGTACCGTCGAGCAACGCCGCGGCACGTCCGACCGCTTCGGCGTACTCCTCTGCAGTGGTGTTCGCTGCCGCCGGGCAAGGGCCGACTTCGGCCGGCGGGCAGGAGTGCCGACTGGTGCGACTCAATCGCTTTGTGCAGGTTCGGATTCCGGTGAACCGCGAAAACAGGGCGGCGGAATCGGCGGCGTCGGCCCGAGAGCGGAATGGGCCGATGGCCCGGCCGTGCCGCGGAGCGCGCACCACGGTCAGGCGGGGGAAAGCCTCGTCGGACAGGGTGATCCACCACCACCGCCGGGGGAACTTCGATCGTCGGTTGTAGGGCGGAGCGGCCGCGGCCAGCAGCCGCAGTTCGCGGACCCCAGCCTCCAGCGGATGCGCGCATTCGACGTGATCGATCCGGGTGGCCAGCGCCACCATCTCGGCGATGCGGCTACGGCGTTCCGAGCCGTTGAAGTACTGCGCGACCCGCCGGCGCAGGTTGGTGGCGGTGCCGATGTAGAGCACTTCGTCGGACGGGCCGCGGAACAGGTAGACCCCGGGCCGGTGCGGCAGATCGACAGCCAGGCTGCGCTTGCGGCGCTGCGCCGGTGTCGTGTGTGAGAGATAGGCACGCAGATCGACGAAGGTGCTGACGTGCTGGTTGCCGAGCCGCTCGATCAGCGCGTGCAGCACGTCGACGGTGGCGCGGGCGTCGTCGAGCGCTCGGTGGGTGGGTGTGGTGCTGACCGCGAACAGCCGGGACAACTCGGCAAGCCGGACGCTGGGCGCCTCGTCGCGACTGAGCACCCGGCGAGCCAGTCGCACCGTGCACAGCACCGGCGGCCGCGGCCAGGTCAGATCGCAGCGTCGTGCGGCGGCCGTCAGGAACCCCACGTCGAACCCGGCGTTATGGGCGACCAGCACCGAACCGCGGTCGAATCCGGCGAACTCCAGGAAGGACGGCAACACGGATTCGATCGTGGGCGCCTCGTAGACCATGGCGGTGGTGATACCGGTCAGCCGGACGATCTGCGGCGGAATGCCGCGCTGCGGGTTGATCAGCGTGGCGAACTCGCCCTCGACCACTCCGCCACGCACTTTTACCGCGCCGATCTCGGTGATGGCGTCCGCCTCCGCGTCCCCGCTGGGCGAGGCCCGGCCGCCGGTGGTCTCGAGGTCCACCACCACGAACGTGGTGTCGCGCAAGGTGGCCGGGGCGGCGGCGAATTCGGCTTCGAGATCGGCTTCGAATTGGGGGAAGCTCAGCTGCCTTGAGTCAGAGCCGGTGGTCATGGTCGAAACCGTAGGCGGACGCACCGACACCGGCGGTTAGCAAGCCTCGACGGAGGAGAGGTGAAGCTGGGCCGCCGTTTGAGCCGGGCGGTTAGCAAGCCTCGACGGAGGAGAGGTGAAGCGGAGACCGCTGCGGTGAAGCCGTGTTGTCGGTGCCCGGAGTTAGCGTGCCGGCAACTGATCGAGAGGAAACGTCATGGGACAGATCTCGGGACACTTGGATGGCTGCGGTGCACGCCGGGCGGATTCGGATCCGATGGTGATCGACTGCGATGACTGTGCGGTGCGCGGACCGGCTTGCCGGGACTGTGTGGTCAGCGTGTTGCTGGGCGTGCCCAACGAGCTGCTCGAAGACGAGCGTGCGGCACTGGATGTGCTTGCCGAGGCCGGGATGGCACCCCGGTTGCGGTTGGTCCCGATCCGCGGCGAGCGGGGTTCGGTGCGCCGCTCAGGCGTGGCCTGACCAGGGCCGGACCGCGGCGAGCGGCCTTAGAACTTTCACAATCCTGACTGTTACAGTCGGCAATTCGTGATGGACAACGACGTTGCCATTCCGTAACCTATTCGAGACCTTACGTTTCGGCGGCGGCACGCCCCCCGTGCCTCCCTGGGCAGTGTTAAGGATGCAATCTTGGAGCTCGAACGTATGCAGTGGCGTCTGCGTGCTTTGAGGCGCCCTGCGCTCGGCGCCGCAGTCGGCTTGGTGGCCGGTGTCACGACTCTGAGCAGCGTGTTGGTCGGAAACGTCCACGCAGACCCCGCCGACGACGCCCTGGCGAAGCTCAGCGAGCTGTCCCGCCAGGCCGAGCAGACCACTGAGGCCATGCACACCGCGCAGCTCAATCTCGATGAGAAGCTCGCCGCGCAGCAGGCCGCGGACAATGCGCACGTCGCCGACCAAGCCGCCCTGGACGCGGCCCGGGACCAGCTGTCCACCTACCGAGCTTCTGTCAACCGCTTCGCCGCCACCACCTACATGGGTGGCCGGGTTGGCGGCGCGGACGCCATCTTGACCGCTGAGTCGCCGCAACAACTGATCGACAAGCTCGGTGTGCAGCGGGTGGTCGCCAGCGACCTGTCGGTGCAACTGGACCGGTTCCGTGCCGCCAGCGAGCAGGCCGATCAGGCCGAGCAGGCGTCGGCCAAGTCGGCTGACGAAGCACGGACGGCGGCCGAGCAGGCTGCCGCGGTGCGCGCCGAGCTGCAGGCCCGCCAAAGCCGTCTGCAGCTGCAGATCTCCGTGGTGAAATCGCAGTACTACGCACTGACGCCGCAGCAGCGCACGGCGATGGCCGCACCCGGCGCGGGGCCCGAAGCCGTACCGGGAGAGCCCGCGCCCGAGGGTATGCCGCCGGCCCCCGGATTCCCGGGATTCCCGATGCCCGGGTCCGACGCCCCGCCCCCGATGGACGTGGCGATGGGCGCATCCGGTGGCGGAGGCGCCGCTACTGCCGTCCAGGCGGCGTTGACCCAGGTCGGCACGCCCTATGTCTGGGGTGGGGCCGCACCGGGCGGATTCGACTGCTCCGGTCTGGTGATGTGGGCCTTCCACCAGGCCGGCATCAACCTGCCGCACTCCAGCCAGGCGCAGGCCAACGGTGGGCAGGCGGTCTCGCTGTCCGACCTGCAGCCCGGCGATGTGCTGACCTTCTATTCAGACGCGTCGCACTCGGGGATCTACGTCGGCGACGGCATGATGATCCACTCGTCCACCTACGGTCAGCCGGTCCGGGTGGTGCCGATGAACTCCTCCGGCCCGATCCACAACGCCCGCCGTTACTGAGCGCCGGGGAATCCGACGCCTGCTTGCGGCGCTGCTGGCTGTCGAGCTGATCGGCGGTGTCGCGCTGCTGGGTGTGGCTGCTCGTCCGCCGGCAACCGAGCCACTGATCGTGGGCGATGGCCGCAGCGTCGTTCTGGAGAATCTCGGTGGTCAGCCCGGCGAAGAGCTGCTGTCGCGGGTGGCCGCGAACATCGGCTCGGCCGTCGACGCGGTCGAAGCGTTCTGGGGGACCGACTGGTCGCATCGCATTCAGGTGACGGCCACCGGCTCGGATCGGCAGTTCGTCGCGCTCGCCGGCCACGACAGCGCGGATGTTGCCCAGTGGTCCGATATCGCCGCGGTCGCGGTCGCCGACCGGGTGGATCCAGAGCGTCGGACGGCAGTTGGGCAGCGGATCGTCTTCGCGCCCCGCGCGGACGCGATGAGCACACCTACGCTGCGAATCGTGTTGACCCATGAGCTTTTTCACTATGCAGCCCGAACCGACACGGCGTTCGATGCGCCGCGCTGGCTCACCGAGGGAGTGGCCGATTTCATCGCACGGCCGCAGGGGGATCGGGCGAGTGCGCCGGCGGCAGGAGTCGTGGCGTTGCCGTCGGATGCCGACCTCGATGCTCCCGGACCGCGGCGGGCGCAGGCCTATGACCGGGCATGGGAGTTCGCTCGTTTCGTGGCCGACCGCTTCGGGACGGCCAAGCTGCGCGAGCTCTATCTGACTGCCTGCGGTCCCGGGCATGTGCAGCCGGCGGTGGCGGTGCCTCTGGTGCTCGGGGTGAATCTGCCCGAGCTGCTCGTCGGGTGGCAGCGCTGGACCGACGGTCTCAGGCGTCCAGCCGGGTGAACTCGTTCCGGCGGTGCTGCTCGGCGCAGGCGGCGCGCCGGATCTTGCCGCTCGTCGTGGTGGGGATCTCGCCGGGCGCTACCAGTACGAGGTCTCCGACGGTCAGGCCGTGCTCCGTGGCGATCGCTGCCGTGACCTCGCTGGCGACGCGGGCGAGGTGCTCGATCGCGTCCTCGCCGGCGGCGTCGCGTTGCTTGATCTCGATGATGGTGACCAGCTTCTCGGTATCGCCCGCCCGGACGGCTATTGCCGCGACCCGACCCGCGGTGATCTGTTGGACCGTCGCCTCGATGTCCTCGGGATAGTAGTTGCGCCCCCGGATGATCAGCAGATCCTTGATGCGGCCGACGATGAAAAGCTCACCCTCGTCGAGAAATCCTTGGTCGCCGGTGCGCAGCCACGGCCCGTCCGGCGTGCCCGGCAATGGTTCGGCCAGCGTGACGCCAAAGCAGTGCTGCTCCTCCGGTGGTTTGCGCCAGTAGCCGTCGGCGACGTTGGCACCATGCACCCAGATCTCGCCCACCACGCCCGGGGGGCACTCACGGTGGGTGTCGCTGTCGACGATCCGCAGCGTGGGCGACTGCGGTACCCGGTAGGGGACCAGTGCGGTGCCTTTCCCGGGCGCGCACCGCTGAGCGCGGCCGGCGCCCAGCTCAACGAGATCGAAGTGAGCCGCCGGTGCTGCCTCGCTCCAGGTGTTGGACGCTACGAAGACGGTCGCTTCGGCCAAACCATACGAGGGGCGCATCATCTCGTCCCGGAAATTGAAGTGCGCGAACCGATCGACGAAGCGTTCCAGGGTGGCCGCTTCGACACGCTCGGCGCCGCTGATGACACCCACCACGCCGCCGAGGTCCAATCCGCTCAGGTCGGCGTCGGTTGTCTTGCGGGCGGCCAGATCGAAGGCGAAGTTCGGCGCCGCCGACCAGCTGTGCGGATTTCGCGCCAACGCCTGGATCCATCGGGCTGGTCGTTCCAAGAACGAAACCGGGCTGGTCAGCTCGCCGCGGAAACCGCCCAGGATCGGTGCGCAGACCCCGAGCACCAAACCCATGTCGTGGTAAAACGGCAGCCACGACACCATGGTGGTATCCGACGGGACTGTGGTTCCGGCGAAGTAGCTCCGCATCAACTGCTCGAAATTCGTCTGCAGGTTGGCGTGCGAGATCATCACCCCGGTTGGCTGCCGGGTCGATCCGGAGCTGTACTGCAGATATGCGGTGCTCGGCAAATCAATTGCCCGGAAACCGGTTTCGCTGTCGACATCGAGGTGCATCGAGTCGATCTCGACGATCTTCGGCACGGCGTCTAGACGGGCTGCATCAACGTATTCGGCGACGTCTTGCGCGACGGCGGACGTGGTCAGAACCACGGCGGGCGCTGCATCGGCCAGGACCGCGCCGACCCGCTCATGATGCGAGCCGCGGTGTGGCAACGGGAGCGGGACGGCGATCAACCCGGCCTGCATCGCGCCCAGAAACGCCGCGATGTAGTCCAGGGACTGCGGGGCCAGGATCACTGCCCGGTCTCCCACGGATCCGTGGAAGCTGAGCTCGCGCGCCACGTTGAATGTCCGGCGCGACAGCTGTGACCAGGTGACGTCCTCGCGGACCCCCTCCCAGTCACCGTCGTAGTTCGTGAAGGTGAACGCGACATCGTGGGGCCGCAGGCTGGCGCGCCCATGCAGCATCGACAGAACGGAGGGCTGAGGCATCGGCGTCACATAGCTCATCGAATCGGTAGGCCAGCGGGCGATCAGCCCTTGCCGCTCCCGGACATTCCGGACAATACGGACATTGCGCCGTTCAGGATCTGCGAGAACGGGTCGGCCCCGCCGCCGAAGGTGGCCTGGGTGGCGGGTGCGGTGACGGCTGCGGGGTCGAAGCCATTGATCGGGTCCACTTGGATGGGGGCGGTCGCAGGATCGTCGTTGCGCGAATAGGCGGCGTTCACCCGGGGCAGCAGTATCGCGTCCAGCCTGTTGAGGGTGTCTTCATCAATCCCGATGTACGACAACGGCATAACGAGTGGGAGGTGCTTCTCGGGGATCAGATAGGTCGTTGTCGTCGCACCCCTGGAGTTCACCGTTGTCCTGATGTTCTGCGGCGGCACCATGTCCGGGTTGGTGAAGGCGACCGCGGTGTGGCCGGTTGCCAGGCCCATGAGGGTGTTGGCCAGCGCCAACAGGTTGTCCGGGCGGTCCGGGAAGTCGGCGATCGAGTCGTAGGCGGAGACGAACATCTTGGTGTCGTACTGGCTCTCCACCGGAGCCGGAATGCGGTAGTCCATCGCCGGAACAACCGATCCGACCGGAAACATCGCGGTCAGGAAGCTCTGGCCGAAGGCATGCCGCGCGATGGGGTCGCCGAACGTGGCGAAGTTCAGCTTGTCCGGCGGGGGAGCGGTGGGATCGGTCGCCAGTCGGGCCTGCACGGCGTCGAGCACCAGCGAGCCCTCGGACAGCCCGATCGCGGTGCCGGGGCCGCCGTTGCGGATCGCCGCGTCGAGATTGCCCTCGCCCTCGTCGACCGATTCACCGATGCTGGGCCCATCCGCCCCCAACCCGGGGAAGGCTTCATCGAGCTTGCCGATGCCGGGGAACAGACGCTCCAGTACGTGCCCCTGGACCTGCCCAGCGGGGTAGCGCACGATTTGGCGCCTCAGGCCCGGGAACCATTCCTCGCCTTCACGGCGGATGTACTCGTCGTAGGGGATGCCTAGGACGTGGGCGCCGCCGAGGGCGTAGGCGTTGCGGTCGGATGTGTTCGCGCTTCCGCCGGGCGTGTCGTAGCCGGGCGTGTCGTCGGCTGCGCTGACTCCGGTACCGAAGCATCCGGTAGTGCTCAGAGTCACCAGCGCGGAGAATCCTGCTACGAGCTTCTTCATCTCTGCCTCCCCCGGCGGCTCGGCTTGCCTTGTAGTTTCACACAGATCGCCTGCACGAGTAACCCCCTTACGCTGCAGCGCGCCCCCGCCGTTGTCGCCGCGATCCCAGCTGGGACGGCCACCAGTTGGCACGCCCGGCCAGCGCGGCGATGGCGGGCACCGTGATGGTGCGGACCAGGAAGGTGTCCAGCAAGATCCCGACGCCGATGACGAGACCCCCCTGGACCACGGTACTGATGCTGGAGAACAACAGGCCGCACATCGAGGCGGCGAAGATCACGCCCGCTGCGGTGATCACACCGCCGGTCGAACTCAGGGTGCGGATCACGCCGTAGCGGACGCTGTGCGGCGACTCGTCGCGCATCCGCGACACCAGCAGCATGTTGTAGTCGGCGCCGACCGCGACCAGCACCACGAACGCCAGTGGGGGCACGGTCCAATGCAGCTGTTGGCCGCCGATGAACTGGATCACCAACACACCGATACCCAGCGCAGACAGATACGAGACCACCACGGAGGCGACCAGGTACAGCGGTGCGACGACAGCACGCAGCAGAGCAATCAACGTCAGCAGCACGACGAGCAGGGTCGCGATGATGATGAACCGGATGTCGTGCTGGTAGTAGTCGCGGGTGTCTCTCAGACCCGCGGTGTAGCCGGTCATCGACACGGTGGCGTCGGCCAATGCGGTGTTGGGCTGGGCGCTGCGAGCGGCGTCAGTGATGGCGTCGATCTGGTCCATCGCTTCGGTGCTGAACGGATTGAGTTCGGTTTGCACCAGGTAGCGCACGGAATGTCCGTCCGGCGAAAGGAATATCTTGGCGGCTTCGGTGAACTCGTCCAACTGCAGTAGTTGGGCCGGGATGTTGAAACCGGCCTGAGCCGGTTGCGCCGCACCGTTTTTGAGCGTCAGGAGGAACGTCGCGGCGGCATCCAACTCGGTGCCCATCTGCTTGACCTGCTTGACCAGTTCGGCGACGCCGTCGGCGATCTGCCGACTTCCACCGGCGACGCGGTCCGCCCCGTCTTGCATGGACCGCAGGTTGGTCTGCAGGCCACCGGGCTTGTCCATTCCCATGGATTGCATCACGTTGGTCAGGTTGGCAAGCGCGGTGCGCACGCGGTTGATCGAAGCGTTCAGGGACCGCTGGTCCGGGATTGACTGCAATTGCTGTGCGAGATCACTGATCGCGTCGAGGTCTTCTTGGTTGCGTCCACCGAGCAGCTGTTCGAACGCCCCGCGGGTGGCGCTGCAGGACGTATCCAGATCACAGATCGGGTTGCCCTGCAGCGCCGCCAGGACCGGGCCGATCCAGCCGAACATGTTCCTGCCGGCGGAGAAATTCCAGCCCATGGAATTACTGATCGCGTTGACATGGTCGACGAGTTGGGCTGCGGTGTCGACCGACTGGACCAGGGTGTCGCCGCCGTACTGGTTCTTCATCGACGAAAAGGAGTTGACCACATCCTGGACGCTGGCCGACAGGCGTTTGACCTGGCCGCGCACGTCGCGCAGGTTGGTGGCCAGCGTCTCGGCTCCGGCGGCCAACCGGTTGAGGTCACTGGAGCGGCCGCTGATCGTGGCGGACCCGTCGGCGAGAAAACCGCCGATGGCGCCGGCCTGATACGTGGCCCGAAACTCTTCCGGCACAGCCCCGGTGGGCCGGGTGATGCCGGTGACGGCGGCGACGCCCGGGACTTGGCTGACGCGTTGTGCCATCTGTTCCAGGTCGGCGAGCGCCTCGGGGGTGCGCAGGTCATTCGGTGACTGGATCAGGATGTATTCGGGAATCGACTGATTCACTGGAAAATGCTGCTCCAGCGCCGCATACCCGAGGGAACTCGGAGCCGAGGACCGCAGCGCCTTGCGATCGTCGTAGTTGTAGCGCACGAAGGCGGCGCAGCCGGCCAGCGCGGCCAGCACGAGCAGACTGGCCAGCAGGTGGGCCGTGGGCCTGCGCACGATGCGGATACCCGACTTGCGCCACAGTCGAGCGGTCAACTCGCGCCGAGGCTTGACCCAGCCCCGTGCCCCGGCCAGCACCAGAATCGCCGGCAGCAACGTCAGTGCTGCGAGGAACGCGACCCCGATCCCGATCGCCGCCGACGACCCGACCGTCTTGAAGACGCCCATGCGGGCGAAGCTGATGACCAGAAAGGTGATTCCGACGGTGGCGGCGGATGCGGCGATCACCTTGCCGATCGACATCATCGCGCCCTTGACCGCCTGATCTGACTCCGCCCCCGACCGCAGCTGGTCGTGGTAACGGCTGATCAGGAAGACCGCGTAATCCGTTCCGGCACCGGCCATGATCGCGCTCAGAAAGACATTGGACTGATTCGAGACGCCCGAATTCGTCAGGTGGGAGTATCCGGCCACCAGCGACTGGGCGATCACCAGAGATATCCCGATGGATATCAGCGGCAGCATCATGGTGATCGGGCTGCGGTACACCACCAGCAGCACCAGGAGCACCAGCACCGCGATGGCCAACTCGATGGGAAGCCGGTCGTGATCGCCGGCGACTGTGAGGTCGGCGACGGTGGCCGCCGGGCCGGTGAGGTGAGCGGTCAGGGCCGACCCCTCCGGGGCCTTTTCCAACGCGTGGTCGACCAGCGCGCCGATCCGATTGAACGCCGCAAATGACTGGGGTGTACCCAGTTCACCGGCAACGCCGACCGGCAGGACCCACGCTTTGGCGTCCTCGCTGGTGACGATCGGACGCAGCGGTGGCGTGGTGATGAAATCCTGAAGCATCACAACGTTTTCGGTGTCCCGGCGCAGTGCGTCGACCAGATTGCGGTACACGGTCTCGTCGGCACGATTGAGCCCGTTGTCGTCGGTCAGGACCACCAGCAGCAGGTCTTCCGATCCCGATTCCTCGAACGATTCGGCCATCTTCTGCGCGGTGACGCTCGAGGGCGCATCGCTCGGCAGGATCGCGAGCGGATGCTTCTGGGCCATCTCGGTCAGGGAAGGAAAGGTCAGGGGCAGTGCGGCCGCGACGGCGATCCAGACCCCGATGACCACCAAGGGCCATCGCACCACCAGCTCTGCTAATCGCCGCATATTGCCCTGACCCCCTTTATGCGACGCGACCCCAGTGCCCGCTGCCTGCGACCCGTACGCACACGGACCTCATCGCCTCCATGTAGCGCGTAGCCGATTTCTGGGCGATCGGGTTGTCGGGATGCATGATCGCCATGACCGTGCCCTCGCCGTACCGGAAGATATAGATGGTCAGTTGGTAGGAATATCGGCCATCGGGGTAGATGCCGATGTTGTTCGCAAGCCCCATATCGCCCGCGGCGAGAATGGCATTGAGCGGAGCAGCTCCGCCGTGCAGAAAGTTCGACACCGGAAAGTTCGGCCGCGGCCAGTTCAGCCACGGTGCCAATTCCAGCACCCGGTAATACGGCACCTTCGCCATATCCAGCCCGGAATCGAAGCACGTCTGTGCCGCCCAGGACGCGTCCGAGAACGAGGCTGCCGCGATGGGCACGGTGATCGGGATCAACCCGGTGAACCAGCCTTGCGTCATGAAATTGTCGGCCGCCGTTCGGGAATCCCGGGGAGTCAGTCCGTAATAGGTGAGCGCGCCGGTGAACTCATGCTCCACCAGGGCCAGGCAGGCGAACAATCCACCGACGAACCGCGCGCCGGCCGCAGCGCAGGCCGTCTCGAACCGATCGGTCTGCCCGGCATCCATCAACAGCTCAGAAGACATGTCACTGCGGGTCGAATCCGCCGGGTCGCCCAACGGGAGCGGAAATTCGGGGAAGCCATCGCCATTGTTCTCGGCGAAGTCCAGCCAGGCACGCACTCCGGGTGAATCCACGGTCAACGCCGCGGTGTTTTCCCGCTCCCGGATGCAGAAATCGCCGTAGCTGCCGGCATCGGGAAGCGTCAGTGCGCTGCCGCCGCCACTGAGTGCGGAGTACATGCCATTGGCCTCCAGCATCGTCGTGCCGATCAGCGTGGCGTCGCCATGGACATGGTCCATGGCAGCAAAGAACGTGAAGTGGCCCTCGGACTGAATGATCCCGAAGGTGAAACAACCCCATTCCAGCGGCGAGGGGATCGCGACGACGTGCGCGCGTACCTCGTCCGCAGTCATCCTTCCGTGGTCGACGGGCGCAAACTCGATGTCGGCCGGATCGGTGATCTCATGCCTGATGAACTCACCGTCACCGGCCTCTTCGAACCAGCTGCGGAAGGTGTCATGCCTGCGCAGGTAGGCGTTGAGCGCGTGGTCCATCGCGGAAACGTCGCACTGACCTGGCACTTCACAGCTCGCGATGATCTGACGCGAAAAATTCAGACCGGCTGCCGTCCGCTCACAGTAATTTCGCAGATGCTGAGCCTGCATGTAGCTGACCGGAACCGAGCTGACCGCAGCCTGCCGGGCCTTTTCGCTGGCCGCTGCCGTGGGATGCCAAGAGATGACCGTGCCGGGGCTGAGGGTCCATTCATCGAGCGAGCCAACCGTGATCTTGCCGATGCGCAAACTGCCCCTCCTCGCTTGGTCCCCCGGCCATGCTGCGGCGAGGCCAGGATAACGCGCCGGGCTGATCTCCGATACGTCTCGGGTGAACGGCTCCGCCGCGGATCGTGGGCAGCGGTCACTCCCACCTGGGGGAAGTCCGCCGAGTTTGCCAGGGATCCGCTCACAGCTCTTGCACTACCGGTCGATGGCGGGGGAGTCTGGGTGGGCAATTCGGACCGGCCGCGGGGGGAACGAATCGTGGCCGACGAGGCAGGGGAAGGCGGCGTATGGCATCGGTCGGGGATTGGAAGGGGTCACCACCAGGGTTCGCGATAGTCGGCTACGCGGCCCGTTTTCCGGGTGCGGCGGGCGCAGACGAGTTCTGGCAGGTGTTGCGCCAGGGGCGTGACGCGGTGTCGGAGGTGCCCGCCGACCGTTGGGACGCGGACGAATTCTTCGACGCGGAGCCCGGCGCACCGGGCAAGGTGGTGACTCGGCGGGCGGGTTTCGTCGATGACGTGACGGGATTCGACGCCCCGTTCTTCGGCATCTCGACACGTGAGGCCAGGTTGCTCGACCCGCAGCATCGGCTGCTACTGGAGACGGCATGGCGGGCGGTGGAGCATTCGGGCACTGCGCCAACGGCTTTGGCGAACAGCAACACCGGCGTGTTCGTCGGTCTGGCGACCCATGATTACCTCGGTATGGCATCCGCGGAGCTCGCCTACCCGGAGATCGAGGCGTACATGGCGATCGGGACGTCCAACGCCGCCGCGGCTGGACGGATCAGCTACCGGCTGGGATTACAGGGCCCGTCGGTCGCCGTCGACACAGCGTGCAGCTCGTCACTGGTGGCGATCCACCAGGCGTGCCAGGCACTGCGCCTGGGGGAATGCGACCTGGCGCTGGCCGGCGGCGCGAATGTTCTGCTGACCCCGGCGACCATGGTCACGTTCTCGCATGCGCACATGCTTGCGCCCGACGGCCGGTGCAAGACATTCGACGCGGCTGCGGACGGCTACGTGCGCGGTGAGGGCTGCGGTGTCATCGTCATCAAGCGGCTGGAGGACGCCCTCGCCGACGGAGACCGGATTCGGGCGGTGATCCGGGGCAGCGCGATCAACCAGGATGGCGCGTCGGGCGGCCTGACGGTGCCGAATGGCGTTGCTCAGCAACGGGTTATCGCCGATGCATTGCAGCGCGCCGGTATCGCGCCCGCCGATGTCGGCTACCTGGAGGCGCACGGGACCGGCACATCGCTGGGTGACCCGATCGAGGCGCAGGCCGCCGGCGCAGTGCTCGGTGAAGGTCGCGATCCGAACCGGCCGCTGTTGATGGGATCGGCGAAGACCAACATCGGACACCTCGAGGCGGCCGCGGGAATCGCGGGTGTCATCAAGGTCATCCTGTCTCTTGAGAACGAATTGCTGCCCCAGCACCTGCATTTCCACAATCCGTCGCCGCACATCCCCTGGGAGCGGCTCGCCGTGCAGGTCGTTGGACAGGCCACCGCCTGGGAACGCAACGGGCAACCGCGCATCGCGGGAGTCAGCTCGTTCGGGTTCGCCGGGACCAACGCCCACGTCATCATCGAAGAGGCTCCAGCGCCACCCGAGGAACCGGCGGCGACACCGAGCCCGCGCGACACCAAGCGCACGTTGCGCATTCTTCCGTTGTCCGCCCGCACGCCCACCGCACTGGTCAAGCTCGCGCAGGACTACCGCAACTGGCTCAGCGCGCACCCGCAGGCCGCTCTGGCGGACGTGTGCTTCACCGCCGGGGTGGGGCGCGCACACTTCGAGCACCGGGCCGCGCTGGTCGTCGACTCGACGGAGTCTGCCACCGAGCTGCTCGGTGCGCTCGCAGACGACCGCCCGGCCCCCGGCCTGGTGCGCGGAATCGCCGGCGACACCCCGAAAACGGCCTGGCTGTTCACCGGTCAGGGCAGCCAGTACCCGGGCATGGCGCGCGAGTTGTTCGACACCGAGCCGGTGTTCGCCGAGACACTGAACCGCTGTGCGGATGTGTTGTCTGGCATTCTCGAAAAGCCGTTACTGGACGTTATTTTCGACGTGGACGGTCTGTATGGCGAAGAAGCCCTGCGGCAGACCAGCTACGCTCAGCCGGCCCTGTTCGCGGTCGAGATGGGCTTGGCGCGGCTCTGGCAGTCGTGGGGTTTCGAGCCTGATGTGGTTGCAGGCCACAGTGTCGGCCAGTACTCGGCGGCCTGCGTCGCAGGTGTCCTGAGCCTCGAGGACGGGGCGCGGCTGATGGCCGAGCGCGGCCGGCTGTTCGGGAGTCTGCCGGCGGGCGGCCGGATGGTGGCGGTGTTCACCGCGGCCGAGCGCGTCGAGCGCCTGACCGACGAGTTCCCGACTCTGTCGATCGCCGCCTACAACGGTGCCAACACCGTGTTGTCCGGGCCTGCTGGGGATCTGGAACAGGCGGTGGCCCAGCTGATCGCCGACGGCGTCCGGTGCGACTGGCTGGAGACCAGTCACGCGTTCCACTCGGCATTGCTGGATCCGATCCTCGACGAGTTCGAGGCCTACGCCGATCGGTGCGACTACCGCCCTCCCCAACGGATTCTGATCTGCAACCGCACCGGCTCGGCGGTCGGGCGCAGCGTGCGGCTCGACGGCAACTACTGGCGACGCCACGCGCGGCAGCCGGTGGAATTCGCCAAGACCGTACGAACCCTTGCCGATCTCGGCTGCAAAGTGCTGCTGGAGATCGGCCCGCAGCCGGTCCTCACCGCCGCGGCGCTGCGAGCATGGCCCGACCCGGCCACGGTGCCGCGGGCGATCGCATCATTGCGCCGCAACGCCGCCGACCAGCGACAGATCACCGAAGCCCTTGCCGAGGCCTACGCGGTTGGCCACGTGCCCGACTTCGGCGCTGTTCGAGCGTCGCACGCGCGCAAGGTCGACCTACCGACCTATCCGTTCGAACACCGCGAGTACTGGTTCCGAGACCAGCGGGAGCGGCCCAGCCAGCAACAGCATCTCGCCGCCAGCACCGAAGCCGTCCGCCTCCTCGAGGACGGCCGGATTCACGAGCTCGCGGAATTACTCGGCGATTCGGGTGACGACCAACAGACGTACAAGGTACTGACAAAGCTTGCCGCGCAACATAACCAGCAGCGCAAGACCCGGTCGATCTCGGATGCGCGCTACGAGATCCAGTGGCAGGCATATCCGACGCCGGCGTCGGGAACCGACGAATCCGACGGATCCACCTGGTTTGTCATCGGCGATGACCCCGCTGCGCTGGAGCCCTTGGCCGCAGCGTTGACGTCGCGTGGGTATCGGTATCAGGTGGTCGGGTTGCCGGGATCTGACGGCGACCAGGAAGAACTCGCCGCGATGCTGCGCGCCGCGGCGGCTGACCAACCGGAACTGCGGATCTTGCATGTCGCTGCCCTGGACTCCGCTGCGTCGGGGCCGCGCTCGCTGGCGCGCATGCAGCACCGGGTGCTCGGGGGCACCCGGAGGCTTGTGGGTGCGGCGGTCTCAGCCGAACTGCGCTGCCCCATCTGGGTGGTCACCCGTGATGGCCAGCGAGTCACGGACGCCGACGCCGTGGCGCCGGAGCAGAGCTGCCTCTGGGGTTTCTGGCGGGCTGCCTCCCTGGAAACTCCGCAACTGTGGGGCGGGCTGGCGGACCTGAGTTCGACCGGCCCCGACCAGTGGTCGAGCTTGATCGACCAGATCCTGAGGCCGGCCGACTCCGGTCGCCGAGAAGACCAGATCGCGCTGCGTGACGACACCGCCTATGCGCCCCGGTTGATTCGGCGCGCAGTCGAGCCCAACCCGACACCGCTGGCATTGCGCGATGACGCGACGTATCTGGTGACCGGTGGGCTGGGGTCGATCGGGCTGGAGACCGCGGCATTCCTGGCGGCGCACGGTGCCCGGCAGCTGGTGCTGACCGGTCGACACGCGCCCAGCGACGCCGCCCAACAGCGCATCGATGCCGTACGCGAACAGTACGGCTGCGCAGTGCGGGCGATCACGGCCGACGTCGCCGACGCACACGACGTCGCGAGCCTGTTGGCAACCGTGCAGGACGAACTGCCCCCGTTGGCCGGCATCGTCCACGCCGCAGGAGAGATCGCCACCAGCCCCCTCAGCGCGCTGGACGCCGACTCCCATCAAGCCGAACTCGATCGTGTCTTCGCCGGAAAGGTTTGGGGGGCATGGCAGCTGAGTGAAGCAACAGCGGATCTTGCGCTGGACTTCTTCGTCTGCACCTCCTCGATCGCCTCGGTCTGGGGCGGATTCGGTCAGAGCGCCTACGGCGCGGCGAACGCCTTCTTGGACGGGCTGGCATGGCGGTTGCGTGAGCGGGGCATGCGGGGGATCAGTGTCAACTTCGGACCCTGGTCGGTGGGCATGGCCGACGAGGAGTCGCGCGCCCGGCTGAGCAAGCGTGGTATCGCAACACTGTCCCCGGCCGACGCGCTGGCCGGGATGGCCGATGTGATCGCGGCGTCGTTCGGGCGGGGGCCGGCGCCAGGTCCCGCACAGGGCGTCGTAGCGCGGGTCGACTGGGCGAAATTCCTGCCGCTGTATCAGCAGTCCGGCCGGCGCCCGTTCCTGGCGGAACTCGAACGTGAGGTCCCCAGCCACCTGACGGGGGCGGCGCCGTCGGCGGCTCGCTCCGGGAAGACCGAACTGGTCGAGCGGCTGACAACCGCCCCGGTGCAGCAGCGCAGAAAGCTTCTGTCGGACTACCTTCGCGGTGCGGTAGCCGAGGTGACGCGTGTCGACCCGGCCGAGATCCGTGAGGACGCAGGATTCTTTGACCTCGGCATGGACTCGCTGATGGCCGTCGAGTTGCGGCAGCGCATCGAACAGGGGGTCGGCAGCGAGATACCGGCCACCCTGGCTATGGACTACCCGCGGCTCTCCGATGTGGTGGACTACCTGCTCGGCGACGTCCTCGAGCTCAGCGAACAGTCCTCGGCCAACGCACGTACCCAGCCGGTCTCGGTGCAGTCGACGGCCACCGACGAGCCGATCGCGATCCTCGCGGTGTCGTGCCGGTTCCCCGGCGCACCCGATCCGGAAGCATTCTGGGAGTTGTTGTCCGAAGGCGTCGATGCGATCCGAGAGGTACCGGAAGACCGGTTTGACATCGACGAGTTCTACGACCCCGATCCCGAAGCCCCGGGCAAGATCTACAGTCGCTTCGGCGGATTCATCGACGGGATAGACGAGTTCGATCCGGAGTTCTTCGGCATCTCCCCACGCGAGGCGGTATGGATCGAGCCGCAACAACGGCTGATGCTCGAAACCGTTTGGGAGGGTTTCGAACGGGCAGGCTATGCACCGGCAACGTTGCGCGGCAGCCGAACCGGTGTCTTCACCGGCGTGGCCGCCAATGAGTATGCGCACCTGCTGTCCGCGGAGCCGGTCGACAAGATTGAGCCCTACTTCATCACCGGCAACGCCCTCAACGCCATCTCCGGCCGGGTGGCCTTCGCGCTTGGGCTGGAGGGCCCGGCCGTGGCGCTCGACACTGCCTGCAGTTCGTCGTTGGTGGCCGTTCACCAGGCTTGTCTGGCGTTGCGCGCCGGGGACTGCGATCTGGCGGTGGCCGGCGGCGTGAACGTATTGCTGAGCCCGGTCACCGTCATCGCCGCCTCGCGCGCCAGGATGCTTTCCCCGGTCGGGCGATGCAAGACCTTCGATGCCTCCGCCGACGGATATGTGCGGAGTGAGGGCTGCGGGGTTCTGGTGCTCAAGCGCCTCAGTGATGCGGTGCGCGACGGCGACCGGGTTGCCGCGGTCATCCCGAGTAGCGCGACCAATCAGGACGGCGCCTCCAGTGGCCTGACGGTTCCCAACGGGGGTGCGCAGCAGCGACTGATCGGCACGGCATTGGCCCGAGCCGGGCTGATCGGTGCCGATGTCGACTACCTCGAGGCGCACGGAACGGGCACCCCGCTGGGTGATCCGATCGAGGTACAGGCAGCGGGAGCCGTTTACGGCGCCGGTCGGGATGCGGATCGGCCACTGTTGATGGGTTCGGTGAAGACCAACATCGGTCACCTCGAATCAGCTTCAGGGGCAGCCGGTCTGATCAAGGTCGTGCTGTCGTTGCAGCACGGCGTGCTGCCGGCCAGCCTGCACTTCGACAAGCCTTCGCCGCATATTCCGTGGGATTCGTTGCCGATTCGGGTCGTGGACAAGCCGGTGCCGTGGCAGACCAATGGCAGACCTCGACGCGCGGGCGTGAGCTCGTTCGGATTCACCGGTACCAACGCGCACGTGCTGATCGAGGAGGCGCCGTCCCCGCCGGAACACTCCGGCGACCAATCCGCGGTGGCGCCGGCACCGGAGGACTCCGGGGAGTCGGTCAACGTGCTGGCGCTGTCGGCGCGGTCACCCGAGGCCCTGGTGGCGCTGGTGCAACGGTATCGGACCTGGTTGGACACCCACCCAGATGTCGACATCGCCGATGTCTGCCGCACGGCCGGAATCGGGCGCTCGCATTTCGAGCAGCGAGCAGCACTGGTCGTGGATTCGGTTCGCAGTGCCGCTGACGGTCTGACCGACTTGGCCGAGAATCGCCTGCGTCCCGGCGTGCTGCGCGGGGAGTGCGGCGACCGGCCCACGACGGCGTGGCTGTTCACCGGCCAGGGCAGCCAGCATCCGGGAATGGCCCGCGAACTGTTCGATGCCGAGCCGGTTTTCGCAGACACCGTGACACAGTGTGCCGATGCGGTCGCAGGGATGCTGCCGCGTCCATTGCTCGACGTGCTGTTCGCGACCGACCGAGACACGGCGGAGTTGTTGCAGCACACGTCGTTTGCTCAACCGGCACTTTTCGCGGTCGAGATGGGACTGGCCCGGCTATGGACGTCGTGGGGCATCGAGCCCGATGTGGTGCTGGGGCACAGTGTGGGCCAGTACGCGGCGGCGTGTGTAGCCGGCGTCTTCCGTCTCGAGGACGGAGCACGGCTGATGGCCGAGCGGGGCAGGCTGTTCGGCAGCCTGCCGGAAGGCGGGCGGATGGTCGCGGTGTTCGCCGACGCCAACCCCATCGAAGTCGTTGTCAACGAGTTTCCGCGCGTGTCGATTGCGGCCTACAACGGGCCCAATACCGTGCTCTCGGGTCCGGGAGCCGACCTGGAGAAGATCGTCGCCGCGTTCGGGGAGGAAGGAATCCGCTGCAGCTGGCTGCATACCAGCCACGCCTTCCACTCCGAGCTGCTGGAGCCGGTGCTCGGAGAATTCGAATCGTATGCGCAGCAGTTGCAGTTCGCCGTGCCGACGTTGCCGTTGGTCTGCAACCGCACCGGGTCGGTGCTCATGGCCGAAACGCCGCTGGACGCCCAGTATTGGCGCCGGCATTCCCGCCAGCCGGTCCAGTTCGCCGAAAGCGTGCGGACCGTGGCGGCACTGGGATGTTCGGTGCTGATGGAGATCGGGCCGCAACCGGTGCTGACCGGCAACGCGGTGCAGGTCTGGCCGGACCACCTGGCTGCTCCCCGTGCGATCGTGTCGTTGCGCAAGGGCGTCGGCGACCGGCGTCAGATTGCCGAAGCGCTGGCCGCGGCCTATGTCAGTGGTCATCGGCCGAACTTCGACGCATTGGCGCACCGGCCCTCGCACCGGATGGAGCTGCCCACTTATCCGTTCCAGCGCCGGCGTTTTTGGCCCCGGTCGTCGGGCGTCACGGTCGACGGCCCCGTTGTTTCGGGAATTCTCGGCAGCACCAAAGACCTGGCGTCCGGCGACTCGGTGTACACCAGCCGGCTGTCGGTCAAGTCGCAGCCTTGGCTGGCCGACCACGTGATCTATGGCACCGTCGTCGTCCCGGGCGCGACGTATGCGGCGATGGCCCTGGCGGCGGTCGGCCCGCCGGCCCGGGTGCAAGAAGTGTTCTTCTACGAGCCGATCATTCTGGCGGAGAAGAGTTCTCGGGAAGTCCAACTGACCCTGCATCCGCGTGACGAGGGTTCGGAGAACGGGGAGTCCTGGAGCTTCCAGGTGCACAGCCGTCCTTACGGTGTCCGGGACGCCGAATGGGCATTGAACGCCGACGGTGTGGTGCTCTCCGGTATCGCCGGTATCGCCGGCAGCGAAGCCGAACCCGAATCCGATCCGGCGGATCCGGTCGATGTCGCCATCGAACGCCTCGAACGCATGCGGCCGCAGGAACTGTTCGAGACCTTCGCGGACATGGAGCTGGCATGGGGGCCCAGCTGGTCGGGTTGCCTGAAATCGCTGTGGCTCGGCGAGGGCGAGGCGATCGGCGATATCACCGTCGGCGCCGAACTCGCCGAACACCTGGGCGCAGAACCCATGCATCCGGTGTTGCTCGACCTGTGCACCGGGGTGGCGTTCCCGGCGTTCCCGGCCCTGCTGGCGGCCGAGCAGGGGGTGCACGACCTTTTCCTGCCGCTGCGATACGGCCAGGTGATGTTGGCCGAGAAGATGCCGCGGCGGTTCTATTGCCGCGCCCGATGGCACGCCAGCGCTCTCGACAGTGAAACCCAGGTCTTCGATCTGGACTTCGTGGACCGAGACAACCGCCACCTCGGCGGGATCCGGGAATTCACGGTCAAACGCGCGCCCCGTGAGGCGTTGTTGCGCGGGCTCGGCGGCGACAGCACACGGCTGCTGTACAGCCTCGGCTGGCACGAGGTGCCGGCGCCGCCACCGTCCGAGGAGACCGCGACGGCCGGCGGCACCTGGCTGATCGCCGGATTCGACGAGTTGGCGGCCCACCTTCCGGGCTGCATCTCCTGGGACCGCAACACCGACCCGGAGCCCATGGGGCAGTTCGTCATGCAGGCGCACCAGCGCGGGTTGTCGTTCGCCGGAATCGTCTGGCGTGCCGCCGGACCGACGGCCGATGAGTCCAGCGCCCAGGCCGCCGCGCGGCTACAGCGCGAGATCGACGACCTGCTCGGCGCCGTGCACGCGCTGCAGGGCGAGGGAGCGATCAAGCTGCCCGGCGGCCTGTGGCTCATCACCGAGCGAGCGGTGGCGACCGAGTCCGGCGAGCCGGTGGATCCGGTGCAGGCGGCGTTGTGGGGACTCGGGCGCACCATCGTCAACGAAGAGCCGGCCCTGCACTGCAGACTGCTCGATCACGACGGATCCGCGGAGGCCGTCGTTGCCTTGGCCGGCCTGCTGGCGACACCGATGGCCGAATCGGAAATTGCCCTGCGGCAAGGAAAGTACTTGGCGCCCAGGCTTCTGCAGTGGTCACGTAGCGGTCATCTCGCGGTGCCGCGCGGCACCGACTATGCCCTGGCTCCGACCGAGCGCGGCGCGATCGAGAACCTGCGGCTGAGCGAGGCCGAGGTGGCGCCGCCCGACGCCGGCTATGTGCAGGTCCGGGTCCAGGCCGCCGGCTTGAACTTCCGCGATGTGCTCAATGTGTTGGGCCTGTACCCGGGCGATCCGGGTCCGGTCGGTGGCGACTTCGCCGGCGTCATCACCGCACTTGGCGACGGGGTGAGCGGACTCGAGGTCGGCCAACGTGTCTACGGCTCCATGCAAGGCGCTTTCGCCAGCCGGTTCGCTGTACCGGCCCAGTTCGTGGCGCCGATCCCGGACGGGGTGAGCGCGGTGCAGGCCGCGACGATTCCGGCCGCGGCGCTCACGGTTCGGCTTTCGTTCGACTGGGCGAAGCTGAATCCCGGCGACAAGGTGCTCATCCACGCCGCCAGCGGTGGTGTCGGACTGGCCGCTATCCAAATGGCCCAGCAGCATGGTGCACAGGTGTACGCGACGGCGAGCACCTTCAAGCGGGAGACGCTGCGCAAGCTCGGCGTGAAGTATGTCTATGACTCGCGGACAACCGATTTCGCCGACCAGATCCTTGCCGATACCGACGGCGCCGGCGTGGATGTGGTGCTCAACAGCCTGACCAACGAAGGCTTCATCGAGGCGACCCTGCGGGCGACTGCACAGGGCGGACGTTTCGCGGAGATCGCCAAGCGAGACATCTGGACTCCGGAACAGATGGCCGAGGCCCGCCCCGACATCGCCTACGAGATCGTTGCGTTGGACACCGTGATGTTCACCGAACCCGACCGCATCCGCACCCTGCTCGGTGAGGTGTCCGACGGCTTGGGCAAGGGTGAATGGATGCCGTTGCCCGCCGAGATCTATCCGCTGACTGAAGCCAGGACGGCGTTCCGTCGCATGCAGCAGGCGCGGCACATCGGCAAGATCGTGGTGCAGATGCCC
Organism: Mycobacterium sp. SMC-19; assembly: GCF_045310815.1. Lineage (NCBI taxonomy): Bacteria > Bacillati > Actinomycetota > Actinomycetes > Mycobacteriales > Mycobacteriaceae > Mycobacterium > Mycobacterium sp. SMC-19. Next base: position 45,839 of record NZ_JBJIAM010000004.1, on the reverse strand, counting down.
GAGCCGCTACAGCCGCGCGGTGACCGGACCTATCTGATCACCGGTGGCCTCGGCGCGATCGGCCTGCACTTGGCGGCGTATCTGGCTCAACTCGGCGCCGGGGACATCGTGCTGACTAGTCGGCGTACGCCCGATGCCGACGCGCTGCGGGCGATCGAGGAGATCACCGACCGCTACAAGTGCCGTGTCCACACCGTCGCCGCCGACGTCGGCGACCAAACCGAGGTGGCAGGGCTGCTGGAGCGCATCCGCACCGAGTTGCCTCCGCTGGCCGGCGTCGCGCACCTGGCGGGTGTGCTCGACGACGCGCTGCTGTCCCAGCAGAGTCGGGAAAGCTTCCAGACGGTATTGGCGCCCAAGGCTTTCGGTGCCTGGCACTTGGACCGCCTGACTCGAGACGATGCCCTGGACTTCTTCATCGTGTCCTCGTCGGTGTCCAGCCTGCTCGGATCGCCGGGCCAGGCCAACTATTCGACCGCCAATGCGTTCCTCGACGGGCTGGTCGCGCAGCGCCAGGCGCGGGGCCTGCCGGCGACCGGGGTCAACTTCGGGCCCTGGGGGCAGGGCGGGATGGCCTCGTCAGAGGCGGCTCGTACCAATATCGGTGCGCAAGGGCTGGTTCCGCTGGAGCCCTCGGCCGCCCTTGGTGCCCTCGCCGCCGTCGTCGCCAGCGGATGCGCACAGGCGACCGTGCTCAAGGCGAACTGGCAGCGTGCGGCGAAGGTGTTGGGCAGTTCCCGTCCACCGATTCTGGACCTGGTGCTGCCCAGCGCTGCGGGGGACACCGCCGGCGACGCCGAATTGCTGCGGCAACTGCAGGAGATACCCGTGGCGCAGCGGGCCGATTTCATCACCGAGTTCCTGCAGCGCGAAGTTCAGGGGTTCCTGCGCCTGGCGCAGCCGCCGGCTGCAACCAGTCGGTTCCTGGACCTGGGCACGGACTCCCTGATGGCAGTCGAACTGCGCAACCGATTGCACAGCCAGTTCGGTGGCGCGTTCACCATCAACGCGACGGCGGTCTTCGACTATCCGACGATCGGGGGCCTCGGTGAGTACCTGGCCGCCCAGCTGCCGGACGCCGAAGCGCCGGCAGGCCAACCGCCGGCTCCGTCAGCGGCTGAGGATGCCGGCGGCCAGCAGCAGGCTGCCGACGACGGCGAGCAGGGTGGCGACCTCGACGCGGCGACGTGACCGAATCCAGTCGTTGATCCTGGTAATCGCCGTCTGCGTCTGCTGGGGCGCGAATACATATGCCAGCAGAGGGATCTCGATCAGCGCGAACGCCACGACGTGGAACATCAGCAACGCCCCGACCTGCGCGGTGACCGCGGCGCCGGAGGCCAGGATGACGGCGAGTGCGGCGAGGTAGTCCACCGAGGGCAACGCGATCCCCAATCCGGCCGCCGCCGCAATCCACGGCGAGCTGCTGCGCAACAGGCGCTGGGTCGGCATCGTCGGCGTGGCGCGGCGCGACCACCTGTCCTTGGTGGCCACCGCGGCGGCGGCCACCAGCGCCAGCGCCCCGATCAGGATCTGAACGTGGGGCAAGGTGACATAGGTCGAACCGAGCAGCCGGCGTCGTAGGACGAACAAGACGACCAGCCCCACGAGCATCCCCATCGCGAAGCCGCCGATCAGGAACGCGGTCAGTTGCAGCACCGGTCGCGGCCGGTTCAGCATCAACACCGTCATACCGATCCGGAACGGCTCGAGGCTCACGGCAAACGCCATCACCAGCACCGTGAGCCACATGGACTAGGACGCCTCGCGTGGTGTCCGAACGGCGACCATGGCGATCAGGCCTGCCACCAGGACCACGCACAGCCCACCCATGCCGGCCCGGTCGGTGCCGAACAGATCGACAAAGGTGAAGAACATCCACGGCGCCAGGAATGACGCGGCGCGTCCGGCGGTGGTGTAGAGGCCGAAGGCCACCCCCTCCTTGCCCGGTGCGGACATGCGCAGCATCAGCGCCCTGGCGGACGCCAGAATCGGACCGACGAAGAGGCAGAGCAACAGCCCGCAGATCCAGAACGCCACCGGCCCGGAGGCGGTCAGCAGGGTCAGCCCGACCGCGACCATGGCGGCCAGCGAGCCGATGATGACGGGCTTGGGACCGGCGCGGTCGGCGAGCCGGCCGCCCACCACCGCGCCCACCGCGGCGACGATGCTGACGCAGACGCCGAAGATAAGCACGTCGGCCTGCGATACGCCGTACACGCTGACGCCGAGCACCGCGCCGAACGCGAAGATCCCGGTGAGCCCATCGCGGAACACCGCGCTGGCCAGCAGGTAGTAGACGACGTTGTGGTCGCGACGCCACTCGGCCTTGATCTCCTGCCACAGCGTGCGGTAGGCGCCCAGGAGCCCGGCCACCGGTGCCGGCTCGGTGGCCGGCGGGGTGCGCACCAGAAAGAGCAGGGGGCAGGCGAACACGACCAGCCAACCGGCCGCTACCAGCATCGCCACCCGGATGTACTGGCCGTGGTCGACGGCGAGACCGAACAGGCCCCGGGTCTCACCATCGCCGGCGATGAAACCGACATAGAGGACCAGCAGCAACAGCACGCTGCCGAAAAAGCCTGAGGCCGAGCCGATTCCGGAGATCCTGCCGGAATTCTGCGGTGTCGACAGTTGGCCCAGCACCGCGTTGTAGGGCACCGTTGCCAGGTCGCTGCAGACCGCGGCGCACGCCAGCAGGGCCAGCCCCGGACCCAGGTACCGATAGTCGTCATCGATGAGGCTCATCAACGCGGTCAGCACCACCACCAGGCCGGTGAACAGCGCGAGTGCGGCGCGGCGACGTTGCGGGGCGTTGACCCAGACCCCGATCGCGGGAGCCAACAGCGCGACGAACAGCCCCGCGAACGTCAGCGCCTTGCCCAGCCAGCTTGCCGGTGTGGTGGCGCCGGGCAGCCCCGCGCCGACCTGTCCGGTCAGGTACACGGAGAACACGAAGGTTCCTACGACCGCATTGACGCCTGTCGCGCCGCAGTCCCACAGCGCCCAGGCCGCCACCTGCGATCGCGGGGTGGTTCGCGCATCGGCCACGCGGCTGGTCACGGCCGTCCTCCCTCTGTCACCGGCGCAGAATTCGGAGCCCGTCGCCGCCGGCCGTTAGCCTAGATGGCGCGATTCCACATCGGGTCACGGGCGCATCGTCACCGCGCCGTGCCTGATGGCGCGATTTCTCTTCGGGCCGCGGGCGGCCCGCATCGTCACCGCGCTAGCATCCCACGGGTGAGCCGGGTCCTGCTGGTAACCAATGATTTTCCGCCGCGTCCCGGCGGCATCCAGTGCTACCTGGAAGAGCTGGTGCGCCGCATCGCCGGTAGCGGGCGCCACGACGTCACGGTGTACGCGCCCCAGTGGAAGGGGGCGGACGCCTTCGACGACGCTGCGAAATCGGCCGGCTACCAGGTGGTGCGCCATCCCGGCACGCTGATGGTGCCGGGGCCGGGTGTCGACTCCCGGATGCGCCGGCTCATCGCCGATCACGGGGCCCAGACCGTCTGGTTCGGTGCGGCCGCCCCACTGGCGCTCGAGGCGCCGCGGGCGCGCTCTGCCGGTGCCACCCGGGTGGTGGCCAGCACGCATGGCCACGAGGTGGGCTGGTCGATGCTGCCGGGGGCCCGCTCGGTGCTGCGCCGGATCGGCGACTCCTGCGACACCGTCACGTTCGTCAGCCACTACACCCGTGGCCGGTTCGCCTCGGCGTTCGGCCCCAACGCGGCGCTGGAGCACCTGCCGCCCGGAGTGGACACCGACCGGTTCCGTCCCGACCCGGGTGCCCGCGCCGAACTACGGGCCCGGCATGGGCTGGGGGAGCGTCCCACCGTGGTGTGCGTATCGCGGCTGGTGCCCCGCAAGGGTCAGGACATGCTGATCCGGGCGTTGCCGGCGATTCGGCAACGCGTGGATGGGGCCGCACTGGTGATCGTCGGCGGCGGACCGTACGCCGAGAAGCTGCACAAGCTGGCCGGCGAGTGCGGGGTTGCCGATGCGGTGACCTTCACCGGCGGTGTACCAGCCGCCGAACTGCCGGCCTACTACCTGCTCGGCGATGTGTTCGCGATGCCGTGCCGCACCCGCGGTGCCGGGCTTGACGTGGAGGGCTTGGGCATCGTGTTCCTGGAAGCGTCGGCGGCCGGGGTCCCGGTTGTGGCCGGCGACTCGGGCGGCGCACCCGAAACCGTCCTGCACAACCGGACCGGGCTGGTGGTCGACGGCCGGGCCGTGGAGCAGATCGGTGACGCCGTCGCCGGATTGCTCGCCGACCCCGACCGGGCCGCCGCGATGGGTGCCGCCGGGCGCGAATGGGCGACCGGGCACTGGCGCTGGGACACCCTGGCCGGACGCATGGCCGACCTGCTGCAAGCCTGAACCGCGGGGTTGCGGCGGTCCCAGCGTCGGTCAGCCCTTGGCGTAGATCGCCTCGATCGCGTCGGCGAACTTCTCCGCGACCACGTTGCGCTTGACCTTCATGGTGGGGGTCAGCTCGCCGGTGGCCTCGGTGAAGTCGACCGGCAGGATCTGGAATTTGCGGATCGACTCGGCGTGCGAGACCGACAGATTGGCCTGCTTGACCGCCGCATCCACCTCGGCGTTCAGATCCGGGTCGGTCGCCAGGTCCGCCGGCGTCGCGGTGCTGGACTTGCCGTTGCGCTGCTTCCAGCCCTCGATGGCCTCGGGGTCGATGGTGATCAGTGCGCCGATGAACGGCTTGGCGTCGCCGACGACCATCGCCTGGCTGATCAGCGGGTGCGATCGCAGCTGGTCCTCGAGCACCGCGGGGGCGACGTTCTTGCCGCCGGCGGTGACGATGATCTCCTTCTTGCGGCCGGTGATCTTCAGGTAGCCATCGGCGTCGATGGCGGCCAGGTCACCGGTCCGGAACCAACCGTCGGTGAACGCGTCGGCGGTGGCCTGCTCGTTGCGCCAGTAGCCGTTGAACACCACGCCGCCGCGGACCAGCAACTCACCGTCCTCGGCGATGCGCATGCTGTTGCCGGGCACCAGCTTTCCGACGGTTCCGACCTTCATGCCGCCGACCGGGTTGACGGTGATGGCGGCGGTGGTCTCGGTCAGCCCGTAGCCCTCGTAGATGGACAGGCCGACGCCGCGGTAGAAGTGGCCCAGCCGTTCGCCCAGCGGCGCCCCGCCGGAGACCGAGGCGCGGCAGTTGCCGCCCAGCGCGGTGCGCAGCTTGTGGTAGACGAGCTTGTCGAACAGGGCGTGCTTGGCGCGCAGCAGCAGGCCTGGTCCACCGTGATCGGCGGCCTCACTCCAGTCCACCGCGGTCTGGGCAGCCATCTCGAAGATGCGGCCCTTGCCGTCGTTGGCGGCGTTCTGGGCAGCGGTGTTGTACACCTTCTCGAACACCCGCGGCACCGACACCACCACGGTCGGCTTGAAGACCGAGAACATCGGCACCAGGTTCTTGATGTCGCTGGTGAATCCGACGGTGACCTTGTTGGCGAAGCCGGCGATGCTCAGGGCGCGAGCCAGGACATGGGCCAGCGGCAGGAAGACCAGCAGGCGCTGGCCGGACACCATCAGGGTCGGCAGCGCGGCCTGGGTGCCACGTACCTCGTGGATGAGGTTGGAGTGGGTGAGCTCGCAACCCTTGGGGCGCCCGGTGGTTCCCGAGGTGTAGATCAGCGTCGCCGGGTCGGTGGCCCGCAGCGAGTCGAGGCGCGCGGTGAGTTGGGCCGGGTCCTGACCGGCGCCGGCCTCGGCAAGTTCGTCGAGGGCCGGGGTGTCCGAGCCGTCGATGGTCAGCACCCGCCGCAGCGCGGGCAGGTCGCTGGCGAGCTCGTTGACGATCTGGGCGTGGGCGTCGGTTTCGGCGACCGCCACCACCGCGCTGGAGTCCTGCATCACCCAGCGGACCTGCTCGGCCGAGGACGTTTCGTAGATCGGGACGGTGACCGCGCCGATGGACAGGATCGCGTAGTCCAGGATGGCCCACTCGTAGCGCGTCGCCGAGAAGATGACCACCCGGTCGCCGGCGGCCACGCCCTGGCTGATCAGACCCAGCGCGGCCGAACGGATCTGCGCGGCGGCCTCGGCGCAGGTGACATCCGTCCAGGCCCCGTCGACCAGTCGTTGGTAGATGACGAAGTCGGGGTTGTTGCGCTCGTGCTCGAAGACGACCGCAGCGACGTTGTCGTGCTCCTCGACGGTGAACGACGCGGGAACACTGAACTCACGCATTGCCATGACCTCTCTTGCCAGCCTGCAGTAATTTCGCCCAGCCTAGTCGGCGCCCTGTCGCGGGTGTGACGGTGTTCACTGCCCGGGCCGCCGGCGGGCCCCTGCGCACCCCGGGGCGTTCCATCCGCGAAATGGGGCATATGTGAAGCTGGGGCCATGAACAGTATCCAGGTTGCCGACGAGACGTTCGTCGCCGCATCCGGTGAGCAGGTGGGCGCGGCTGTCGCCGATCGCTCGAGTTGGCAGCGGTGGTGGCCCGACCTGCAGCTCCAGGTGGTCGAGGATCGTGCCGACAAGGGCATCCGGTGGACCGTGAGCGGGCCGCTGACCGGCACCATGGAGATCTGGTTGGAGCCGATGCTCGATGGTGTGCTGCTGCACTACTTTCTGCACGCCGAACCTGCCGGTGTGACCGGCCGGCAGCTGGCCCGGCTGAACTTGGCGAAGCTGAACCACCGCCGCCGGGTGGCCGGCAAGCGGATGGCCTTTGAGATCAAGGACCGCCTGGAGCGTTCGCGACCGGTGGGGGTCTCGCCCGTCGCTGTCAGTTGACCCCGCCAGGGCGCGGACGGCGAGGTACCGTCTCTGCCGAGGGCCGGTGCCAGGCGCGAGCGAGTTAGGGAAGTAAGTACGTGGCGGATAAGACAGCTCAGACGATCTACATCGCGGCGGATCCGGACACGGTGATGAAGGTGATCGCCGACATCGGCGCTTACCCCGACTGGGTCTCGGAGTACACCGAGGCCGAGGTGCTCGAAACCGACTCCGACGGCTATCCGAAGGTAGCCCGCATAGTGCTGGATGCCGCGGTGCTCAAGGACACCATGGTGTTGGACTATGACTGGTCGGCGGACCGTCGCTCGGTGCGTTGGTCGCTGGCCTCGAGTTCCCTGCTGAAAGCCCTCGACGGCGAATATCGTTTGACGGCCAAGGGATCCGGGACCGAGGTCCTTTACGAACTGTCGGTGGATCTGATGATTCCGATGATCGGCCTGCTCAAGCGCAAGGCGGAGCGGCGGCTGACCGACACCGCGCTGAAGGACCTGAAGAAGCGAGCAGAGGCTGAGTGAGGCCGCCTGAGCCAGCGACGCCGGCCGTGGCTGCGATCAGTCTGTTCCTCGGCAAGGGCGGCGTAGGCAAGTCCACGTGTGCGGCGGCGACCGCTGTCTCGCTGGCATGCGCTGGAGACCGGGTGCTGCTGATCTCCACCGACCAGGCCCATTCGGTCGGGGACGTGCTCGGAATGCCGGTGCCGCCCAGTGGCGGCCGGGACCCCATCCCGGTGGCAGTCGATGACGCCGGTGCGGGGGGCGGCCGTCTGGACGTGCTGGCGCTGGACACGCTGGCCTTGCTTGAGCGGCATTGGGCCGGCGTGGTCGACGTGCTGGCCTTGCGGTTCCCGGAGTCGGATCTGAGCAGCGTTGCCCCCGAAGAGCTTTCGGCGCTTCCCGGTGTCCAGGAGGTACTGGGCCTGCACGAAGTCGGCGAACTCGCAGACAGTGGGCAATGGGACCGGGTCGTCGTCGACTGTGCGTCCACCGCCGATGCGATGCGGATGCTCACGCTGCCCGCCACCGTGGCGCTCTACGCCGAGCGGTCCTGGCCGCGGCATCGCCGGCTCAGCGGAACCGAGGATCCCCGGTCGACCGCGCTGGTCGAGTTGATCGAGCGGATCAGCGGCGCCGCCGAGCGGCTTGCCGAGCGACTGACCGATGAGACGACCGTCGCCGCGCACCTGGTGCTGACCGCCGAGCGCGTGGTGGCCGCCGAAGCCGTCCGGACCCTGGGGGCGTTGTCGCTGACGGGTGTTCGGGTGGCAGAGCTGATCGTCAATCAGATTTTGTTGCAGGACGATTCATACGTCTACACCAACTTGCCGGCCCACCCGGCGTTCGACTGGTACGCCGAGCGGATCGGTGAGCAGAGCACCGTCCTCGAAGAGGTGGACCGCGCCATCGGCGATGTGGCGATGGTGCTGGTCCCGCACCTGGCGGGCGAGCCGATCGGCCCCAAAGCCCTCGGCGACCTGCTCGCGAACAGCCGCCGCCGCGGCGGGTCGGCGCCACCGGGTCCGGTGCGGCCGGTGGTCGACCGCGAGTCAGGTTCCGGGCTGGGGGCGGTGTATCGACTGCGGCTAGAGTTACCCCAGGTCGATTCCGGTGCGCTGAGCCTGGGGCGATCCGGAGATGATCTGATCATCGGTGCAGGTGGCACCAGACGCCGGGTTCGGTTGGCGTCGGTCCTGCGGCGGTGCACGGTCGTGGACGCAACGCTGCGTGGCAGCGTACTGACGGTCCGCTTCCGGCCGAATCCGGATGTGTGGCCGGTGACTGGCGATGAGGAGGTGCGACGTTGAACGCTGGCGCGCACCCCGATCTGGGTGAACTGGGGCCCGAGCTGCGCAAGCTCGCCCAGGCGATTCTGGATCGGCTCGACCCGGCGGTGCGCGCAGCGGCGCTGCTGGCGGCTGCCGGCGATGGCCCGGGCAAATGCCAACAGGTGTGGTGCCCAGTGTGCGCGCTGGCGGCGCTGGTGACCGGGGAAGAACATCCCCTGCTCACCCTCGTCGCCGAGCACAGCGTCGCGCTGTATGAGGTGATCCGTGCCGTGGTCGGGGAGACCGATGCGGGCGGCGGGGGGCCACGCCCACCCGACCCGGGCACGCCCGGGGGCGACGGTGGCGGCGGCCAACCACCGGCCAGGCCCAGCTACGAGCACATTCCGGTGACCGTCGAAACCGAAAGCTGAGGAATTCCACGGAATTCGCGATGTGACGAATCACCGTGTGGCCCTAGCCACGCCCGGTCGGTAAAGTTGGCGCGAACACGGCCGCCGAGCGGGGGCAGGAGGGAGGGGCCATGTGGTACTGGCTGGTCAAGTACGTATTCTTCGGGCCTCTGCTGGCCCTGATCGGGCGGCCGAAGGTCGAGGGTCTGGAGAACATCCCTGACGACGGTGCGGCCATCCTGGCCAGCAATCACCTGGCCGTCATGGACAGCTTCTACCTGCCGCTGGTGGTGCGCCGGCGGATCACCTTCCTGGCCAAGTCGGAGTACTTCACCGGCACCGGGATCAAGGGCTGGCTCACTCGCTCGTTCTACACCGCCGTGGGGCAGGTTCCCATTGACCGCAACGATTCTGACGCCGCGCAGGCCGCGCTGACCACCGCTCAGCGGATCCTGTCGCAGGGCAAGCTGCTCGGTATCTACCCCGAGGGCACTCGCTCGCCCGACGGCCGGCTGTACAAGGGCAAGACCGGGCTGGCTCGGCTCGCGCTGCACACCGGCGTCCCGGTGATCCCGGTCGTCATGGTCGGTACCAACGTGGTCAACCCGCCGGGCACCAAGATGCTGCGGTTCGGCCGGGTCACGGTCCGTTTCGGCGAGCCGATGGACTTCTCCCGCTTCGACGGGATGGCCGACAACCGCTTCATCGAGCGTGCCGTCACCGACGAGGTGATCTACGAATTGATGCGACTGTCCGGTCAGGAATATGTCGACATCTACGCGGCCAGTGTCAAAAACGGTGTCCCGCAACAGGACGGGGCCACGGGTCAGCCGGTCGCCCGGTTTCCGGAGACCGCGGCGGGCTGATCCGGATTCGTCCGGGGGCCGGGCCGCAGCGTGGCGCCGGCCGAGATGATCACCGCCAGCGCCCACCACACGTAGGACGTCCCGGCCAATTGGCGCCACCACGCCGCGCCGGACTCGTGATGTTCGGGCAGCAACTCGATCGGGCTGCGCATCATCAGCGCCACCCCGGCCACACTGAGCACGCCCAGCACGACCGCGCGATGCCGGTAGGCCACCACCACCGTCACCACCACGGCGGGCAGCATCCACACCCAGTGGTGCGACCAGGACACCGGCGACACCACCAACCCGAACAGTGCCACGCAGACCAGCGCCAGGACGGGCTCACCGGCGGCGAGCACACGGCGTGCGGCCCACCACATCGCCGCGAGCACCAACACGCAACCCGCCAGCCACAACACCGAGCGCAGGTGGTCGTTCAGCGGCAGCCGGGCCAGCGCGCCGGCCAGGTTCTGGTTGGTGTTCAGGCTCGCCCCGCCGATGCGGTCGGTATCGCTGACGGTGTGCGTCCAGTACTGCCAGGAGTCGCTCCAGGCCATTGCGAACCCCACCAGGGTCGCCGCCAGGAACGATGCCGCGGTGGTGATCGCGGCGCGCCGGTCGCGGCGCAAGAGGAAGTAGAGCAGGAACACCGCCGGGGTCAGCTTCAGTGCCACCGCGACACCCAGCAGTGCGCCGCGCGGCCAATAGGTTCGGCGCGGTACGCAGTCGGCGATCACCAGCGTCATCAGCACCGCGTTGACCTGGCCGAAGTCGAAGTTGGCCCAGATCGGTTCGGCATCCAGCCAGATCGACGCCGCCACGATCGCCACGGCCACCACCGCGCGGTGCCACCAGGCCGGCCCGCAGTCGGGGCGCGCGTCGAAGCGGACCCTCAGGCCGGTGAGCACGATGGTGATCGACACCACCAGCAGCAGCGTCGAAAGGACGGTCAGCGCGGCGGTGGCGGTACCCAGCGACACCCAGGTGAGGGGGGCGAACATCACCGCGGCGATCGGGGGATAGGTGAACGGCAGCACCGTCCCGTCGATCTGGGTTTGGAACCAGTCCTCGCCGTAGAGCGGCCGGCCTTCACGCCAGGCCTGGGCCGCCATCCGGTAGACGTCGACGTCGATGTGGTACGGCGTGCTGCCCAGCGCCCGCCACGTCGTGTAGCCCAGGGCTGCAATCGCCAGCAGCGTGAAGATCCACCAAACGGCCCTACCGCTGATGCCCCCGTGCCGACGGCCCGGGTCGGGCGGCCGCGATGTAGTCATGTCGCAGCACAGCCTATCGGGTAGCGACGCTGAACCGAGCGATAGCTGTGGCGATCACCGCGTGGTGTGCCGTGAGGGCGTACGTTGCATTAGGTGCTGGAATGGTTCCGCGACGACATCGTCGGCCGGGGCAGACTGCCGTTGCTGAGCTGCCTGCTGGCCTTCCTGGTGACGTTTCTGGTGACCCGCTCCGTGGTGCGCTACATCCGCAGCCAGGCCGGAAACCCCGGTCCGCCACGGTGGTGGCAGCCCCGCAATCTGCACTTCGGCACCAAGCACATTCACCACGTGGTCTTCGGGGTGGTGTTGGTGATGGTCGCCGGGGTGACCCTGGTGGCCGCCGGGCCGAACGCGCACGAGCCGGCATTCAGCTTGGCTGCGATAGCGTTCGGGATCGGAGCGGCGCTGGTGCTCGACGAGTACGCGCTGATCCTGCACTTGTCCGACGTGTACTGGGAGGAGGACGGCCGTGCCTCGGTGGACGCCGTGTTCGCCGCCACCGCGGTCACCGGACTCCTGGTGCTGGGCTTTCATCCTCTGACGTTTGTGCTGTCGACGTGGCACGACACCTCCTCGCCGTTGATCCACGCGGGTGTGATCGCCAGCCTGGTGATGGCGTTGCCGTTGGGCGTGATGGTGTTGTTGAAAGGCAAGGTGTGGACCGGGTTGATCGGGATGTTCTTCTTTCCACTGCTGGTGGTGGGCGCGGTGCGGCTGTCCCGCCCGCACGCCCCGTGGGCGCGCTGGCGCTACCTGCCTGATCGTGCGCGCATGCGCCGCGCGCTGGAGCGGGAGCGCCGGCTGCGCCGGCCGGTGATTGCGGCCAAGCTCTGGTTGCAGGACGCGGTCGCGGGCCGGCCCCAGGTGCCCGATGAGCGGGCCGTCGACGCCGAGCTCGACCGTGAGGTGCGGGCCGCGTCGGCGCCGACGGTGCAGTTCATGGTTCCCCGGCAACAGGTCCCCATCGGCAGGCCCCCGGCCAGGCCTCCGGTCAGGCCGGCGCCCGCCGCGGGTTCGCCTGGCCGCTCGGGCCCCAACCGGGTGGTTTCGGAGGCGTCGGCCCCGACCATGCCGGTCGTGACTCCGCGGATCCACCGGCCGGGCGGTTCGTGGCGGTGAGGTACTTCTACGACACCGAGTTCATCGAGGACGGCCGCACCATCGAGCTGATCTCGATCGGCGTGGTTGCCGAGGACGGGCGCGAATACTATGCGGTCTCCACCGAGTTCGACCCGGACCGGGCGGGGCCGTGGGTCCGCACCCACGTGCTGCCGAAGCTGCCGTCGCCGGCGTCGCAGACGTGGCGCTCGCGCCGCCGGATCCGCGCGGATCTGGAGGACTTCTTCGGAGTCGAGCGAGGCGAACCGATCGAGTTGTGGGCCTGGGTGGGGGCCTACGACCACGTGGTGCTCTGCCAGTTATGGGGCACCATGCCTGATCTGCCGGCGCCGATCCCGCGGTTCACTCACGAGCTTCGGCAATTGTGGGAAGACCGGGACCGGCCGCGGCTGCCACCGCGGTCGGCGGGCAGTCACGATGCGCTGGTGGACGCCCGTGACCAGCTACGCCGTTTCCAGGTGATCACGGCCGATGACGATGCGGGCCGCGGAGCGGACCGTTGAGGAGTGGGCCCATCAGCACCGCCAGCGAACTGGCCTGATCAGCCAGGGTCGGCGCCCGGCTACCATGGTCGGGTGAACTGGACCGTTGACGTACCCATCGACCAGCTGCCGGCGTTGCCGCCGCTGCCTGCGGAGCTGCGCGAGCGCCTCGACGCCGCGCTGGCCCGCCCGGCCGTCCAGCAACCGAGCTGGCCCGCTGACCAGGCCAAGGCGATGCGCACCGTGCTAGAGAGCGTCCCGCCGATCACGGTGGCGTCCGAGATCGAGCGTCTCAAGGCGCAGCTGGCCCAGGTTGCCCGCGGGGAGGCTTTCCTGCTGCAGGGCGGCGACTGCGCGGAGACCTTTACCGACAACACCGAGCCGCACATCAGGGGCAACATCCGCACCCTGCTGCAGATGGCCGTGGTGCTGACCTACGGCGCCAGCATGCCGGTGGTCAAGATGGCCCGTATCGCCGGTCAGTACGCCAAGCCGCGGTCGGCCGATATCGACTCGCTGGGGCTGAAGTCCTACCGCGGCGACATGGTCAACGGCCTGGCCCCGGATGCCGAGGCACGCGAGCACGACCCGTCTCGGCTGGTGCGGGCCTACGCCAACGCCAGCGCGGCGATGAACCTGGTGCGGGCGCTGACGTCGTCGGGCCTGGCATCGCTGGAGCTGGTGCACGACTGGAACCGGGAATTCGTCCGCACCTCGCCGGCGGGTGCCCGCTATGAGGCGCTGGCCGGTGAGATCGACCGCGGCCTGAAGTTCATGAGCGCGTGCGGGGTCGCCGACCGGGAGTTGCAGACCGCCGAGATCTACGCCAGCCACGAGGCACTGGTGCTCGACTACGAGCGCGCCATGCTGCGGATGTCCGACGTCGCAGGCACGCCGCAGCTCTACGACCTGTCGGCGCACTACGTGTGGATCGGGGAGCGGACCCGCCAGCTCGATCACGCGCACATCGCGCTCGCCGAGGTGATCGCCAACCCGATCGGGGTCAAGCTCGGTCCGACCACCACGCCGGACCAGGCCGTCGAATACGTGGAACGCCTTGACCCGCACAATGTTCCGGGGCGCCTGACGCTGATCAGCCGGATGGGCAACAGTAAGGTGCGCGACCTGCTGCCGGGAATCATCGAGAAGGTGCAGGCCACCGGCCACCAGGTGATCTGGCAGTGCGACCCGATGCACGGCAACACACACGAGGCCTCTACTGGTCACAAGACTCGGCACTTCGATCGGATCGTCGACGAGGTGCAGGGGTTCTTCGAGGTGCATCACGCGCTGGGCACCCACCCCGGCGGCATCCACCTGGAGTTCACCGGGGAGGACGTGACCGAGTGTCTCGGTGGCGCCCAGGACATTTCGGATGCGGACCTGGGTGGCCGCTACGAGACGGCGTGCGACCCGCGGCTCAACACCCAGCAGTCGCTGGAGTTGTCCTTCCTGGTCGCGGAGATGCTGCGCGGCTGAGTTCCCTCCCCGCGAGGCGGGGCTACCCCCGCGAGCGTGCGTGTCTGCACAGCGACACGCCGCCCAGCGCGTACAACTGTGCACGCTCGCGCCAAAGGATCACCTCGCTAAAGCAGCGCGCTGACGTTGTTGCCCAGCGTCCACGCCAGCGCGGCGACCAAAGTGGTGGCCGCGAACACCACCGCCAGCCAGATGACCACCATCCGGCGTGCGTGTTGGCGCTCCAACACGAACCGGCTCAGTTCGACGCCGCCGAATTGCCCTGTCACCAGCTGATACTGGGTATCGGTGTCGTCCACCCAATCCGCCGGCCCGCGGGTCATGTGCAGCGTCTGGTGTTGCGGTGGCTGGTGTTGTGGCGGCGCCGGACGTTCCGGGGCGCGAGGGGGCGGGGCGGCGTTGTGCTGGGCGGAGTTGCGGGGGGCCGGCACCCGGAACGGCGGCAGCGCCAGCCGCTCGCTGATCAGGTCAACCGCGTGCGCCATCTCCAGCCCGTCGGCATAGCGTTCCGCGGGGTCGCGGGAGGTCGCCCGGGAAACCAGGTCATCGAATTCACCCGGGACGCCGTCGATGGCGAAACTCGGCAGGGGGACATCGTGATCGAGCCGCTGGTAGGCCACCGTCAACGCCGAATCACCGGAGAACGGCGTGTGGCCCGTCAAGAGCTCATAGGTGAGCACGCCGACTCCGTACACATCGCTGGCCGGGCCGGCGTTTCCGTCGCGGACCTGCTCCGGGGACAGGTAGGCCGCGGTGCCCAAAATCACGTTGGTGGAGGTGATTCCGGCCGCCGCGATAGCGCGTACCAGCCCGAAGTCGACCACCTTCACGTCGCCGTCGTCGGAGATCAGGATGTTCTCCGGTTTGACGTCACGGTGCACCAACCCGGCCCGATGCGCGATCCCCAGGGCGCCCAGCACCGGCCGCAACACCGCGGCGACCGCATGCGGCGGCATCGGGCCACGTTCGTTGAGCAGTTCGCGCAGCGTCCCGCCCTCGACGAGTTCCATCACCAGAAACGGCTGCCCGGGGTCGTGCGGGGTACCGAAACCCTGGTCGTACACCGCCACCAGCCCCGGGTCCTTGAGCCGGGCGACCGCCCGAGCCTCGAGCTGGAATCGGGTCAGGAACTGCTGGTCACCGGCGTAGCGCAGATCCATCACCTTGACCGCGACCGGGCGGTCCAGGCGCTCGTCCAGGCCCCGGTACACCGTGGAGGTGCCCCCGGTGGCGATCCGGGTTCCCACCCGGTACCGGCCGTCGAGCAGCGCGCCCTCCAGTGCGTCGCCGCCCCACGCTCCAGTCACTTGGTCATGGTATGTGTGCAAACGGCCGGTCCGGCGGCTTTAAACTTGTGTCGTGAGCAGCATTCCGGCCTCCGAAGACGTGCTTGAACCCGACGAACCCACATTCGACCTGCCCCGGGTCGCCGAGATGCTGGCGGTGCCCGTCACCAAGGTGCATCAGTACCTGCGGGACAACCACCTGATCGCGGTGCGCCGCGCGGGGGCGTTGAGGGTGCCGCGGAACTTCTTCACCGAAGACGGGGACATCGTCAAGAGCCTGCCCGGGCTGCTGGCCGTGCTGCACGATGGTGGCTATCAACAGACCGACATCGTGCGGTGGCTGTTCACCCCGGATTCGTCGCTGTCGTTGACCCGCGACGGTGCGCGGGAGTCGATCGACAACGCCCGCCCGATCGATGCGCTGCACGCACACCAGGCCCGTGAGGTGATGCGCCGGGCGCAAGCCATGGCGTACTGAGTCTCAAGCGGCGTTGTTTAAGCGGCGTCGAGTGCCGGCGCCTGCTGCGCCCTCGACAACCGGTACCAGGCGTACACGGCGCATCCCGTCGCACCGATCACATGCAGCCAGGTGTACATGCCGTGCGAGCCGTCGGGTTTGAAGATCACCATGATCCAGGTCGACGCCGCCGCGATCGCGGCGATCGCCGCGGGTGAACGGACCACGGTGGCCGCCACCGCCAGTGGCCAGGTGTAGTACCAGGGCAACGCCGCCGGCACGAACAGCACCACCACCAGCATGGCCCAGGCGATGCCAGCGACCGCAGCGCGATCGTCACGCCGGGACCGCCACCACAGCACCGGCAGCAGCAGCCCGATCACCGCGACCCCGCTGATCCGGGTGACGTGCAGCACGGCATAGAAGTTGACCGGGGCGAACAGCCCGCCCACGGCGTGGATCAGGTTGGCGGCCGCGGTCGGGACCGTGAGCCAGTTGATGATCTTGACGTTGCCGGCCAGCAGTGCGGTCAACCAGCCCAGGCCCACTCCGGCCAGGGCCGACAGCACGGCGAACACCGCGACGACGATCGCCGCCGACACCGCCGTGGCGATGGCGAATGCGATCGGCGTCGGATAGCCGCGACTTGGACCCCGCGGTTCCAGCGTTGGCTCTCCTTCGTCGAGCCTCGCTGAACCGCGCTTCTCCCGCAGGCGGCGCATCCAGATCCACACCAGGAACGGCAATGCGATTGCGGCGGTGGCCTTTACCGCCGCCGCCAGCGCCACCAGGGTTATCCCGGCCAGGTGACGGCGTTCCAGGGTCAGCGCGATCCCGGCGATCAGCAGGCCGACCATCAACATCTCGTTGTGGACCCCGCCCATCAGGTGGATGATCACCAGCGGGTTGAGCACGGCCAGATACAGCGCTGCGGGGGCGCTGCCACCGACTCGGGCGGCCACCCGCGGCGCGGCCCAGATCAGCAGCGCCAGCCCGGGCAGCATGCACAGGCGCAGCACCATGGTGCCGGCCACCACGTTGTTGCCCACCAACATCGTGACGAGCTTGGCGACCAGGATGAACGCCGGGCCATACGGTGCCGTCGTCGCTGCCCAGATCGGGCTGACATCCTCGAGCAGGGGGTTGGGGTTGTCGACTGGACCGACCACGTACGGGTCGAATCCATCCCGCAGCAGGGCCCCCTGGGCCAGGTAGGAGTAGGTGTCGCGGCTGAACACCGGGACCGACAGCAGCAGCGGTGCCAGCCAGAAGCCGGTGGTGGCGATCAACGTGTAGGTGCTCACGGTGCCCTCGATCACCCGCCGGCCCAAGCCGAGCCAGGCCACCAGCATCACCGCGACCCCGGCCCACAGCAGCACCGACGACAGCACCAGGCCGTGGCCGAAGCGCAGCCACGACAGGTGCAGGGAATCCAGCACCGGGTCCTGGATGCGAGTGCTGCCGGCGCCCAAGCCGCCCAGGGTGATCAGCAGCGCGCCCAGGCAGCCGAGCCATGCGGCTCCGGCCTGCTCGCCGGCGGCGAACTGCCGCAGTCGGGAAAGGCCGCTGGTGGCGTCGCTGGACGCGCGGGCGACCGGTGGGGTGGTGGGGTTCGACATCGACGCTCCGGGATTTTCAGGCGGACCGGTCGGCGACCCGGCGGGCCAGGTCGGTCAGTCCGGCTTTTCCAACCTCGTCAATGGGTGCGGCTTCCAGCGCGGCCATGGCGCGGCGGGTCAGCAGATCGATACGGTCCTCGACGGCTGCCAGTGCGCCTACCGCCTCGATCAGCTCGCACAGTTCGCGGACCTGCGCATCGGTCAGCGCGGTCCCGATCGCGCTGCGTAACCGATTGGCCGCCACCGGATCCGATTTGTCGGCCAGCTCGACGGCCTCGGCCAGCAGCACGGTGCGCTTGCCCGAACGCAGGTCGTCGCCCGACGGCTTGCCGGTCACCGTCGGATCGCCGAACACCCCCAGCACGTCGTCGCGCAGCTGGAACGCCACGCCCAGGTCCGTGCCGAGATCGTGGAACAGCGCCTGAATGTCGGGCCGGTCGGCCGCGGCGGCGACGCCCAGCTGCAGCGGGCGCACCACCGTGTAGGAGGCGGTCTTGTAGGTGTTGACCCGCATCGCCGAGGCGATCGAGTCCACCCCGCTGGATTCGGCGACGATGTCGAGGTACTGGCCGCCCAGCACCTCGGTGCGGATGTCCGACCAGACGCCGCGCACGCGACGCCGGGCATCGGCCGGCAGGTCGGCACCGGCGACGATGTCGTCGGCCCACACCAGCGCCAGGTCGCCGAGCAGGATGGCGGCCGACAAACCGAACTGGTCGGCCGAGCCTCGCCAGCCACGGGCACGGTGCAGCTCGGCGAACTTACGGTGGGTGGTGGGATTGCCGCGGCGGGTGGCCGAAGCATCGATCACGTCGTCGTGCACCAGGGCGCAGGCGTGCAGCAGTTCCAGCGCGGAGAACAGCAGCAATTCGCCGTCGTCGGCATCTCGTCCGGTGATGGCGCGCCAGCCCCAGTAGGCGAACGCCGGACGCAACCGTTTCCCGCCGACGAGAACGAACTCTTCGAGGCCGGTGATCAAAGCCTCGTAGTCGTCGCCGATATAGGCGGTCTCGGTACGGCGGTTGCGCAGGTGGGAGCGCAGCCGTTCGGTCACCGCCGCGGCCAGCTCGGCGGCCGACGGTGTGGTCGCTGCGGTTGCCTTGGAACTCAGCTCGGCGCCCCTTTCTGTGCTGCCCGGCCGGGGACCCCCAGCGTGGGTCCAGCGTAGAGTGTGCCACCACACCCGGGGGGACTGCGGCCGGTAGCGGCCGGCGGCGGGCCATGCTGCCCGTTCCTTACCCTGTGGCACCGTTGACGTCTGCTGACCGTCCGTCATGAGGAGCTAGTACGTGACTTTGAACACCGTCGCACTCGAGCTTGTCCCGCCGAACGTGGAGAAAGGCCCCGAGCAGACGATCGAGGAGGCGCACAAGGTTGTGCGGTTCGCCGCCGAGGCGGGCATCGAAGGGCGGATCCGCCACATCCTGATGCCGAGCATGATTACCGAGGACGATGACCGCCCGATCGAGATGAAGCCCAAGCTCGACGTGCTGGACTTCTGGAACGCGATTCGGCCCGAGCTGCCGGGCGTGGCCGGGTTGTGCACCCAGGTCACCTCGTTCTCCGACGAGGCGGCCCTGCGGAGCCGGCTGGCCGATCTGACCGGAGCGGGGATCGAGGGCGTGGTCTTCGTCGGCGTGCCCCGCACCATGGCCGACGGCGAGGGCTCGGGCATCCCGCCGACCGACGCGCTGGCGACGTTCCGCGCCGACGTGGCCAACCGCGGCGTCATCCTGATTCCCACCCGGGCCGACGAGATCGGCCGGTTCAACTTCAAATGCGACAGCGGCGCGACGTTTGCGCTGACCCAGCTGCTGTACTCCGATGCGATCGTGCCGTTTTTGACCGAGTTCGCCAAGCACAGCGATGCGCGCCCGGAGATCTTGCTGTCGTTCGGCTTCGTGCCGTCATTCGAGAACCGGACCGGCCTGATCAACTGGCTGATCCAGGATCCGGGCAACGCGGCGGTGGCCGCCGAACAGGACTTCGTCAAGACGCTCGCCGACAGCGAACCCGACCAGCGGCGCAAGCTGATGCTCGATCTCTACAAGCGGGTGATCGACGGTGTCGCAGATCTGGGCTTCCCGCTGAGCATCCACTTCGAAGCCACCTATGGCGTGTCCGCGGCGGCATTTCGTACCTTTGCGCAGATGCTCGAGTACTGGTCGCCGCCGACCCGCTGACTTGCGCCGGTGCTCAGCCGGCGGTGTCGTCGGGGGAGCGCAAGCGCGGCGAGCGGTCCCGGCCGTACCAGGCGAGCGCCGCAACCGCGCCCGCCGCGGCGAACGTCGACACGATCAGCCACATGGCGGCGTGGGCGAAGGACCGGGTGCTGGGATCGGTGTAGCGGGCTTGGGCGCTCATGGTGCTCACCACGCCCGGCTTGAGCCGCCACTGCACCGTGTCGCCGCCGATGCGTTCACCGTTGGTGGAGGTCACCTCGCCGGGGAACGCGACGCTCAGCTCGACATCGGCCTCAGGGTCGCCCAGTGAGGTGAGATCCACCCGGCCTTCCAGGATCACCAGGTTTCCGGCCCGTCGCAGCGACAGGTCCACCCCGGCCGCGTCGCGGTGCATTTCGGCCAGCTGCGGCAGTTCGGCGAAGGTCAGGTCGGAGAACACCGCCTGGGAGCCCACGTAGCCGTCCCTGCTGTAGTTGGAGATCGCGATCTTCTGGGGGAACGGCAGATCCGCGCTGAGCTTGGGGCCGGTGTCGTTGTCGTTGCGCGGCTTGGCCGCCACGACGATCTGGCCGGAGACCTGATCGTTGGGGGAGACGGTGATGTTGGCCCGAATCCGCACGCACCCGGCCAACGGTGCCGCGATCAGCAGCAGCGCGACCATGGCCACCAGCCGGCGGTAGATGCTGCCCCGTCGAACCCTGGCCCGAGTGGGCGCTGGAACGGGGCCCCGAACGGTCATTAGCGAACGCCCAACATGCACGACGTCATCGTGCCAGACCGTTGGGTCGGTGCGGCGACGACGCGGCGCTTGACTACTACAACGGCAGGGGCCGGCCCAAGATGGCGAAGGGCCGGGGATCGCCGGCGAAGTGATGACCGCGGATGACGTCGGTGAAGCCCAGTCGTCGGTACAACCGCCAGGCGCGGTTGCCTTCACCACTGGTCTCTGGCGTGGACAGCAGCACGTTGGCTTCGGGCCGTCCGGCCAACAGGCGTCGCGCCAGCGCCTCACCCAGACCGCTGCCCTGGGCGCGTGGGGCGACGTGCAGCTCGGTCAGCTCGAAGTAACTGGCCATCAGGCGCGCGATGTCAGGGTGGGGCAGCCCGCGGCGCTGCAGCCCCAGCACGACCTGCTGCTGCCACCACTGGTCGGGGGCTCCGCAGTAGCCGTACGCCACTCCCAGCAGCTCGGCGCCGTCCAAACCCGCCGGCGCGCCGCCTGGCTCGCCAATCTCGCCGACGTCTCCGGCTGCGTTGTCTGCGAAGGCGGCTACCGCCCGCCAGCCGCTCCGGCGGGTGTGGTCGAGCCACATCGCGGCACGTTGGCTCTCGGTGCCCGGCGGGTAGCCCATCGCGGTGACGTAGACGCGCAGAGCCGCACCGAGATGATCCGCCATTTCGCGCGGCGACATGTCGATGAGGAAGGTCACCAACGTGCAGGTTCCTTTCCCGGAGAAGTGGGTGCGTGCCCGATGCCCGGAGTCCCATTATCGGCGATTGGGTCTGCGGCGTCGGCCGTTGTGGATCGACATCGCCGGGCCGCCGCTACAATCGGCTGGTGAAGCCTGTGGTACGGCGCAGGCTCACCTCGTATTATCAGTGTTAGTTGCCCGCACCAGTCCGTATTGCGCCGTGGGCAGTGAATTGAGCGGCCGTCGGCAAGGAGGGACGAATGCCACTCTCCGATCATGAACAGCGCATGCTCGACGAGATCGAGAGCGCGCTGTACGCCGAGGACCCCAAGTTCGCTTCCAGCGTTCGCGGCGGCGCCCTGCGTACCCCGACTACCCGTCGGCGGGTGCAGGGCATGACACTGCTCGTGGTCGGTCTGGTGATGCTGGTCTCCGGCATCCCCTTCTATGCGACCACCGGCAATTCGGCATTCCTGATTCTGAGCGTGCTGGGCTTCGTGGTCATGTTCGGTGGGGTGGTGTTCGCCATCACCGGCAACCACGCCGCAGCCGGCCGCGATGGTGCGGCCAAGCCGGGCGGCGGTTCGCAACGGCGCGTCAAGGGCGGCGGCGGCACGTTCTCCAGCCGCATGGAAGACCGATTCCGTCGCCGGTTCGAGCCGTAGTCCGATCCAGCGGCACGTATCACGTGAAAGGGCAGCCGATCGGCTGCCCTTTTTTGTGCGCGCGGCAAGCCCGGTGACACGACCCGGGTGCGCCGCTTAGGGGCGTTCGCCCCACCCCGCCCCACTTTGCCTCCACCGGCCATGACCTGGCCGTTTACCGCCCTTGTGGGTCCTTTTTCGTATGCCTGGGCGGCGCGATTGGCGCTCTGGTGGGGCATAGGGGTGGATTCGACCTAGGAAATGGTGCGTAGTGGGGGAATGTGGGGTATCGTGGGCTGACGAAGTCGACATGGCG
This sequence comes from Mycobacterium sp. SMC-19, assembly GCF_045310815.1. NCBI lineage: Bacteria > Bacillati > Actinomycetota > Actinomycetes > Mycobacteriales > Mycobacteriaceae > Mycobacterium > Mycobacterium sp. SMC-19. The sequence goes on along the minus strand of NZ_JBJIAM010000004.1, from coordinate 23,777 downwards.
GGAGGTGGCCGATGTTCCTCGGCACCTATACGCCCAAGCTCGACGACAAGGGGCGGCTCACACTGCCCGCGAAGTTTCGTGATGCGCTGGCAGGAGGGTTGATGGTCACCAAGAGTCAGGACCACAGCCTGGCCGTGTATCCCCGGGCGGAGTTCGAGCAGTTGGCCCGCCGGGCGGCCAAGGCTTCGCGTAGCAACCCGGACGCGCGAGCATTCCTGCGCAACCTGGCCGCGGCCACCGACGAACAGCACCCCGACGCCCAGGGCCGGATCACCTTGTCGCCCGACCACCGTCGCTACGCCAACCTGTCCAAGGAATGCGTGGTCATCGGGTCGGTCGACTACCTGGAGATCTGGGACGCGCAGGCCTGGAGCGACTACCAGCAGACACACGAAGAGAACTTCTCCGCGGCCAGCGATGAAGCACTCAGCGACATCATCTGAGGCGCACGCCCGTGCCTCGTGGCCTCTGTCCGAACCGACCCTGACGTACTTCCCCAACGTCAGGTTCGCGCCGTCGGGCAGGGACCTCGAGGCAAGGGCCTGCGGGCGATCGCAAGCGCGGCGGAGCCGGGCGCCGGGGGTCGCGCGCAGTGGCCCCAGGCTGGCAGCAACTCGTGCAATTCACTGGCCGCAACAGGGAGGTGTTGCTGTGGCCGAACAGGGCGAATTCGGACATGTACCGGTCTTGCTGGAGCGTTGCGTGGAGCTGCTGGCTCCGGCGCTGACCCGGCAGTCGCCCGACGGCCGGGGCGCGACCCTGGTCGACGCCACGCTGGGGGCCGGCGGGCACACGGAGCGGTTTCTGAGCGAGTTCCCCGGACTGCGGGTCATCGGACTGGACCGCGACATCACCGCCCTCGACATCGCCGGGACCCGGTTGGCCCGCTTCGCCGACCGCCTCCAGACGGTCCGCACCCGTTACGACGGGATCGCAGCGGCCCTGTCCAAATCAGGCTTGGCCGCAACCGGATCGGTTGACGCGGTGTTGTTCGACCTCGGGGTGTCCTCGATGCAGCTCGACCGGGCGGAGCGGGGATTCTCCTACGCGCAGGACGCGCCGCTGGACATGCGGATGGATCCGCAGGGTGAACTCACCGCCGCAGACATCATCAATACCTACGACGCGGCGGCGCTGACCGACATCCTGCGCCGCTTCGGTGAGGAGCGTTTCGCATCGCGGATCGCCTCCTACATCGTGCGCCGCCGGGCCCAGACTCCGTTCACCTCGACCGGGGAACTGACGGCGCTGCTCTACGAAGCGATTCCGGCGCCGGCGCGACGCACCGGGGGACACCCGGCCAAGCGCACCTTTCAGGCGCTGCGCATCGCGGTCAACGGCGAACTGGACTCGCTGCGGGGCGCGCTGCCGGCGGCGCTGGAGGCGCTGGCGGTAGGCGGCCGGGTGGCGGTGATGTCCTACCAGTCGTTGGAGGACCGCATCGTCAAGCAGCTGTTCGCCGCGGCGACCGCGTCGCGCACACCGGTCGATCTCCCGGTCGAATTGCCCGGTGACGAACCGAAGTTCACGACATTGACACGCGGCGCCGAACGGGCCGAGGCGGATGAGGTCGAGCGCAACCCACGGGCAGGCTCGGTCCGGTTGCGTGCTGTTGAGCGGGTCCTGGCCGGACCGATCGTCGCATCGAGGGGGAAGTGATGGCGACCAAGCGCAAGCCGCCTGCACGGCAGGGAGACCGTCGCCGTAGTAGCCAGGAGAGTGCAACCCGCACCGGCCCGCGGCGCGTCAACGAGCAGGCGCAGGCCCGGGGCCCGCGGCGGCAGCGCGGGGCGGCGCCCGCAGCAGGTCGTGAGTCCAGGCCGCGCACCGGCCCGCAGAAGGCGGCGTCGCTTCGTCCCGACCCTCGTCCGGTACCGCCGAAGAACACCAAGCAGGCCAAGGCGCGGGCCAAGGCCCGAAAGGCCAAGGCGCCCAAGGTTGTGCGCGTTCCGCTGCGCGAACGCCTGATCACCCGGCTGGCCTCGGTCGACCTCCGGCCGCGCACGCTGGCGGCCAAGGTTCCGTTCGTCGTGCTGATCATCGGCGCGCTCGGCATCGGGCTGGGAATCACGCTGTGGCTGTCGACGGATGCCGCCGAGCGGTCCTATCAGTTGGGCAACATCAAGGAGCGCAACCGCGTCCTGATGCAGCAGAAGGAAGCACTCGAGCGTGACGTGCTCACCGCTGAGTCCGCGCCGGCGCTTGCCGAGGCGGCCCGCGAACTGGGCATGATCCCGAGCCGGGACACCGCGCACCTGGTTCAGGACCCGATCGGCAACTGGGTGGTCGTCGGGGTCCCGAAGCCCGCCGAGGGAGTGCCGCCGCCGCCGCTGAACACCAAGTTGCCCGACGATGTGGCGCCACCGGTCGAGGTGCCGGTTCGGGTGCCGCCGGCCGGACCGAAGCTCGACAGCCGTCATCTGCCCGCCGCAGTCCCGCCCGCTCCGGCGGTGCCCGGCGCGCCGTTGACCATTCCCGGCCTGCCCGGAGTTCCCGGCGCGCCGCTGGCCGGGCCATTGCCCGGGCCCGGCGCGCAGGACATCCCGTCTCTGGCAACGCCGCCGGCCCTCCCGTCGGACGGCGTGGCGCCCGTCGCCTTGCCGCCAGGGTCGGTATTGCCGCCCGAGACGGTGATCCCGCTGGACGGCACGCTTCCGCCTTCGGCCGTCCTGCCGCCCGAGGCGCAGTTGCCGCCGCAACCCCCGCTGCCGCCGGATGTGCTGACCCCGCCGGTGGTGCCGGGAGCCGCGCGATGAGAAGGACCGCGCGGGGGACCGGCCCGGCACGTCGCGCCGACGGCTCGGCCACGGATGCCAAGCGAAAGACCCGCCGAACCGGTACCCCGCCGGCCAAACCGGCCAACTCCGCCAAGGCCGGTAAGACTCCGAAAGCGGCCTCGAAAGCGACTCAGCCAACCGGGCATTCGGCCCGTGAACGTCGAACCCGCCAGGCCACCGAGGTGGGCCTGCGCAGCGCTTCATTCGTCTTTCGTCATCGCACCGGAAACGCGGTCATCTTCCTGGTGCTGGCGTTGTCGGCGGCTCAACTGTTCTACCTGCAGGTCCCTCGGGCATCCGGGCTACGGGCCGAAGCCGCCGGCCAACTCAAGGTCACCGACGTCCAGCAGGCGATGCGCGGCGACATCATCGACCGCACCGGTGACAAGCTCGCGTTCACCATCGAGGCCCGGGCGTTGTCCTTCCAGCCGGTCAAGATCGCCAAGCAACTCGCCGACGCCAAGAAGAAGGACCCGTCGGCCCCCGATCCGCAGCTGCGGCTGCAGCAGATCGCCAAGGAGATCTCCACGCGCCTCGGCAACAAGCCGGACTCCGCGGCCCTGCTGAAGAAGTTGCGCAGCAACGAGACCTTCGTCTATCTCGCCCGCGCCGTCGACCCTGCGGTGGCCGAGGTGATCACCGAGAAATGTCCGGAGGTCGGTAGCGAGCGCCAGGACCTGCGGCAGTATCCGGGCGGATCGCTGGCAGCCAACATCATCGGCGGCATCGACTGGGACGGTCACGGCCTGTTGGGCCTGGAGGACTCGATGGATGCCGTGCTGGCCGGAACGGACGGGTCGGTCACCTACGACCGCGGTTCCGACGGCGTGGTGATCCCGGGCAGCTACCGCAACCGGCACAAGGCCGTCAACGGGTCGACGATCCAGCTCACCCTCGACGACGACATTCAGTTCTATGTCCAGCAGCAGGTGCAGCAGGCCAAGAACGTCACCGGGGCACACGACGTGACGGCCGTGGTGCTGGACGCCAAGAGCGGTGAGGTGCTGGCGATGGCCGGCGACAACACCTTCGACCCTTCCCAGGACATCGGGCGCCAGGAGGCCCGCGAGCTCGGCAACCTGGCGGTATCGTCGCCGTTCGAGCCGGGCTCGGTGAACAAGATCATCACCGCGGCCTCGGTCATCGAATACGGCCTCGGCCACCCCGACGACGTGCTGCAGGTGCCGGGATCGATCAACGTCGCCGATGTCACCGTCAGCGACGCCTGGGAGCACGGCGTCGCGCCGTACACCGTGACGGGAATCTTCGGAAAGTCCTCCAATGTCGGCACCCTAATGCTGGCGCAACGAGTGGGCCCCGAGCGCTGGTTCGACATGTTGGAGAAGTTCGGACTGGGACAGCGCACCGGCGTAGCCCTGCCCGGTGAGAGCGCCGGGCTGGTCCCGCCGGTGGACCAATGGTCCGGAAGCTCCTTCGCCAACCTGCCGATCGGCCAGGGACTCTCGATGACGCTGCTGCAGATGGCCGGGATGTATCAGGCCATCGCCAACGACGGCCTGCGGATTCCGCCGCGGATCATCAAGGCGACCATTTCCGCCGACGGCAGTCGTGCCGAAGAGCCCCGGCCCGAAGGCGTCCGGGTGGTCTCGGAGCAGACCGCGGCGACCGTGCGCAACATGCTGCGCTCGGTGGTGCAACGTGATCCGACCGGCGTTCAGCAGGGCACCGGATGGCAGGCCGCGGTCGACGGCTACCAGATCGCCGGGAAGACCGGTACCGCACAGCAGATCAACCCGGCCTGCGGTTGCTACTACGACGACGTCTACTGGATCACCTTCGCCGGGATAGCGCCGGCGGACAATCCGCGCTACGTCATCGGCCTGATGATGAACAACCCCCACCGCGCGGCGGACGGGTCGCCCGGCACCTCGGCGGCACCGTTGTTCCACAACATCGCCGGGTGGTTGTTGCAGCGCCACAACGTGCCGTTGTCGCCGGACCCGGGCCCGCCGCTGGTCCTGCAGGCGATGTAGCCGACAGCCGATCCGTCGACTCGCGTCCGTAAAAAAAGACGTGATTCCGTCGTTTTGCCGGTCGTTCTGTGGTTATCGTTCGGACAACGCGGGGGCAAAGGGGGTCCCGGCGCCGAAGAGAAAGGGTCGATCATGGCCCGAAAAACCATTGCGATCGGTTACGCAATTCCGGGGGTTCTCGCCGCGGCGGCAGGAATGGTCGCTGGGGGGCTGCTCGGCACACCCATCGCGAGTAACCATCACGTCAGCGGCTGTTTCATGACCAAAGAGGGAACCTGCGAGGACGTGCCGGACCCGACCCAGTACGGATGTGCGCCCGGTGACTTCCAATGCATGTTCGACAAGAAGCTCAAGCAGCCGCCGCCACCCTCTGACGGCTGAACCGGGCCTATGCGGCGGTCCCAGCTTCGGCTCTCCTTCGTCGAGCCTCGCTGAACCGCCGGTGGCTTGATGCGGCGGTCCACGCGTCGCCGGGCAATCGCCGCCATCGTGACTCGCCGTCGGCCCAAGCCGTATCGCCTGCGCTGTGGACAGGGTCCGCCTAGGTAGTCTCAGGGCCGATCCGGACGACCCGGACGCAGCGGATGGAGGTGATGGCGGTGCCTGCTGCTCTGCGCCCCGATGTCGGTGCAGGCACGTCGCTGCGGGTGCTCGCGGCCCAGATCGGGGCGGTCGCGGTAACCGGTGATGTGGTGCCGGACCTGCCGATCACCGGGTTGACCCTGCGCGGCCAGGACGTCCGACCCGGTGACCTGTTCGCGGCGCTGCCCGGGGCGACCACGCACGGCGCACGATTCGCCGCCGACGCGGTCGCCCGGGGCGCTGCCGCAGTGCTTTCCGACGGAGCCGGGGTCGCCGAGATCGCCGACGGCGCAGCACTTCCCGGTATCCCGGTGCTGGTTCATCCGGCGCCCCGCGCCGCGCTCGGCGAACTCGCCGCGCAGGTCTACGGACATCCCTGCGATCGGCTCCCCGTCATCGGCATCACCGGGACCTCGGGCAAGACCACCACCACCTATCTGGTCGAAGCCGGCCTGCGGGCCGCGGGCCGCACCGCCGGCCTGATCGGCACGGTCGGCGTCCGCATCGACGGCGTCGACCTGCCCAGCGCCCTGACCACCCCCGAGGCGCCCGCGCTGCAGGCGCTGCTGGCCGCGATGGCGCAGCGCGGAGTGGACACCGCGGTGATGGAGGTGTCCAGTCACGCCCTGACATTGGGCCGGGTCGACGGCACCCGATTCTCGGTGGGCGCCTTCACCAACCTGTCCCGCGATCATCTCGACTTCCACCCGACCATGGCGGACTACTTCGAGGCCAAGGCCCGGCTGTTCGATCCGGCGTCGCCGCTGCACGCCGCCCGCTCGGTGGTCTGTATCGACGACGACGCCGGCGCGGCGATGGCCGCGCGTGCCACCGCCCCGGTCACCGTCAGCGCGACGGGCCGCCCCGCGGACTGGGGCCTACAGCGGGTGACGACGCGCGGATCTCGGGGCCGGGAGTTCATCGCCGTCGACCCCGCCGGTGTGCACCACCCGATCGGCATCGGACTGCCCGGCGACTACAACGTGGCCAACTGCCTTGTGGCGCTGGCCATTCTCGATGCCGTCGGAGTATCGCCGGAGCAGGCGGCGCCGGGCCTGCGAGCGGCGCGGGTGCCGGGACGGATGGAGCCGATCGACCGTGGTCAGGGCTTCCTGGCGCTGGTCGACTACGCGCACAAGCCCGGGGCGCTGGCAGCGGTACTGGCGACCCTGCGCCAAGAGCTGCGTGAGGGCAGCGGGCGCCTGGCCGTGGTGTTCGGCGCCGGCGGCGACCGCGACCACGGCAAGCGCGAGCCGATGGGACGGATCGCCGCCGAGAACGCCGACCTGGTCGTGGTCACCGACGACAACCCGCGGGGGGAAGACCCCGCCGACATCCGGCGCGCCGTGCTGGCCGGTGCCGCCGCCGGTAGTGCCCAGGTGGTCGAGATCGGCGACCGGCGGGCCGCGATCGAGCACGCGGTGGCCTGGGCGCAGCCCGGCGATGTGGTGCTGATCGCGGGCAAGGGACACGAGACCGGGCAGACCGCCGCCGGGCACACCCAGCCGTTCGACGACCGGGTGGAGCTGGCAGCCGCCCTGGAGCGGCACCGATGATCGCGCTGACCGTCGCGCAGATCGCCGAGATCGTCGGCGGCCGGCTGGCCGACATCACCCCGCAGCAGGCCGAACGCACCGTCGTGTCCGGCACCGTGGAATTCGATTCGCGCCGGATCACCCCGGGAGCGCTGTTCCTGGCCCTGCCCGGCGCCCGGGCCGACGGCCATGATCACGCGGCCTCGGCGGTGAATGCCGGCGCGGTGGCAGTGCTGGCGGCCCGCCCGGTCGGGGTCCCGGCCGTTGTCGTGGAGCCGATCGCATCCGAGAGTCGATCCGGTGCGCTCGAGCATGACGACGAGGCCGGATCCGGCGCCGCGGTGCTGGCCGCACTGGCCAAACTGGCCGGTGCGGTGGCCGCCGCCCTGGTGGCCAAGGGGCTGACGATCGTCGGCGTGACCGGTTCGTCGGGCAAGACCTCCACCAAGGACCTGATCGCCGCGGTGCTGGCGCCGCTGGGCGAGGTGATCGCCCCGCCCGGGTCGTTCAACAACGAGCTGGGCCACCCGTGGACGGTGCTGCGGGCCGACGAGAACACCGACTACCTGGTCCTCGAGCTGTCTGCGCGGCATCGCGGCAACATCGCCGCGCTGGCGGCGATCGCCCCGCCGCAGATCGCGGTGGTACTCAACGTCGGGACCGCGCACCTGGGCGAGTTCGGTTCCCGGGAGGCCATCGCCGAGACCAAAGCCGAGCTGGCACAAGCTGTTCCGGAAACCGGTGTGGTGATCCTCAACGTCGATGACTCGGCGGTGGCCGCGATGGCCGACAAGACCGTCGCACGGGTGGTGCGGGTCAGCCGCACCGCTGGCGCCGACGTGTGGTCCGGGCCGGTGGTGCTCGACGAGCTGGCCCGCCCGCGGTTCGCCCTGCACGCCGGTGGCGACGCCGACGTCACGGTGTCGCTCGGGGTGTCCGGCGACCACCAGGTCGGCAACGCGCTGTGCGCCGCTGCCGTGGCCTTGGAATGCGGTGCCACGCCGCAGCAGGTGGCCGACGCCCTGGCCGGCGCCGGGCCGGCCTCGCAGCACCGGATGCAGGTCAGTACCCGCGCCGACGGCGTGACCGTGATCGACGACTCCTACAACGCCAACCCCGACTCCATGCGGGCAGCGCTGCAGGCGCTGGCCTGGATCGCGCGCGGTGAGAATCCGGGGGCGAAGCGCCGCAGCTGGGCCGTGCTGGGGGAGATGGCCGAGCTCGGTGAGGACGCGATATCTGAGCATGACCGCATCGGACGGCTCGCGGTGCGCTTAGATGTGTCTCGTCTCATTGTCGTCGGAGTAGGGAGATCGATGGGCGCGATGCTGCACGGCGCAGTGATGGAGGGATCCTGGGGCGCCGAAGCCACCGCGGTACCCGACGTCGATGCCGCCCTGGCCCTGTTGCGCGCCGAGCTGCAGGCGGGGGACGTGGTACTGGTCAAGGCGTCGAACTCCGCGGGCCTGACCGTGCTGGCTGAGGCGCTGACCAGCGAAAACCCAGGAGATCGCCGATGATAATGATCCTCATCGCGGCCGGAGTCGCGCTGCTGGTCGCGATCCTGCTGACCCCGGTGTTGATCCGGGTGTTCACCAAGCAGGGTTTCGGACAGGAGATCCGCGAGGACGGCCCGGCCAGCCACCAGAGCAAACGCGGCACTCCCTCGATGGGCGGCGTGGCCATCGTGGCCGGGATCTGGGCCGGGTACCTGGCCGCTGAACTGGCCGGCCTGGTGTTCTACGGCACCGGGCCGACGGCGTCGGGCCTGCTGGTCCTGGGGCTGGCCACCGCGCTGGGCGGCGTCGGCTTCCTCGATGACCTGATCAAGATCCGCCGCTCGCGCAACCTCGGTCTGAACAAGACCGCCAAGACCGTCGGGCAGGTCACCGCGGCGACCCTGTTCGGTCTGCTGGTGCTGTGCTTCCGCAACGGCTCCGGCCTGACCCCGGGCAGCCTGCAACTCTCCTACGTGCGCGACATCGCCACCGTCACGCTGCCCGCGGCGGTGTTCGTGCTCTTCGTGATCCTGATCGTCAGCGCCTGGTCGAACGCGGTCAACTTCACCGACGGCCTGGACGGCCTGGCCGCCGGATCCATGGCGATGGTCAGCGCTGCCTACGTGCTGATCACCGTGATGCAGCACCGCAACGCCTGCTCGATCGCACCCGGACTGGGCTGCTACAACGTGCGCGACCCGCTGGACCTGGCGCTGATCGCCGCCGCGACCGCGGGCGCCTGCGTCGGGTTCCTGTGGTGGAATGCCGCCCCGGCGAAGATCTTCATGGGCGACACCGGCTCGCTGGCACTGGGCGGCGTGATCGCCGGAATGTCGATCACCACCCGCACCGAGATCCTCGCGGTGGTGCTCGGCGGGCTCTTCGTCGCCGAGATCACCTCGGTGGTCGTGCAGATCCTGGCGTTCCGCAGCACCGGCCGCCGAGTGTTCCGGATGGCCCCGTTCCATCACCACTTCGAGCTGGCCGGCTGGGCCGAGACCACGGTGATCATCCGGTTCTGGCTGCTCACCGCCATCGCCTGCGGATTGGGCGTCTCCATGTTCTACGGCGAGTGGTTCACCGCCGTAGGTGGCTGACATGCCCGAGTTGGCCCCGCTGTCCGCCGGCGCGCGGGTGCTGGTCGCCGGGGCCGGCGTCACCGGCCGGGCCATCCTCAATGCGTTGGCGCCGTTCGGGCTGGACGTGACGCTGTGCGACGACAACGTGGCCGCGCTGCAAGCCCATCCCGAGGTCACCACCTGCACCCCGGTCGAGGCTGCCGCGCAGATCCACGGCTACACGCTGGTGGTCACCAGCCCCGGATTCGGCCCGGACACCCCGGTACTGGCCGCCGCCGCGGCGGCCGGGGTACCGATCTGGGGTGATGTGGAGCTGGCCTGGCGCCTCGACGTCGCGGGCCACTACGGGCCGCCGCGGCGCTGGCTGGTGGTGACCGGCACCAACGGCAAGACCACGACCACGTCCATGCTGCACGCCATGCTGTTGGCCGCGGGCCGCCGCGCCCAGTTGTGCGGCAACATCGGCAGTCCGGTGCTCGATGTGCTGGGACCGCCGCATGAATCCGAACTGCTGGCCGTCGAGCTGTCCAGTTTCCAGCTGCACTGGGCCCCGTCGCTGCGCCCCGAGGCCGGCGCGGTGCTCAACATCGCCGAGGACCACCTGGACTGGCACGGCAGCATGGCGGCCTACACCGCCGACAAGGCCCGCGCGCTGGCCGGCCGGGTGGCGGTGGTCGGGATGGACGACGCGCCTGCCGCGGCGCTGCGCGACACCGCCCCCGCCGCGGTGAAGGTGGGTTTCCGGCTCGGCGAACCGGCTCCCGGTGAGCTGGGCGTAATCGACGGCATGCTGGTGGACCGGGCCTTTGTGGCAGCGGGGGGCGACGAGGTGGCGCTGGCCGCGGCGGCGTCGATACCGGTGCCCGGCCCGGTCGGGATCCTGGACGCGCTGGCTGCCGCCGCACTGGCCCGCAGCGTCGACGTGCCCCCGGAGGCGATCGCCGCCGCACTGGCGGCGTTCCAGGTCGGGCGGCATCGCGCCGAACTGGTCGTCGTCGACGGTGGGATCAGCTACGTCGACGACTCCAAGGCCACCAACCCGCACGCGGCCGAGGCATCGGTGCTGGCCCACCCGCGGGTGATCTGGGTGGCCGGCGGACTGCTCAAGGGCGCCACGATCGCCCCGACCGTCGCCAGAATCGCTCCTCACCTGGCCGGGGCCGTACTGATCGGCCGAGATCGCGGCGAGGTTGCCAAGGCGTTATCACGACACGCACCGGATGTCCCCGTCGTCCACGTTGTGACGGGCGAGGATAGTGATATGGGTGATACTGCTGTGTCTCCAGTTACTCATGTGAAGCGAGTAGCTGATGGGGCCGATGAGACGCTGGGCTCGCGGGTGATGACGGCGGTGGTGGCCGCCGCGCGCGACCTGGCCCGGCCCGGAGACACGGTGCTGTTGGCTCCGGCGGGGGCATCCTTCGACCAGTTCTCCGGCTACGGCGCCCGGGGCGACGCGTTCGCCGCCGCTGCGCGTTCCGCGGCGGGATCGGTGTGATCGGCATCCTGGCCCGGCTGCGGCGGGATGCCGGGGCCGAGAACACCACCGCCTCCTCCGACCAAACTGCGGGCAAGCCCGCTAAGGCCGAGCCGCGCACCCGGTTCGGTGCCTGGCTGGGCCGGCCGATGACGTCATTTCATCTGATCGTGGCCGTGGCCGCACTGCTGACCACACTCGGCCTGATCATGGTGCTGTCGGCCTCCGGGGTGGAGTCCTACGGCACCGACGGGTCCGCGTGGCGGATCTTCGGCAAGCAGGTGCTGTGGACCGTGATCGGGCTGGTCGGCTGCTACGTGGCGTTGCGGATGCCGGTCCGGTTCATGCGCCGGATGGCATTTGCCGGTTTCGCCTTCACCATCGTGCTGCTGGTGCTGGTGCTGATCCCGGGCATCGGCACGTTGTCCAACGGCTCCCGCGGCTGGTTCGTCGTCGCCGGTTTCTCCATGCAGCCCTCCGAGCTGGCCAAGATCGCCTTCGTGATCTGGGGCGCACACCTGTTGGCGAGCCGGCGCATGGAGCGGGCGACGTTGAGCGAGATGCTGGTCCCGTTGGTGCCGGCCGCCGTGGTCGCGCTGGTGCTGATCGTCGCCCAGCCCGACCTGGGGCAGACGGTCTCGCTGGGCATCATCCTGCTGTCGCTGTTGTGGTACGCCGGTCTGCCGCTGCGGGTGTTCCTCACGTCGCTGACGGCCATCGTCGCCGCCGCCGCGATCATGGCGGTGACCGAGGGCTACCGCTCCGACCGGGTGCGGTCCTGGCTGGACCCCGACGCCGACCTGCAGGGCGCCGGTTACCAGGCGCGACAGGCGAAGTTCGCGCTGGCCAACGGCGGCATCTTCGGCGACGGACTGGGGCAGGGCACCGCGAAATGGAACTACCTGCCCAACGCGCACAACGACTTCATCTTCGCCATCATTGGCGAGGAGCTCGGCTTCATCGGCGGCTTCGGGCTGCTGGCGCTGTTCGGGCTGTTCGCCTACACCGGCATGCGGATCGCGAAGCGCTCCGCGGACCCGTTCCTGCGGCTGTTGACGGCGGCCACCACGATGTGGGTGATCGGTCAGTCGTTCATCAACGTCGGCTACGTGATCGGGCTGTTGCCCGTCACCGGAATCCAGCTGCCCCTCATTTCTGCGGGCGGAACATCCACGGCGACAACGCTGTTCATGGTCGGAATCATGGCCAACGCGGCCCGGCACGAACCGGAGGCCGTGGCGGCGCTGCGGGCCGGCCAGGATGACCGGATGAACCGGATCCTGCGGCTGCCGCTGCCCGAGCCGTACTCGCCGACTCGTCTGGAGGCCCTGCGTGACCGGCTGCGCTCGCGTCCGCAGTCGGCCACCCGGCCAAGAACAGCCCAGTCGACCGGGCAGACTCCGGCTCGGTCGGGCCGGCAGCGCACCGCCGCGCAGGCGCCGGCCCGGGCAGCCAGTCGAGGCGCCGGGCGCGCAGGGCAAAATGGAGGCGGCCGGCGTCACGCCGGGGCGCGTCCGACCGGCGGACGCGTACGCGCATTGGAAGGTCAGCGATAAGGGAGTGAACGACTCGGTCATCTCATCGGACCGCGGTGCGTCGTTATCGGTAGTCCTTGCCGGCGGAGGCACTGCCGGCCATGTCGAGCCTGCGATGGCGGTTGCCGACGCGCTTCGCGCCCTGGACGCCGACGTCCGGATCACCGCGCTGGGCACCGCCCGCGGTCTGGAGACCCGGCTGGTGCCGGCCCGCGGCTACGACCTGGAGTTGATCACCCCGGTGCCGTTGCCCCGCAAGATCAACGCCGACCTCGCCCGGCTGCCACTGCGGGTGCTGCGGGCGGTCCGGGAGACCCGGGCGGTGCTGCGCGACGTGCAGGCCGACGTGGTGATCGGCTTCGGCGGCTACGTGGCGCTACCGGCGTATCTGGCCGCGCGCGGTCTGGTCGGAAAGCGCGTGCCGGTGGTGATCCACGAGGCCAACGCCCGCGCCGGCCTGGCCAACCGCGTCGGCGCTCGGGGCGCGCAGCGGGTGCTGTCGGCCGTTCCCGATTGCGGTCTGGCCAACCCGGAGGTGGTCGGGGTGCCGGTCCGCGCGGCGATCACCACATTGGACCGGGCGGCGCTGCGTGCGGCGGCCCGCGCCGAATTCGGCTATTCCGACGATGCCCGGGTACTGCTGGTGTTCGGCGGATCGCAGGGGGCCCGGTCGATCAACCAGGCGGTGGCCGGGGCGGCCAAACAACTTGCTGCCGCTGGCGTTTCGGTGCTGCACGCGCACGGACCGAAGAACACCCTGGACCTGCCGGAGCCAGGCGCGGGTGATCCGCCGTACGTCGCGGTTCCCTACCTGGACCGGATGGACCTGGCGTATGCGGCCGCGGACTTGGCGATCTGCCGCTCCGGGGCGATGACGGTTGCCGAAGTGTCGGCGGTCGGGCTGCCCGCGGTCTACGTGCCGCTGCCGATCGGCAACGGTGAACAGCGCCTCAACGCACTTCCGGTGGTCAACGCCGGGGGCGGAATCTTGGTCGACGACGCGTCGCTGACCCCGGATTTCGTGGCCGACACCGTCGCCGGGCTGCTCACCGATGAGGCGCGGCTGGCCGCGATGACCAGTGCCGCGGTCCTGGCCGGGCATCCGGAGGCGGCGCGACGGGTGGCTTCCGTCGCACTGGAAGTCGCGAGCGCAGCGAGGGGCGGCCAGTGAGCGGCATGAGCAGGGTCGCACTGGATGTCGCCGCTGCTCGGCGATCGAGGAGTGGCACATGAGCTCCGACCAACTGCCGCCGGAGCTGAGCCGGGTGCACATGGTCGGCATCGGGGGAGCGGGCATGTCCGGCATCGCCCGCATCCTGCTGGACCGCGGGGGCCTTGTCTCGGGCTCGGATGCCAAGGAGTCCCGCGGAATTCACGCGCTGCGGGCCCGGGGCGCGCAGGTGCGCATCGGCCACGACGCGTCGGCCCTGGACCTGCTGCCCGGTGGGGTCACCACGGTGGTCACCACCCACGCGGCGATCCCCAAGACCAACCCCGAACTCGTCGAGGCCCGTCGCCGCGGCATCCCGGTGGTGTTGCGCCCGGCGGTGCTGGCGAAGCTGATGGCCGGGCGTACCACGCTGATGGTCACCGGCACCCACGGCAAGACGACCACGACGTCGATGCTGGTGGTCGCGTTGCAGCACTGTGGGCTGGATCCGTCGTTCGCGGTCGGCGGCGAATTGGGTTCTGCCGGTGCAGAAGCCGGCACCAACGCCCATCACGGCAGCGGGCCGCTGTTCGTCGCCGAGGCCGACGAGAGCGACGGCTCGCTGTTGGAGTACACCCCCAACGTCGCGGTGGTGACCAACATCGAGGCCGATCACCTCGACTTCTTCGGCAGTGCCGAGGCCTACACGCAGGTGTTCGACGCGTTCGTCGAGCGCATCGCGCCGGGTGGGGCGGCGGTGGTATGCGTCGATGACCCCGGCGGCGCCGAGCTGGCCGACCGCACTGCGGCACAGGGCATCCGGGTACTGCGCTACGGCAGCGAAGGCACCGGGACGGCGGCGCTCGACGGCGAGCTGGTCAGTTGGGAGCAGCAGGGAACCGGAGCGGTCGCCGAGATCACGCTGGCCGGGACGGTCGAGCGCAGGGCGATGCGACTCTCGGTCCCCGGACGCCACATGGCGCTCAACGCCCTCGGTGCGCTGCTGGCGGCGGTCGAGGTCGGCGCGCCGCTGGACGCGGTGCTCGACGGCCTGGCCGGGTTCGACGGGGTGCGTCGCCGATTCGAGCTGGTCGGGTCGGCGGGCGCCACGGGGTCGGTGCGGGTCTTCGACGACTACGCGCACCATCCCACCGAGATCGCCGCGACGCTGACCGCGGTCCGCGCCCTGCTGGACGAGCAGGGGACGGGGCGCAGCCTGGTGGTGTTCCAGCCGCATCTGTATTCGCGGACAAAGGAGTTCGCCGCCGAGTTCGGCCGCTCACTGGACGGTGCCGACGAAGTTTTCGTTCTGGACGTCTACGGCGCGCGCGAGCAGCCGTTGCCCGGGGTGAGCGGCGCCAGTGTGGCCGAACACGTCAGCGTGCCGGTGCATTACCTGCCGGATTTTTCCGCGGTGCCCGAGGCGGTGGCCGCGGCGGCCGGTGCGGGTGACGTGATCATCACCATGGGTGCCGGCGACGTCACCGTGCTGGGACCGGAGATCGTCACCGCGCTGCGGGCGCGCAGCGATCGGACCCCTCCCGGCCGCCCGGGCGCGTTGTGACCATGCCGCCCGACACCCCGGCCGTGCCACCGGATGAGCCGGAGCACGCCGCAGACGCCCCGGAAACCGAAGTAACGCAGGCACCCGAAGCCGACGAAGCCGGCGAACCGGACTCGGATGTTGTCCCGCAGAGGGAGGTCGGCGCAGCCGCCGCGGATGACGGGGAGGCGGAGGCCGCCGACGAGCCCGCCGAGGTGGAGGGACCGCGGCGCCGGGCCCGCCGAGAGCGCGCGGAGCGGCGCGCCGCGCAGGCGCGCGCCGAGGCGATCGAACAGGCTCGCCGCGAGGCCAAGCGGCGACTGCGCACCGGTTCTGCCGAACCGGCCAAGGGCGTTTCCCGCGGCACCATTCGGGGCCTGAAGCTGGTGCTGGCCGTGTTTCTGGCAGCGGTGCTCGTCGTCGGGCTCGGGCTCATCTTGTACTTCACACCGCTCATGTCGGCGCGCGAGATCGAGGTCACCGGGATCGCTGCGGTGACCCGTGAGGAAGTGCTGGACGTCGCGCGGGTGCAGCTGGGCACGCCGCTGTTGCAGATCGACACCGGCAGTGTGGCCGACCGGGTCGCGACGATCCGACGGGTGGCCAGCACTCGGGTACAGCGCCAGTACCCCTCGGTGCTGGGGATCGCGATCGTCGAGCGGGTCCCGGTGGTCTACAAGGACTTTCCGGACGGCCCGCACCTGTTCGACCGGGACGGCGTCGACTTCGCGACCGGAGCGCCGCCGAGGATGCTGCCGTTCTTCGACGTGGAGAATCCCGGCCCGGCGGACCCGTCCACCCTGGCCGCCCTGCAGGTGATGACCTCGCTGGCGCCCGAGGTTGCCGGGCAGATCAGCCGGGTGGCCGCCCCGTCGGTGGCGTCGATCACCCTGACGCTGGCCGACGGCCGGGTGGTGGTGTGGGGCAACACCGACCGCACCGCGGAGAAGGCACAGAAGCTGGCGGCGTTGTTGACCCAGCCCGGCCACACCTATGACGTGTCGAGCCCGGACCTGCCCACCGTCCGATAGCGCCGCCGAACGACCCGTCGTTGGCCGGCGAGTGTGAACCCGGCTGCACGACACGCGGAAATCCCGTCGCCAGGTTCACACTCGGCGAGAGGGGCAGCGGGAAGACCTGGCCCTACAGGAAAATTCGCCGGGCGTGTCTCGGCGCGTCGGCGCCGATGACGGCCGCGGCGGCCCTACTGTGGCGGTTGCGCGGAACAACTTGACATAACTCTAAGCCTTTGGTTGAGGTTGAGGGTTTGGCAGGGTTTGTTGAAGACAGAATCGGGAAGTTCCGCGCCAAGCCCGGCCCCAGAGAGGACTCCAATCCCACCAGGGAGGAAGACGAACGATGACCCCACCGCACAACTATCTGGCCGTCATCAAAGTCGTGGGTATCGGTGGTGGCGGCGTCAATGCCGTCAACCGGATGATCGAGCAGGGGCTCAAGGGCGTCGAGTTCATCGCGATCAACACCGACGCACAGGCATTGTTGATGAGCGACGCCGACGTCAAACTCGACGTCGGCCGTGACTCCACCCGCGGCCTCGGTGCCGGCGCCGACCCCGAAGTGGGTCGTCGGGCCGCCGAAGACGCCAAGGACGAGATCGAGGAGCTGCTGCGCGGCGCCGACATGGTGTTCGTCACCGCCGGCGAGGGCGGCGGCACCGGCACCGGCGGTGCACCGGTGGTCGCGACCATCGCCCGCAAGCTGGGCGCGCTGACCGTCGGCGTGGTCACCCGGCCGTTCTCCTTCGAGGGCAAGCGGCGCAGCAACCAGGCCGAGAACGGCATCGGCGCGCTGCGGGAGAGCTGCGACACCCTGATCGTGATCCCCAACGACCGACTGCTGCAGATGGGCGACGCCCAGGTCTCGCTGATGGACGCGTTCCGCAGCGCCGACGAGGTGCTGCTCAACGGTGTCCAGGGCATCACCGACCTGATCACCACCCCCGGCCTGATCAACGTCGACTTCGCCGACGTCAAGGGCATCATGAGCGGCGCCGGCACCGCGCTGATGGGCATCGGCTCGGCCCGCGGCGACGGGCGGGCGCTCAAGGCCGCCGAGATCGCGATCAACTCGCCGCTGCTGGAAGCCTCGATGGAAGGCGCCCAGGGCGTGCTGATGTCGGTCGCCGGCGGCAGTGACCTGGGGTTGTTCGAGATCAACGAGGCGGCATCGCTGGTTCAGGACGCCGCGCACCCCGAGGCCAACATCATCTTCGGCACCGTGATCGACGACTCCCTCGGTGACGAGGTGCGGGTGACGGTGATCGCGGCCGGCTTCGACTCGGCGGGCTCCGGCCGCAAGCCGGTGACCGGTACGTCCGGTGCGGCCCGGCACGCGATGGCGCCCGGACAGGCCGGCAAGGTCACCACATCGCTGTTCGACCCGGTGGATGCGGTCAGTGTGCCGGCTCCCACCAACGGTGCCACGGTCAGCGTCGGCGGACGCAATGGCGATGACGGCTGCGACGACGACGACGTCGACGTGCCACCCTTCATGCGGCACTAGATTTACCGCATGACTTTTCGCATCCGGCGGGTGACGACCACCCGGTCCGGCGGTATCTCGGCGGCCCCGTTCGACAGCTTCAACCTCGGCGACCACGTCGGTGACGACCCGGCGGCGGTGGCGGCCAACCGTGCGCGGCTGGCCAAGGCCACCGGCCTCGGCGCCGACCGGCTGGTGTGGATGAATCAGGTCCACGGTGACCACGTGGTGGTCGTCGACGGCCCACGTGACACCCCGATCGACGCCACCGATGCTCTGGTCACCACCGTGCCCCGGTTGGCGATGGTGGTGGTGACCGCCGACTGCGTCCCGGTGCTCATGGCCGACGCCCGTGCGGGGGTGGTCGCCGCCGTCCACGCCGGCCGGGTCGGCGCGCAGCACGGTGTGGTCGCTCGCGCACTGGAGGCGATGCTGGCGGCGGGGGCACGGGCGGGTGACGTTTCGGTTTTGCTGGGCCCGGCGGTCAGCGGGCTGAATTACGAGGTGCCCGCCGCGATGGCCGACGAGGTCGAGGCGGCGTTGCCGGGCAGTCGCACCGTCACGTCGGCGGGCACGCCCGGGCTGGACCTGCGGGCTGGAATCGCCCGTCAACTAAGGGGATTGGGCGTGGAGTCCATTGACGCCGACCCGCGTTGCACCGCGGCGGACCCGAAGCTGTTCAGTCACCGTCGCGACGGACTCACCGGCCGGCTGGCGTCCCTGATCTGGCTGGAATGAGTCCGCGGTAGAGGTCGCTGGAGGGGGTGGATGAAACCGGTGGGAGCTGTCCGCGTGTCGGTGCCGCGCCAACGCGCTCGCTGCCGTTACCGTCACCGTTATTAGTCACTTCAGTCACACCTTCATCACAGTCATCAGCCTAGAAGGGTCCAAGGATGAGCACACTCCACAAGGTCAAGGCCTACTTCGGGATGGCTCCTATGGAGGACTACGACGACGACTACTACGACGACGGCGATGACCGCGCCGGGTCGCGTGACTACGCGCCTCGGGCGGAGCGATTCGGCGAGGATGTTTTCGACCGTGTCGGCGGCCGCTCGGAGAGCCGCTACGACGACCGTTTCGAGGACCGCGACTACGACGACGCGCCGGCGGGCTACCGGGGCGGCGGCTACGAGGACGACCCCCGCTACCGGGCGCGTGAGTTCGACCGTCCCCGGGACTTCGAGCGTCGGTTCTCCTCGTTGCGTGGCTCGACCCGCGGCGCCCTGGCGATGGAGCCGCGCCGGATGGCGCAGATGTTCGACGAGAGCAGCCCGCTGTCCAAGATCACCACGCTGCGCCCCAAGGACTACAGCGAAGCGCGCACCATCGGCGAGCGGTTCCGCGACGGCACCCCGGTGATCATGGACCTGGTGTCGATGGACAACGCCGACGCCAAGCGGCTGGTCGACTTCGCGGCTGGTCTTGCCTTCGCCCTGCGTGGCTCCTTCGACAAGGTCGCGACCAAGGTGTTTCTGCTGTCGCCGGCCGACGTCGACGTGTCTCCGGAGGAGCGTCGCCGCATCGCCGAGACCGGCTTCTACGCGTATCGGTAGGCTGGAACGGCAGTCGAGCCGGTCAGCACTGCTGATGCGGGCACACCCTCGTCAGTAAGGTCGCATTCCGTTGGCGCTGTTCTTCACGATTCTCGGTATCGCGCTATTTGTCTTCTGGCTGTTGCTGATCGCCCGAATCGTCATCGAGTTCATCCGCTCGTTCAGCCGTGACTGGCACCCAACGGGTGCCACCGTGGTGATCTTGGAGCTGATCATGAGCATCACCGATCCACCGGTGAAGCTGCTGCGACGCCTCATCCCGCAGTTGACCATCGGCGCGGTGCGCATCGATCTCTCGATCATGGTGCTGCTGTTGATCGCGTTCGTCGGCATGGAACTGGCCCTGCAGCACGCCGCGTGACGGCCGCGGCCCGGAGAACTCAGACCCGGGTCAGTCGCAACCGCCACGCCTCGGGGCCACGCTCCTCGTAGCCGACCGCCAGCCGGCCACCGCTGCGCTCGGCGAGCTGGCGCAGCAGCGGCAGCGGGTCGTGCGGGGCCACCAGCAGCATCGAACCGCCCACCGGGACCGCGTCGAAGGCGCCGAACACCGTCGCGTGCCGGATGGCGTGCGGAATCTCCCGCACATCGAGCTCGGGCATCTCGTCGTCTTCCTCGCCGCAGCCGCACCCGGTGTGGCCCTCGTGTCCGTGGGCCGCAGGGCCGGGATTGGCGGGTTGGGCGGGCCCGGACGCGACGTCGTCCAGGCCGGGAAGTTCGGCGGCCAGTGCGGCCAGCGAGACACCGCTGGCCTGCGCCAGCGCGGGCAGCAACAGGTCGGCGACCTTACCCAGCAGCGCCTCCAGCAGGACCCGCAGCGCCTCCGCGTGCGCGACCAACTGCACCCGGTCGGTGCCGTGGGCGATTCGAACCGCCACCTGCTCGATCAGTTGGATGTCACCGAGCAGGCCTTCCACCAGTAGCCGCGAACGCTCGACGCCGGCGAGGGCGGGGAAGATCAGCCCCACCGCGGCCTGCAACTGCGGCCGCACCACCTGGTCGATGGATGCCTGCACCGCGCGGTGCGCCTCGCCGAAAGCCGGGTCTGTCGAGCCGACCGCTGCGAAGAGCGCTGCGCCCAGGGCGGCCTGGCGGCCGAGGAGTTCGGCGTAGCGAGATCGGATCTCGTCGACGGCTGCCGAGTCCGCCGCACTGGTCGCCATGACCACGTCATTGCTTGTCATTCCCGAGTGTCCCTCCGGTCGGTCCCGCGCGGAGCGACCTCGCCATGAATAATTACGGGTCGCGATTGTGAATAATACGGCGCGGGTGGCCGGACCGGTACCCCCCGGGGGCCGGGCGGGGCCGCCGGACCGGCTGGCGACACGTTTGGACACCCAGCGAAATAGATCACATTTCGCTGGCTGGACGCCTAAGCGCTTTGCTGCCCGCAACCGGAAGGGCGGCACCGCCGACGACTGCCGGTGGTAGCCCGAACCCCAGTTCCCGGGGGTTTTGGTCTAGCCGCGGCGGGCTGCTGCGCCGCTCACCGGCGCGGATCGCCGATCGCCGTCAGGGCTTGCGTTTGCCAAAGCGTGACTTTTGTGGCAGCAATTTGAAATTCGCTCTTAATATCATTCACATTGCCGAGCACAGCGGCGGATGTGACAGGATGGACGGCAGTTACACACGGCGAGCGTTTTCCCGGTCGACTACCGTGCCCGATCGGCGCTACTACTACCTGACTCAAGGGGGCAGACGATGCCACTAACACCTGCCGACGTACATAACGTCGCGTTCAGCAAACCGCCTATTGGGAAGCGCGGCTACAACGAGGACGAGGTCGACGCCTTCCTGGACTTGGTGGAGACCGAGCTGACTCGCCTCATCGAGGAGAACGCCGACCTGCGTCAGCGGGTCAGCGAGCTCGACCAGGACTTGGCCGCGGCTCGTGCCGGTGGCGGCGCCCAGTCGATCCCCTCGATCCCGGTCTATGAGCCCGCCCCCGAGCCGGTGGCACCGCCGCAGCCGGTGGTCGCCGCACCGGCGGTCCAGGAAGCACCTTCCGAGGAGCAGCACCTCAAGGCGGCCCGCGTGCTGAGCCTGGCCCAGGACACCGCCGACCGGTTGACCGGCACCGCCCGGGCCGAGTCGGAGAAGCTGATGGCCGACGCCCGCGCCAACGCCGACCAGATCCTCACCGAGGCACGGCAGACCGCGGAGACGACGGTCGCCGAAGCCCGTCAGCGCGCCGACGCGATGCTGACAGACGCCCAGACTCGCTCGGAGACCCAGCTGCGCCAGGCTCAGGAGAAGGCCGACGCCCTGCAGGCCGACGCCGAACGCAAGCACTCCGAGATCATGGGCACCATCAACCAGCAGCGCACCGTGCTGGAAGGCCGTCTCGAACAACTGCGCACCTTCGAGCGTGAGTACCGCACCCGGCTCAAGACCTACCTGGAATCGCAGCTCGAGGAGCTGGGCCAGCGCGGCTCGGCGGCGCCGGTCGACAGCAGCGCCACCGGCGACGGCGGCGGGTTCAACCATTTCAACCGCGGCACCAACTGACCGTCGGAGTCGAATAGTTCGTCCGTCGGACTGGAGGTGATTCGATGCTGGTGATCGCATTGGTATTGGCGGTAATCGGCCTTGCCGCATTGGTATTCGCCGTCGTCACCAGCAATGCGCTGGTGGCTTGGGTCTGTATCGGTGCGAGCGTGCTGGGCGTGCTGCTGCTGATCGTGGACGCGTTGCGGGAGCGGCGCGCGAACGCCCCTGCGGTCGAAGCCCCAGTGGTTGCCGGGGACGCTGTCGATGAGGACGAGTTTCCCGCCGACGATGACGACAGTGTCGACATCGAGAGTTCCGACGCCGCTGCGGTGGCGGACTTCGACGCTGAGGCCGCCGAGGCGGCCGCTGAGACCGCCGACGATATCGCCGCGCACCCGGCCGATTAGCCCGCTGCTCGCCTGGTAGTCGGTGCGGCCAGCAGGTCTCGCACTTCGTCGTCGTCGGTCTGGTCGAAGTCGCGATAGGCCTGCCCTACTGCATCGAAGGCGTCGGGGGTCGTGACGCAGACGACGTCGTCGGCCTCTTGGGCGATCTTTCGGCACGCCGAGCGTGGCGCCACCGGCACCGCGACGATGATCGAGGCCGGTTCGGCCGCCTGGACCGCCCGCACCGCCGCCAGCACACTGGCTCCGGTCGCGATTCCGTCGTCGACCAAGATCACCACCCGGCCGCGCAGATCGGCCGCCGGCCGGTCGCCGCGGTAGACACGTTCGCGGCGGCGCAATTCGGCGGTCTCGCGCTCGATCACCGACGCCACCACGTCGGTGCTGATACCCAGGCTGCGGACCACCTCGTCATTCATCACCACCTGGCCGCCGGCCAACGCACCCATCGCCAACTCCGGCTGCTGCGGCACACCGAGCTTGCGGACCAGGAACACGTCCAGCGGCGCCCGCAGCGCCGCGGCGACCTCCCAGGCGACCGGCACTCCGCCGCGGGCCAATCCCAGCACCACCAGGCCCTGGGTGCTCGATACGCCGGGCAGGTAGGCCGTTACGAGACCGGCCAGGGCCCGGCCGGCGTCACGGCGGTTGTCAAAGGTGCGTGGCGCCGACTGGCGAAGGTACGCGCCTGGACGAGTCATCTCCCCATCGAGCGTACGACTGTTGGGGCTTTGGTGATTCAGCTCGGCCATGCCGCAGCCGGCCAAAGCGGAGCCTGACCATGCTGACCGGCGTGCCTTGCCGTCGGCCGGCAGGAGCGTTGCCCGCCTTTGAGCGACTCTTTCGGTCAATCCCGGCTCACTGCAGTAGCTATCGCTCAAAGCCGGGCGAAACCCCACATGGTCGGAGCGGGCCATAACCGATGACCCGACTTCATCACAAGAAAAAGTGTCCGAGGGGGTGTGTGAGTTCACGACATAGGTGACAGGTGAGTCGGGACATGGGTGACACCTGCGGTGATGGTCGATGAGTCGGGTCATAGGTGACAGTCATGGGTCATGTCCAAAGCGCGTGTGGCCGTCCTGGAAGTCCTCAGCGGAAATCTGTCGGTGACTGCTGCAGCCCGCACCTACGGGCTATCCCGCCAACACCTCTACCGCTTATTAGCCCGCTACCGTGCCGGCGGCCTCGATGCGCTTGCACCCCGCTCCCGACGCCCCGCCAGCAACCCCCGCAGGATCTCCGATGACGTCATCGCCGCCATCGTTTTACTTCGCGAAAAACTCACCGCCGAAGGCCTGGACGCCGGACCCATCACCCTGCAAAACCACCTGGCCCGCCAAGGCCTGCCAGTGCCATCGACCTCCACCATCCGGCGCATCCTGCACCACCACGGCCTGATCACCCCCCAACCACGCAAACGCCCCCGCAGCTCCTACCACCGCTTCGCCGCCGAACAACCGAACGAATGCTGGCAATCGGACTTCACCCACTGGCCCCTGGCTGATGGCACCGACACCGAGATCCTCAACTGGCTCGACGACCACTCCCGCTACCTACTGGCGTGCACCGCCCACCGCCGCGTCAGCGGCCCCGACGTCGTCGCCAGCTTCACCGCCACCAGCCTCGAATTCGGGTTGCCCGCAGCCACACT